>DASTDX010000039.1:0-34861 GCA_035710145.1 Allosphingosinicella sp.
CTTGCGACCCCCTCCTGAATTCGGGCGCCGCCGCTGTCGTTGAGGCCGATCACGGGCGCGCCGACCTTCATCGCCATGTCCATGACCTTGCAGATCTTCTGGGCATGCCGCTCGGAGAGCGATCCGCCGAAGACGGTGAAATCCTGGGCGAAGACGTAGACCAGGCGCCCATTGATCGTGCCGGATCCGGTTACGACGCCGTCGCCGGGGACCTTCTGGGACTCCATTCCGAAGTCGGCACAATTATGCTCGACGAACATGTCATATTCTTCGAACGAGCCGGGATCGAGAAGCACGGCCAGGCGCTCGCGGGCGGTCAGCCGCCCCTTGGCATGCTGTGCCTGGATTCGTTTCTCGCCACCACCCAGGCGCGCCTGCTCGCGCCTGGTCTCCAGTTCTTCGATTGTCGTTGCCATGGGCGCAGGTCTTATTCCCGACTTGCGAGCGAGGCAAATGGCGCATCTCGATATCCGGCAAAGTCTTTGAACCGCACCGTGAATTCCGGACTGGTACCACTTTCCACATCTGCTAATCTGTTGATATGAAGCAGAAGAAATTGGTCCACGCGCTGTCCATGCTGGCGCTTCTGAGCGCCTGCGGCGGCGGTGGCGGTGGCGGCGGCAACACGCCGCCTACCAGCGGGGCGCCCTCACCGAATCCGCCCGTCGCCAGCAACGGCTGCAGCGTCCGCGAGCGCCAGGACTGGGCGGGGGCGCAGATCAACGAATGGTATCTGTTTCCCGAGACTCTTCCGACCAATCCCAGCCCGGCGGGTTATGCCACCGTCACCGCATACATCGACTATCTTACCGCAACCGCTCGGGCACAGGGCCGCGACCGCTTCTTCACCTATCTGACCTCGATCGCCGAAGAGAATGCCTATTACACCTCGGGCTCGACGGCGGGCTTCGGCTTCCGGCTCTCGTTCGACTCCACGCAGCAGCGTCTGTTCGTGGCTGAGGCCTTCGAAGGCGCCCCCGCGCTCGCCGCCGGCATCGATCGAGGTACCGAAATCCTCGCGATCGGGACATCGGCGGACACGCTCAGAACGATTGCCGCGATCGTCAGCGCGGAAGGCGAAGGCGGGATCAACAACGCCATCGGCCCGTCGACCGCGGGGACCGTCCGGGTCCTCCGGATCAGCAATGCCGCCGGCATCCGCGACGTCACGGTGACGAAGATGGATTACGAGCTGCTGCCGGTCTCGACCCGCTACGGAAGCCGGATCATCGACGACGGCGGCCGGCGCGTCGGCTATCTCAACTTGCGCACCTTCATCAGCAGCGCCGATCCGGCACTCCGCCAGGCCTTCGCCAACTTCCGTGCCGAAGGCATCACCGAGATCATCATCGACCTTCGCTATAATGGCGGCGGGCTGGTCTCGATCGCGGAATTGATGGGCGACCTGCTGGGTGGCAACCGGACCAGCACCGACGTCCTGAGCTACACGACGTTTCGTCCAAGCAAGGCTGCGGAGAACGAGACTCGCTTCTTCCGGCCGCAGCCACAGTCCGTGTCGCCGGTCCGGATCGCCTTCATCGGCACCGGTGGCACCGCTTCCGCGAGCGAACTCGTGATCAACGCCTTCATCCCTTATCTGGGCGCCAATGCTGCCCTGGTCGGAACCAACACCTACGGGAAGCCCGTCGGGCAAATCGCGCTCGATCGAACGCAGTGCGACGACCGCCTTCGGATCGTCGCTTTTGCGACCCAGAATCGCGACCGCCAGGGTGATTATTTCAGCGGCCTGGCCGACACGGTCCAGGCAAGCTGCCGGGCCGGTGACGATCTCGCGTTCCCGCTCGGTGACCCCCGCGAATCGTCGGTAGCCCGCGCGCTCGACTTCCTCGCTCAGCGCCCCTGCTCCTCAATCAGTGGCGGCGTGTCGGGCGCAGCCGTGGTCGATCGAGAGCTGCTGACGCCGGAGCGGCCAAGCACTGCCCAGCGCGAAGTACCGGGGCTGTTCTAGGGGATATCCACCAGGGATTCGGCCGCAAGGTTCACTGCCCCTCGAACCGGGGTTGACGCTTCTGGAGAAAGGCGAGGATCGCCGACTTGAAGTCCCGGGTGTTGCCGGCCTCTCGCTGAGCGATCCGTTCGGCAGCGAGGGCTTCCGCCAACGACAGGCTCGCCGACTCCCGCGTCAGCCTTCGGATCAGGCCCAGCGCAACGGTCGGTCCCTGGGCGAGCCGAGTGGCCAGCGCCACCGCTTCGGATGGCAGATCCTCGTCGGCGACCGCTCGGCTGATCAGCCCCCAGTCCGCCGCCTGTTCAGCTGCTATTCGCTCGCCCAGCATCATCATCTCCATCGCCCGTGCGCGCCCGGCCAGGCGCGGAAGCAACCAGGTTGCGCCGGCGTCCGGGATCAGGCCGATATTCACGAACGCCTGAAGGAAATAAGCCGATCGGGCGGCGATGACGATGTCGGCCGCCAAGGCCAGGGAACAGCCGGCACCGGCGGCCGGACCGTTCACCGCCGCGACCACCGGGATCTCCAGCGCGAAGATCGCCTCGACCAGGGGGTTGAAATGCTTCTCCAGCGCCATGCCGGCGTCGGCCGGCAGTCCGCCGCCGCTGGCCAGGTCCGCACCGCTGGAAAAGCCCCGGCCTGCCCCCGTGATCAGCAGGGCGCGAGCACCGGAGCCAGGCAGGCTTTCGACCGCCCGTCGAATTTCGTCGACCATCGCCGCGTTGAGGGCATTGAGCGATTCCGGGCGATCCAGCATGATCGTCGCGACTGAAGCGGCGCTTTGATCGAGCTTCACATATCTGAAGTCCATCCGCTTACGCTGTCACGGAGCGGGTCCGGCGGCAATCTTGTTTCGCGACTGGACCGAATGCGGTTTCCCTTATTCGATGATCGCGCCCTCTTCCGGCGCGTGCAGCCGCAAGCGGCTGACCCGGCGGGAATCCCCTTCGGTGACCTCCAGTCGCCAGCCGCTCGGGTGCTCCAGTATCTCGCCTGTCTGCGGGATACGCCCTGCCAGCACGAAGGCGAGACCACCCAGAGTCTCGACATCCTCTTCGACGGCGCCCAGCCTGGCATCGATCGTTTCCGCGACATCTTCAAGCTCGGCCCGCGCGTCCGCGTCCCAGATCCCGCCGTCGAGCGGGATCAGGAGACCGGGAAGTTCCTCGTCATGCTCGTCCTCGATCTCGCCGACGATTTCCTCGACCACGTCCTCGATCGTGAGCAGCCCTTCGGTGCCTCCGAATTCATCGACGACGATGGCGAGGTGGACCCGGTCGGCCCGCATCCGAGCGAGCAGGTCCAGCACCCCCATCGATTCGGGAACATAAAGTGGCGCGCGAATCAGATCCCGGATGTCGTCCGGCGGGTCGGCGGATGTCTCCTGGATCATGAAGACGTCCTTGACGTGGATCATGCCGATGACGGTATCGAGGCTGTCTTCGTAGACCGGAAGGCGGCTGTGACCGGCCTCCGCGAAAGCCGCGACGAGTCCTTCGAAGGTCATGCTAACCGGCACCGCGATGATGTCGGCCCGGGGCACCGCGACATCGCCGGCGGTCTTCTCCCCGAAGTGGAGGATATTGCGGAGCATCTGCCGCTCGACGTTCGACAGGTCGCCGACCCTGGGAATTTCACCTTCGCGATTCTCGATCGCTTCCTCGATTTCGTCGCGAAGGGTCGCTTCGCTATCGTCCCCGAAAAGGAAGGTTCTAAGGCCTCTCCAGAAAGAACTCCCGTTCTCGCTCGGGCCTTTACTGTCGTCATCCATTTAGGGATTGCACCTCTGTGACCAGATATGGGTCGGCGATCCCGATCGCCGCCAGCGCCCGCCGTTCCACTTCTTCCATAGCTTCGGCTTCATCCTCGCCGGTCTCGTGATCATAGCCTAGCAGATGCAAGGTTCCGTGCACCACCAGATGCGCCGCATGGGTTTCCATCGGAACGCCCTTTTCGGCTGCCTCGGCAGCACAGACGCCCGATGCCAGGACGATGTCGCCGAGCAGATGAGCATCGGCAAGCTCGCCCTCCTCCGCCATCGGGAATGACAAAACGTTCGTCGCCCGGTCCTTACCGCGCCAGGTGGCGTTCAAGCTGCGCACCTCCGCGTCGGACGTGAATTTGAGGGAGACCTCGACCTCGGCCGAGGCAAGACCCGAATGGCGGCTACAGGCGACGGCAGCCCGGACCGAGCGGTCGGCAAGAGCGGCCCAGTCGGTGCGACTGTCCCATTCTTCGGAGACTTCGGCCTCGACCAGCATCATTCGGCCTTGCCCTCATAGGCTTCGACGATTCGGCCGACGAGGGGATGGCGGACAACGTCGCCGGCCCCGAAGCGGATCGTGGCGATCTTGGCGATGCCTTCAAGGCGCGAAACCGCGTCGTGGAGCCCCGACTTGCCCGGCTCGGGCAGATCGATCTGCTGCGGATCGCCGCAGATGACCATTCGGCTGCGCATGCCGAATCGGGTGAGGAACATCTTCATCTGCGCCGGAGTGGTGTTCTGGGCCTCGTCGAGAATGATGAAGGCATCCGAGAGGGTGCGACCGCGCATGAAGGCGATCGGCGCGATCTCGATCTCGCCCGAAGCGATCCGCCGTTCGACCTGCTCCGTCGGAAGCATGTCGTACAGCGCATCGTAAAGCGGACGCAGATAGGGATCGACCTTCTCCTTCATGTCGCCGGGAAGGAAGCCGAGCCGCTCGCCAGCTTCGACGGCCGGGCGCGAAAGAATCAGCCGGTCGACGCTGCCACCGATCAGTTGCTGCACAGCCTGCGCGACCGCGACATAGGTCTTGCCGGTGCCGGCAGGGCCCAAAGCGAATATCATGTCGTCGCGTGCCAGCGCCTCCATGTAGACGGCCTGCGTCTTGGAGCGCGGGACGATCGTCTTCTTGCGGGTGCGGATCATCACCTTGGGCGGTTCCGCCACGTCGGCGGTGATGATTCCGTCCAGGGTCGGCTCGCCGGACATGCCGATGATCGCGTTCACCGTCTCGGCGTCGATATCATGGCCTTCGTCGAGACGATTGTAGAGGCCGAGCAGGACCTCGCGAGCGCGCGCCGCGTCCTTCGGGTCGCCTTCGATCTGCACCCTGGCGCCACGGGCAGCGATGAAGACTCCCAACCGGTCTTCGATCGCGACCAGGTTGCGGTCGAATTCGCCGAACAGAGGGCCGAGCAGATGAGGCTGCTCGAACTCGATCTCGACCCGGGCGCGCGGTTCCGTTGCTTCGGACTTCTTCTGCGCCATCAGGCTGCATTCCTCATATGCTCGGCACCGGCAAGGCTGTTGGGCCCAGCCGAAAGGATGTCGACCTCGAGCAGATCGCCGATCTGTGCCGAGGTCTCTAAATGAACCGACTGAAGCCAGGGCGTCTTGCCGATCATCTGACCCGGTTTGCGTCCGGGGCGCTCGATCATGACGGTCGTCCGCCGACCGACGGACTGCCGGTTGAACTCGATCTGCTGCTCGTTGAGCAGAGCCTGCAGCCGCTGCAGCCTATCGTCCATCACCGGCGCCGGTACCTGCCCGTCCATGTCCGCCGCGGGGGTTCCGGGGCGGGGAGAATATTTGAACGAGAAAGCCTGCGCATAGTTCACTTCGCGAACGATATTCAGGGTCTCCTCGAACTCGGCGTCGGTCTCGCCGGGAAAACCGACGATGAAGTCACCGGATATGGCGATGTCCGGCCGAATGGCGCGAACCCGCTCGATGATCCGCAAATAGCTTTGCGCGCCGTGGCTGCGGTTCATCGCCTTCAACACGCGGTCGCTTCCGGACTGAACCGGCAAATGGAGAAAGGGCATCAGGCTGGCGACATCTGCATGGGCCCGCATGAGGCCTTCGCTCATGTCATTGGGATGGCTCGTCATGTAGCGGATTCGCTCGAGCCCCGGCAGCCGATCGAGCTCCGCGGCGAGATGCTCGAGGCCATGATCGCCGTCGCGCCAGGCATTCACGTTCTGCCCAAGTAGAACGATCTCCCGGGCGCCGGCATCGACCAGAGCCTTCGCCTCGTCGAGGATCGCGGTCCAGGGCCGGGATGTCTCGGCCCCCCGGGTATATGGAACCACGCAGTAGGTGCAGAACTTGTCGCACCCTTCCTGGATGGTCAGAAAAGCGCTCGGCGCCGGTCGGCGGCGCGCCGGCAGAGCGCCGAACTTCGATTGCAGCGGCATGTCGGTGTCCAGCGCACGGCGACCGGCCCTGGCCTCGCGGACCAAAGCCGGCAGATTATGATAGGCCTGCGGCCCGACCACGATATCGACCCCCGGTGCCCGTCGGCTGATCTCCGATCCCTCGGCCTGGGCGACGCAGCCTGCAACGGCGATCATCGGCTGGGCACCGTCCTCCCGGTTCAGCACTCGGCCGATTTCCGAATAGACCTTTTCCGCGGCTTTCTCGCGGATGTGGCAGGTGTTGAGCACGACAAGATCCGCATCCGCGCCCGTCGTCACCGGGGTCATGCCCTCCGCCTCGAGAAGCTCCGCCATCCGCTCGCCGTCATAGACGTTCATCTGACAGCCGAACGATTTGACGTGGAAAGTGCGGGGATTCCGGTTCTTCATCGCCGGGCATATAGGGGATCGACCCCCGCATCGGAAGCTCCAAGGCCCAGCGCCTCCGCCACCTCCGATTGGGCCTGCGCGGCGACGCGTTTGCGATCGCCCGCCGATTGGGGATCGATCGGCGCAAGGAAGCGCAGCAGGACCGGGATAGGCTTCGTCCTTTTCAGTATCCGGGCCGCATTCGCGCCGGCCGGTTCCCGACCCATCCACGCAATTTCGGTGGTCAGCGCACCGTAGTCGATCACCACCGGCTGAACCCGAACCCCCGGGACGGGCGGAAACAAAGAAGCGAAAAGGCTGGGCCGGAACGGCATCATGACATGGTCCGTGGTGCCCTCCGGGAACAAGGCGACGGCCCGCCCCGAGCCTAGCGCCTGGCGCAACTGCCCGGCCTGGCCGTGCACTTCGCGCCGCGACTGGCGAGCTACGTAGAGGGTGTCGTTCAACGAGGCGATCCAGCCCACCAGGGGCCAGCCGGCGACATCGTCGCGCGACACGAAGACGGCGCGGGTGGCACCGCCCAATGCGAGGATGTCGAGCCAGCTGACATGGTTCGCGACGAACAGGACCTTCCCGGTCAGTGGCCGCCCCTCCGTCCGCACCCGGAGGCCTGAACAATAGCCCGCATAAGCGAGGAAGACTTGAGGCCAGATCGATCGTGCACCTACCAGCTTCCAGAGATAATGGAGGGGCAGGCAGAAGATCAAACCGGCGGCCATGCCGGCGACGCGCATTAGCAGGCGCAAAGTCTATTTCTCGCGGCCCAAAGCGACGCCGTAGAGCTCCATTCGGTGATCGACGAGGCGAAAGCCGAGCTTCTCGGCGATCCGCCGCTGCAGCTGCTCCAGTTCCTCATCCACGAATTCAATGACGTTGCCCGTTTCGACGTCGATCAGATGGTCGTGATGGGTGGCATCCGCGGCCTCGTAACGGGCCCGGCCGTCGCCAAAGTCGTGGCGCTCGAGGATGCCGGCCTCCTCGAATAAGCGAACCGTCCGATAGACGGTAGCGATCGAAATTCCGGGGTCGACCGCCGAGGCCCGCGCATGGAGCGCCTCGACGTCAGGATGATCCTCAGCCTCCGAGAGAACCCGCGCAATGATCTTGCGCTGCTCGGTGATACGCAGCCCCTTCTCCGCGCATAGCGCCTCGATATCGATCTGCCGCGTCATTCCGCCGGGACATTAGGGTGTGTGTGCCATGGCCGCAACGGCTCGCGTGGCGCTGGCACAAAAAACGCCACCCCGGAGCCGCCGGGATGGCGTCCATTCATCCTTCGAAACGAACCCGCTCTATTTGCGGGACGTGCGCTTGCGCTTTGTGCCCAGGCCGATTTTCTTGGCCAGCGTGCGGCGTTGCTCGGCATAATTGGGCGCGACCATGGGATAGTCGGCATTGAGGCCCCACTTCTGCCGATATTCGTCCGGGGTCATGTTGTAATGGGTCGAGAGGTGCCGCTTGAGCATCTTCAGCTTCTTCCCGTCCTCAAGGCAGACGATGTAATCCGGCTTGATCGACGAGCGGATAGACACTTTCGGTTCCGGTTTCGGCGCCGGCTCCTCCTTGCGTTCACCAAGCCCGCTCAGGGCGCCGTGAACGTTGTTGATGAGCAGTGGCAGATCGGAGACCGCCACGCTGTTGTTGCTGACATGTGCCGAGACTATGTCGGCGGTGAGGGTGATCAATGTCTCCCCAAATTGATCCTGGTTTTCCATGAGGTGGTAGAACTTTCTTCCAGAGGGGTCTGCCATTGGCCGTGGCAGATTGAAACGGATTGATCGGTTTCGGGTCGGTTGACAAGAACTATGTGCCGAACGGCGACCTCAGTCCCCTGTCAGTGCGGAACCGCTCTGGCCATGGTCAGAGCATCATGAAGCTGGCCATCGCGCCCCGAATAGTAATGACGGCGCCTTCCGACCAAGGAAAAACCTGCCTGCTCGTAAAGCGTAACTGCATGATTTCCTTCGCGGACTTCCAAATGCAATCGAGACGCGCCGCGGCTCCTTGCGGCATTCATGAACGCGCCGAGCAAGGTCTTGCCTACTCCATGGCACTGATCTCGCCGGCGCACTGCCAAAAGCAGCAGTTCCGCCTCGCCGGCGATAGCCCGGCTCAGGGCAAAGCCTGCTACTTCGTGCCCGATCCACGCTAAAGTGAGCCAGACGCCCGGCATCGGCAGCAGCCCGGCGCATTGCGCCGCCGTCCAGGACTCTCCGTATGAGGGGTCGAAGCTATCGTCCATCACCGCCATGACCGCGGCAAGATCGCCGAGCCCGCCTTCGCTGAGGGTGACCGCGGGATCGCTCACACCATCGGCTTTGCGTCAGGTGCACGGCCGTAGATCGGCCGCGCCGGCAGGCTTCGCGCCGCGGCCGGAAGGAAGCGGGCGTCGGCGGCACGGCATGTGGCTTCGGCCCAGCGGCCCTTGCCCCGGGCGGCGACGAGCGCTTCCGAGCCCGACCCGATCACGAGTTCGGTAGCGATCTCGGCAGCCGCCGCCTCGGCTGAAAGCGAGCGGAGCTGATCGAGGGGAGCCGTGGGATCATTCCGGTAGGTTTGCACGAAAAGCTCACCATGTCCTCCCTCGACGGCGACGGCGACTTCCGTCTCGCCATTGGCGGCGGCCAGGAGGGCCAGCGACGAATATCCGGCGATGGGCACCCGCCAGCCGATGGCGAGGCCGTGAGCGGCGGCCAACCCGACGCGGACGCCGGTGAAGCTTCCGGGTCCGCAATCGACCAGGATCGCCGACGGCCGGCGCCCGGCGAGCAGGTCCGCGATCATCGGCAGCAGACGCTCGGCATGGCCGCGGCCGACCAGTTCGTGCCGCTCTTCGATCAGAGCGTCGCCGGGACCGAGCAAGGCCGCCGAGCAGGCCGAAGTAGCGCTTTCGATCACGAGCTGCATCAGGAGGGCCAGGATCCCATGTTGTTCATCGTCACTTCCCCGGACGCGGGAGTCCAGCTTCGTCAGGCCGAGAGGATCGGGACGGGTCGTTGCTCAGATTGAATGGCCGGCTCGGACGTTCAGACCGCCTCGACCGCTTCGACCTCGGGGACATAATGCTTGAGCAGGCTTTCGATGCCCTGCTTGAGCGTCATCGTCGACGAGGGACAGCCGGCACAGGCGCCGTGCATGGCGAGGAAGACCTTGCCGTCGCGAAAGCCGCGATAGACGATGTCGCCGCCGTCCTGCGCCACCGCCGGGCGTACCCGGGTTTCGATCAGTTCCCGGATCTGGGCGACGATCTCCGCGTCTTCAGGCCGATCCTCCATCCCCGCTTCCGGTGCGATATGGATTTCGGCCGCGCTGCCGGCCCGGAACAAGGGGGCTCCACTGGCGAAATGATCGAGAAGTACTTCGAGAACCTGCGGCTTCAACTGACGCCACTCGACTCCGGGTGCGGCCGTCACCGAGATGAAATCGCGGCCGAAGAAGACGCCTTCGACCTCGCCGGTGGAAAAGATCGCCTCCGCGAGGGGCGAGGCCTGGGCGTCTTCGGGCGTGGCGAAATCGCGCGTGCCATGCTCCATCACCTTTTGACCGGGAAGGAACTTGAGCGCCGCTGGATTGGGGGTGGTTTCGGTCTGGATCAGCATGGAGGCGATGTGGCGTCGGAGAGCGGCGGGATCAACCCCGCGCTCAGAAGTCGACCTTGTCGTAATGGGCTGGCGGCATGATGACCTCCATCCGCTCTCCGAGCAAAGGCCGAAAGCTCGGCCGAGACTTCATCACCGCGTACCAGTCGAGGGTCTGCTTGTGGCCGCGCCAGTCGACCCCGCCGAGATAGTCTGCGACCGACAGGTGGGCGGCGGCGGCGAGATCGGCGAGGGTCAGGGTCGGCCCGGCCAGCCAGCGGCGGTGATCGAGCAGATAGTCGATATAATCGAGGTGGCCGTTGGCGGCCGTCATCGCCTTGCGAAGTACGCTGGTCTCGGGCGGCGCGCGGCTGACGAGGCGCTTGCGCATCCGCTCTTCCATCAACGGCGAGACGACGTCGCGAAACAGTTTGTCGTCGAACCACGCGACCAGACGGCGGATTTCGGCGCGGTTGATCGCGGTGCCGGGGATCAAGGGGGTCCGATCCAGAGTCTCTTCGAAATATTCGCAGATGGCGCTGGAATCGATCAGCACCGTCCCTTTCTGGTCCTCGACGAGAACCGGCGTCTCGCCTGCCGGGTTCAGATCGACGAATTCGTCTTCCTGCTCCCAGGGAGAGACGCGCTTGAGCTCATGCGCGACGCCCTTTTCGGCCAGCATCAGCCGGACCTTGCGTGAAAACGGACAAAGGGGGAATTGGTAGAGCTGCCACATGGACGGCCCGTCTAGGGTGTGGACCCGATACCCGCAATGGCCGAGACGGAGCGGATCGGGACGCCTGATCCAGCCTCAGTCGCGATAGGGCTCGTCATACTCCCAGTCGCGGTCGCGGTCGCGGCGCGATTGCGGACGGCGGCGCTCATAATCGTCGATGGCGACCTCCAGGCCGCGCTCGAACTCGCGCAGCGATCGGCGCATCGCCGGCGCAGCCACAGCGACTGCGGCCATCATCCGGCCCATGTCGCTGGTCACGCCGTAGATGGAGGACCTCAGCCTCTCCTCGAAATAGGGATCGTCACGGCCGGCGATCCGGCCGAGGGTGCGGCCCGGCGCTCCGTGATCGTAGCGGCGGCGGGTCGGATCGGCGGCGTCGATCAACGGCCCGACATCGACATTGAGCAAGGCGCCGGCCATCGCATCCATCGCGGGCGCCATCGCTTCGACTTCCTCGGGCGGCGGGATCGCCGCGACGATCTCGTCGTCGAGGGATTCGTCGAAGACTGGCGCCTGGGCCGCAACCGGGGCGGCCAAAGCGAAGGCGCCGATCAGGAATACCAGCTTACGCATGACAGGCCTCCAGCATCGTCAGAACATGGGCGCAGGCCATCAACGCGCCAGCGCACGACTCGGTTTCAGTTTTCGTCTCAAGGGGATGAGCAGAAGATGAACGCCAGACAACAGCGGGTCAGGCGGCCCGCACGAGTCGCCGAAACGAGCCGGGTTAGGCGAACAAAGCTAGCGGGCCAGCAGCCAGACCAAGGCGAGCGAGCCGACGACGATCCGGTACCAGGCGAACGGCGCGAAGCCGATTCTCGACACGATCGCGATGAACCACTTGATCACGACCAACGCGACGATGAACGAGACGACGAAGCCGACCGCGATCGTGGCCCAGGCCCCTTCCCCCAGTTCCGCGCCTGAGCGGAGCAAATCGTAGCTGCTCGCCGCAAGCATCGTCGGGACGGCCAGGAAGAAGCTGTATTCGGCGGCGGTGCGCCGCTCGACGCCCAGCGAAAGCGCGCCAATGATGGTCGCTCCGGAGCGGCTGACACCTGGAATCATCGACAGGCACTGGATCAGCCCGACCCCAAGTGCCGCTTTCCAGCTCATCGCCTCGACGCTGTCAAAGCGGGGGCGCCTGACCAGCCGCTCGATCGCCAGGATCGCGAAGCCGCCCACGATCAGCGCGACCGCGACGATCATCGGCGATTCCAGCATCGCCTTCACGTAATCGTAGACGACGAATCCGATCACCATCGACGGCAGGAACCCCAGGAAGACATTCCGCGTGAACAAGAGGGCGTCGGCATCGCCGCGGGTGAGTCCCATGCCGACGTCGAAGAAGCGCCGCCAGTAGAGCACGATCACGGCCAGGATCGCGCCCAGCTGGATGACGATCTCGAACGTTCCCGCCGCCTCGCTCTCGAAGCCGAGAAGCTCGGCGGCGAGCACCAGGTGCCCGGTCGACGAAACCGGAATGAATTCGGTCAGCCCCTCGACGATGCCGAGGAGAATGATGGTCAGGAGGGCTGCGTCCATGATCGGGTAGGGGAACTTCCGGTAAGGTTCAGTAGGAGGATTGCACTGGGGCCCAGCGGCCCCGCCGGCGATAGGAAGATAGCCAGCCTTCGGCGACCGCGGCCAATGGGGCCGGACGGATTCCAAAGACCTCGAAGCCGTTGCCGCCGCCGCTGACGACATTGTCGTGCTGAAGCATCAGCCACTGGTCCCAGCTGATCGGTGAACCCGGAAGCCATCCGGTCAAGCGGGCGATCGCCGCCCCGACGCCATCGGGGATTTCGACCAATGTCGTGGAACGGCCGGTGGCCTGACAGATCCAGTGATTCAGCTCCGACATCGAAATGACCTGCGGCCCACCCAGTTCGTAGGTCCGGCCGCGATGAAGTTCCGGCTGAAGAGCGGCGTCGGCGATCGCCTTGCCAAGGTCGGCGCAATGAACCGGCTGGACCTTCCACTTGCCCCGAAGCACCGGAATGAACGGCAAGATCCTCGCCATTCGCGCGAAGCGGTTGACGAAATTGTCCTCCATTCCGAACACCACCGACGGGCGGACGATGGTAGCGTCGGGGAAGGCCGAGCGCACAGCCTGTTCGCCTTCGCCCTTGCTTCGGCCGTAGGCAGACTCGCTTCCGGGATCCGCGCCGATCGCCGAAACATGGACCAAGGACTTCGCGCCGGCTTTGGCGGCAGCCTCGGCGATGTTTCGGGCACCATCGACGTGGATGGCCTGGAAATTGCCGGACAGGATTCCGACCAGGTTGATGACCGAATCCGCGCCCTGGACGGCCGCCGCCACGTCGCCGGAATCGCGGATGTCGGCGCGGACGAACTGGATCATTCCCAGACCGGTCAGCGGCTTCAGGAAAAAGGCGCTGCGGGGTTCGCGCTCGGCGATCCGAACCCGTGCGCCGGCCTTGAAAAGGGCCTGGGCGACGTAGCGGCCGACGAAACCGCCGCCGCCGAACAAAGTGACCAATCGGTCCGTCTTCACCGTCATTATCGGCCAAGTGCCTCGAAGAAAGGAGCGGCCCCCTTGCCGCCTGAGCACAAGATTGGCAACCCGCGGCGGCCGCCCTTCTGCCCGCGAACTGGGTTCAGGCGCTCAGCCGCTGCTGGACGCCATGAACGAGCTCGCTTGCGCGCTCGAACGACATCGGCCGGCCGAACAGATAGCCCTGTATCTGGTGGACCCCGAGGTCACGCATCCGGGTAAAGTCGTCGGCGGTTTCAACGCCCTCGGCAGTGACGGTCATCCGGAAGCTCTTGGCGAGCTGTACGATCGACTGGATGATCGCGACCGTCTCGCGATTGTCCTGGGACTCGCGCACGAAGCTGCCGTCGATCTTCAGTTTGTGGAACACCGCCTTGTTGAGATAGCCCAGGGACGAATAACCGGTGCCGAAATCGTCCAGAGCGATCCCGACGCCGAGCGCCCGGAGTCGTTTCAGCACTTCCAGGGCGCTCGCGGAATCGCCCAGGAACACCGATTCGGTCACCTCGAGCTCGAGCCGGTTCGCCTGAATCCGGTGATGGCTCAGGGCCTGGGCGACCGTGTTGGGCAAGGCAGGGAAGATGAGCTGCTTGGCGGAGATGTTGATCGCCAGGGAGATATTTTCCGGCCAGCAGGCGGCCGCCCTGCAGGCTTCCTCGATGACCCAGTCACCAAGCTCCATGATCAAGCCGGATTCCTCCGCCAGAGCGATGAAGTCGTTGGGCGGGACGATTCCGCGGGTGGGGTGATGCCAGCGGATCAGGGCCTCGAAGCCCTGAAGGCTCTGGTCGGCCGCGTTGATCAGGGGCTGATAAAGCAGACGGAACTGGTTGGCCTGGATTCCGGCGCGAAGATCCTGCTCGAGGCGGAGACGGTCCTCCTGTTCGTTCTGCATGTCGGAGTTGAACAGGCAGCAGGTGCCACGACCCTGGGCCTTTGCCTGGTACAGGGCCAGATCGGCCTTCTGGATCAGATCGTCGACGCTCTGGCCGTCGATCGGCCCGAAGGCACAGCCGATCGAGACCCCGATCCGTACCTCGGCCTTGTCTAGCATGAACGGCTCGGCGATCGCGGCGATGATACGCTGCGCCAGGGCCTCGACCATTCGCCGGCTTTGAGCATCCTTTATGACCACGGCGAACTCGTCGCCGCCCATCCGGCCGACATGGCCGGACTGGCCGACCTCCTTGACGAGTCGCTGGGAGACGCTCTTGAGCACCGCGTCGCCCTTGGGGTGGCCGAACGTGTCGTTGACCGGCTTGAAGGCGTCGAGATCGAGGAACATGATCGCGCAGGGCACATTGCTGGAGGTGGCGCCGGACAGCGCCTCGCCCAGCAATTGCCGCACCCGGCCGCGATTGGGCAGGCCGGATAGAACGTCCATGTTGGCGAGGTTGGTCAGCCGCTCCTGGTTGTTGCGCACCTCGGTAATGTCCTGGCCGACGCCACGAAAGCCCTGGAACTGGCCGGTGACGTCGATGATCGGATCCCCCGACAGGCTGATCCAGCGGCCGCCGCGCCTGGTCTTCAATTCCATCTGCAGGTTGCTGAAGGGCTGACGAGAGAGCAATGTCCGCCCAAGCGCGCTGGTGCCGCCAAGCGCCGCTGGAAGCGAATGGCCGATCAGCTGGTTCGCAGATCGGCCCAGCAAGGCCGTCATCCGCGACGAAATGTAGACCACCCGGTTCTCGGCATCGACCTGCCAGAGCCAGCCCACGCCTCGATGCTCATATTCCCTGAGCAGAAGCCGGATCGATTCCGCCTGGGTGCGGGCCCCGGCGATGAGGTTCAGCTGACTGAAGGTCCAGCGCGTCAGCCGGGCGACCCCGAAGACGCCCGCGCAGGCGACGAGCAGAAAGGTGAGCCCGATCTTCGGATCGAGCGATCCCATGCCGAAGTAGAACGCGAAGCAGAAGGCGGCGCTCAGGGTGACGATCCAGGCGATCGAGGCGGCCGGAATGGCCGACAGTGCGATCGCCACGGTGATCATCGCTGCAAGGGCACCGCCGATCACGACCTGCACCAGAGGTGGCTGAGAAGCAAAGGCGTAAGTGGGCAAAGCCGACCAGAGGACAGCCAAGACGACCGCCTCGGTGACGGCGATCCACTTGGCCGAAGGCCGCGCGGTTCGGCTGCCGGCCCCAGCGGCCACGTCCAAAGCGCGACGGCAGGAGATCCAGTTGGCGCCGGTGACGAGCGCTACCCAGCCAACGACCAGCTCGAGCCGAACCGTCTCGAACAAAGCCCAGGCGACGACCAGGGCGCCGAGCACGGCGGTTACGGCGAAGAAGGGCGCGAAAAGGGCGCGGGCCTCCACCTGACCATTGTGGAGATGGGCCTCTCGGAGCCGCTCTCCCGCACTGTCCAGAGCGAGCGGATCGCCGCCTTCGTCCGCCATTTCGATGGCGTCCGGATGGGCATCGAGTGGAACGGGTGCGTGATACATCAAATCCGGGCGCTTCTCTATTGAGGCGCCGTCCTACCCGCAGAGGTTTGATGGAACGTTAAGCTTGCACCGAATTCAGGTTAACGCAATTGGCCGGCAGGCCGGCAAAATACCCGCCGAGGGGCCGCCAGCGCCTGCTACCGAATTCCCGCTCAGGCCTCTCCGCCATTGACCGTCTCGTCGACGGTGCCTGTGGTGACGCTGTGATAAGCTGGCCTTGCCCGGGCGTAGATCCGCCGGGCGATCGGCTGTCCCCATTCCCCTTCGCCCATCAACGTCTCGAACAAAGGCGCGACGAACTTGCGCCGCCCCATCCTCATCAGGAACTGCTCGGCGGCAGGAACCACCGGGTCGTAGCGGTTCGCGAGCGCCAGCTGAAGCCAGGCGAAGAGGAGTTCGGCGTTGCCGCTGCGGGTGAGGCCGAAGGCGCGATCGAGCTGGTCGAGCCGCTCCCGCGGCAGGACTCGGGGAAGCGAGTTGAGGAATCGCAGCCGCTCTGCCGTGGTCCAGTTCGCATAGGGAATGCCGGCCGTATCGTTGCTGCTATTATAGGTACTTACGGCCTGGTCGACGGCTGCGAAGGCCTGCGGATCGGGCCGGGCGGCATTGTCGGGAAGGCCCGGCTGATAGACCCAGCGATCGAGCTGAAGCCTTCGCTCGAGAGCCTCGTCGCCGCGGACCAGATTGGCGCGCAGGTCGGCCAGGAACCGCCCCGAGGTCATCGGCTGGAAGGCGTGACGATCGAAATAGGACCGCAGATAGGCGTCCCACCGTTCGCGGCCGACGATCCGCTCGATGGTACGAAGGAATATCGCGCCCTTGTCGTAGACGATGCCGCTGGAGCCCTCGTCGGGATCGTCGCTGGAATGCAGCCTGGTGGAGGGCGCATCGCGACCCGATTCTTCGAAGGCCTTCTCCATGTCGGCCCAACTCAAGGCCGCTTCCTGAGCCGCCCGCCGCTCGCCGTAGAGAGCCTCCATGATCCGGTTCTCGAAATAAGAGGTGAAGCCTTCGTTCAGCCAGCCATCGCTCCACACCGCGTTGGTGACGAGGTTGCCCGACCAGCTGTGCGCGAGTTCGTGGGCGACCAGTCCGACGAGGCTCTTGTCGCCGGCGATGAAGGTGGGCGTCAGGAAGGTGAGCGTCGGATTTTCCATCCCGCCATAAGGGAAGCTCGGCGGGAGCACGATCAGGTCGTAACGCCCCCAGCGATAGGGTCCGTACAGCCGCTCCGCCGCCTCAACCATCCGCTCGGTGTCGGCGAGCTCGCGCGCGGCCGCTTCCAGCATCACCGGCTCGGTCCAGACGCCGGTGCGCGGGCCAAGCTCACGGAAGACGAGATCGCCGGCGGCGATCGCGATGAGATAGGGGGCCACCGGGCGATCCATCCGGAAACGGAAAGCGCGCCGTCCCTCCCCTGCCGGCTCGCCCTCGGGCGTAAGCCGATCGCCCGACATCACCACCTTCAACGGTTCCGGCGCCGTGATCCGGGCCTCCCAGGTCTGGCGGATGCCGGGGCTGTCCTGGGTCGGGATCCAGGTGCGGTTGAGAATCGCCTGGCCCTGGCTGAGAAGATAGGGATGTCGTTTGCCGGCGGTCTGGTCGGGGGTCAGCCATTGCAGCGCCTCAGCGTCCGGACCCGAGCGATAACGAATGGCGATCTTGCGGGCGTCGCCAATGCGGACCGACAACGGCTGACCGCGCCGTTCGTCGCCCTGGCCGAGCGCATATTGGAGCGGCCTGCCCTCGCCGTCGGTGATCGCCTCGATCTCGAGACCCTTGGAATCGAGGATGATCTCGCCGGCGCCCTCCGCCGCCTGAATATCCAGGGTCGCCGTCCCGGCCATCCTTTTGGCCGCAAAATCAGCGGCGAGGTCGAGCGCGACGTGGGTGACCCGGGCGATCTCCGGCCGGGCGAAGCTCTGCGTGTCCCGTGCGTCCGGACTTGTCAGGACCGGCGCTACCATCCGTTCTTCGGACGCGGCGGCCGCTTCCTTCTGCTGATTGCCGATTTGAACGTTGCAGGCGGCAAGCAAGGCGAAAGCGACAAGAATCAGGCGGGTCATCTTCGGCTCCAGTGCGGGGGACGCCCGGTTAGAAGAACGAAGCGCCGATGCAAAGAGTGTCGCGCGAGACGTGGCTCAAAGGTGCCAGACCGGCGGCGAAATGGGCTGCGGCGATGGGGCTCGGCAGCGGCCCGCCGGGACCACTCGGCGTCCGCCGACCACGACGGGTGGGGTGAGGGCCTAGACGTCTGTCCCTTCTAAAAGGCCCCCACCCCGAGCCGAGGGCCATTAACGGGGGTGGCGCCAAAGTACCACCCCCTTGGAATCACTTGAAATAGCTTTGCATCCGAGTCGACTGGGTCGATTCGGGCTGCTGCTTCTCCGGCCGGATCTTCGGGGCCGGACGCATCGCCGCACGCTCGGCGGCCTCGGCGCCATGGGTGGAAAGCTTCAGATAGACACCGTGGGCTCGCTTCAGCCGGGTCCGCTCCGCATCGCCCTTGGCTTCGCCGAGTTGCATCAAAGCCTCGGCCGCTTTCGCCTGATATTCCTCGGGCGTCGCCATCTCTTTATCCTCTCATGTCGGAAACGGGATCTGGTCCCGATCCCCTCCGCGATGGGCCCTTTGTGCGACGAGGGCAACCTTTATCGCCCCGGAGCCCGCGTTCGAGCGAAAGTGGCGTGGATCCAGGGGTGGACCAAGGCGGTTTCGGCGGTGGCGAAGTTCACAAAGTTCACAGCTGCCATGCGTTCGTCGTAACGCCTTTTCCGCGCGCCCAACGAGGCAGCCTGGGAGGCTGTAAGCATCTCCCGAACGCTTGCCGCCTTGACGCCGGGGCGTCCGCGCGGTCGCGACGCCTGTTTCATTCACGAATCAAAGAGCCCGCAATCCAACTGAAACTAGAACATACCATGAACGGAAGTTGTCGGGAAGCACAGAGTGGCGCACCACTTTTTCGATACGGACGGAATCGGCCGCCAAAGCCGGGCAAAGTGCTCAGAGGCAGCCCTCGACATACTGGATGCTCGGACCGCCAGCATGGATGGAAGCCACCTTGCCGTCCTGCCCGATCTCGTAGCGGAGGCCGCGGGAATCCGGCGGTGCGATCGCCTCGTCGCCGGCACCGCCGCGGGTCCAGACGGTGAGATATTCGGCCGGCGCGTCCTGGTATTTGTGCGGCCCGGCGCGGACGAGCGAACCGTAGGCAGCGCGCACCTCGGCGGCGCTGGCGCCGACGCGCAGGCTCCTGTCGGTCGCCACTTCGGCGCCGCGCATCAGCGAGATCCGGGTCAGCCGCCCCTCCTCGACCATGACGAGCAGGCCTTCCGGCGCCCGGACAGGGCGGAACTGGTCGCAGACCTCCGGTTCGGCGCCGCCGACGGAATCGGGGTCGGAATCGGGGCCCAAAGCGGTCACCACATCGGCCAGGCTCATGCCGATCCGAAGCGGCCCGTAGCCTTCGGGGGTGAGGACCATCGCCGCCGCCTTCGGCGCCTCGGCCGGTTCGGCCGACGCCGGGTTCGTGGCTGGCTCTAGAGTGGAAGCCGCGGCCTCGTTCGCCACAGGCGGCGCGGCAGGCTGCCCGCAGGCCGCCGTCAGCAGGAGGGCGGCCAGTGCCAGAGCGGCTCCCGGCCGGGGCCGGCTCACTCCTCGCCCATCCTCAAGGCGGCGATGAACGCCTCCTGCGGGATCGAGACGCTGCCATATTCGCGCATGCGCTTCTTCCCTTCCTTCTGCTTTTCCAGCAGCTTCTTCTTCCGGCTGATGTCGCCGCCATAGCATTTGGCGGTGACGTCCTTGCGCAAAGCGGCGATGGTCTCGCGGGCGATCACCTTGCCGCCGATCGCGGCCTGGATCGGGATCTTGAACAGATGGCGCGGGATCAGGTCCTTCAGGCGCTCGCACAATTGGCGGCCGCGGGCCTCGGCGGCGCCGCGATAGACGATCATCGACAAGGCATCGACCGGCTCGGCGTTGACGAGGATGTTCATCTTGACGAGGTCCCCCTCCCGGTGGCCGATCTGGTGATAATCGAAGCTGGCATAACCGCGGCTGATGCTCTTCAGCCGGTCGTAGAAGTCGAACACCACCTCGTTCAGCGGCAGCTCGTAGGTGAGCTGGGCGCGGCCGGCGACGTAGGTGAGGTTCTTCTGGATGCCGCGGCGGTCCTGGCAGAGCTTGAGGATCGGGCCAAGATGCTCATCGGGCACGTAGATCACCGCCTCGATCCACGGCTCCTCGATCAAGCTGATCTGGTTGGGATCCGGCCAGTCCGACGGGTTATGGATCTCGACGATGTTCAGGCCTGCCTCGTCGACACCGACCTTGCGGGAAGAGCCGGTAGAGCTCGTCTCCTTCCCCTTCGTCAGATGGACCCGATAGACGACGCTCGGCGCGGTCGTGATCAGGTCGAGATCATATTCGCGAGTCAATCGCTCCTGGATGATCTCGAGGTGCAACAGACCGAGGAAGCCGCAACGAAAGCCGAAACCCAAGGCGGCGCTGGTTTCCATCTCGAACGAGAAGCTGGCATCGTTGAGGCGAAGCTTGGACAGGGAATCGCGAAGCTTCTCGAAATCGTTCGCGTCGGTCGGGAACAGGCCGCAGAAGACGACCGGCTGAACCTGCTTGAAACCCGGCAGTGCCGCGGTGGCCGGCTTGCGGGCGTCGGTGATCGTGTCGCCGACGCGCGTTTCGGCGACGTCCTTGATCTGCGCCGTGATGAAGCCGATCTCGCCGGGGCCGAGCTGGCCGAACTGCTCGATCTTCGGGCGGAAGACACCGACGCGGTCGACCAGGTGGGTGGTTCCGGCGGCCATGAACTTGACCTGCTGTCCCTTCCTGATGGTGCCGTCGATGACACGGATCAGGATGACGACGCCTAGATAGGGATCGTACCAGCTGTCGACCAGCATCGCCTTCAGCGGCGCCGAGGAATCGCCTTTGGGCGGCGGGATTCGCTTGACCAGGGCTTCGAGCACTTCGCCGATGCCGATCCCCGTCTTGGCCGAGGTCAGGACGGCGTCGTCGGCGGGCAAGCCGACAATGTCCTCGATCTCCTTCCTCACCTTTTCGACGTCGGCGGCGGGGAGATCGATCTTGTTGATCACCGGGATGATCTCGTGGTCGTGCTCGATCGACTGGTAGACGTTGGCCAGGGTCTGCGCCTCGACCCCCTGGGCCGCGTCGACGACCAGGAGGGCGCCTTCGCAGGCGGCGAGGCTCCGGCTGACTTCATAGGCGAAATCGACATGGCCGGGCGTGTCCATCAGGTTGAGGACGTAGGTCTCGCCATCGGCGGCACGATAATCGAGCCGCACGGTCTGGGCCTTGATGGTGATTCCCCGCTCCTGCTCTATGTCCATGTTGTCGAGCACCTGGCTGGTCATCTCGCGCTCGGTAAGACCGCCGGTGGCAAGGATCAGCCGATCGGCCAGGGTCGATTTGCCATGGTCGATATGGGCGATGATGGAAAAGTTACGGATCTTGGAAAGGTCGGTCATCGGGCTTTTCTGGAAAGGGTTGCGCGGCCACTAGCAGGGGCCGCTCCAGCCGCCAACCATGGCCAGGGCGAAGCCAAGTGAGCCGTTCGCGGCGCCGGGCGTTATCGCCGTCATGACCACCCTTCAGAGCGACCTGTTCGGAGCACTGCCCGGCCAGCCGGAAGGGCTGGCTTATGCGCCGGACCTGATTTCAACTGCCGGGGAGACCGAACTCATCGCGCGGATCGAGACGCTGCCGTTCAAGCCGTTCGAATTCCAGGGATTCGTCGGCAAGCGCGAGACCGTGTCGTTCGGCTGGTCCTACCGGTTCGACGGCAGCGGCCTGACCGAGGCGGAGCCGATCCCGGACTGGCTGCTCCCGGTTCGATCGAAGGCCGCGGTCTTTGCGGGTCTCGAGCCCGATACGCTCGAACATGCCTTGCTCATTCGCTACGGCCAAAGCGCGGGTCTCGGGTGGCACCGCGACCGTCCGGTTTTCGGCGACGTGATCGGCATTTCCCTGTTGTCGTCCGCGCCGTTGCGCTTCCGCCGGCGGCAAGGCGACAAGTGGCAGCGGTTCACGCTCGAGGCCGAGCCGCGCTCGGTCTATCTCCTGCGCGGACCTGCCCGAAGCGAATGGGAGCACAGCCTGGCTCCGGTCGACACGCTCCGGTACTCGATCACTTTCCGGACGATGAAACAGTGAACTGCGGCCCGGCGAGGCCGCATCAGGACACTGCGTGAACCCGCCATCGCGGTGAAAAAATCGGGCACCCGATTTTTGGCACGCGAAGGCGCGAAGGACGCGAAGGAACAGAGGGAGCGGACGCGCCGGTGCCAGGCGAAATCCTTTTTCTTCGCGTCTTCGCGTCTTCGCGTGAACCATGACCATGCCCGTGCAGAGCACTGCGGCATGCATGTCCATCACGCGGAGGCGCAGAGACGCGGAGGGAAATGAAAACGCCCCGGCCGATGGCCGGGGCGTGTGCCAGGATCAGGCGCTTGCTGTGCCCCCGCGCAGCGCAGCCATCCTAGCTGTAGAAAATGTGGAGTCCGATCTTGGCGTTGCGGGCGAGACGGCGGCCCCAGCTCGGTGCGACATAATCGGCATGATACCAGAGCACGTCTCGCGGCAGCAGCCGGCTGGCGCCGCGCTCGGCGATCCGAGCGACCGCGACCGCGGTGCGCCACGCCTGGGAGTTGCGGTCAGCGGCGGGGATCCGGCCGGTCGCGTTGACGAAGGAGAATTGCCAGGGCTGAGTGACGACCTCGCAGATCGTCGTGGGATACTGGCCGGAAGCGGCCCGGTTGAGCACGACTTCGGCGACAGCGAGCTGACCTTCCACCGGTTCGCCGCGCGCTTCGAAATAGACGGCGTTGGCGAGGCAATCCTGCTGGCTGCTGTCGGTGTCCAGGCCGGCATAAGCCTCGATCAGCTCGGGGAGTGCACGGGGTCTCGGGAGAACGGCATCGGCCAGGCCGACGAGATGATTGGCAAGCTGTACGTAGCGCGCCTCGACCTCGGTGCCGGAAGCTGCTTCGGCCGCGGCCGGCGCATCGTTGAGGCCGAGATCGCTGACCCCGGAATCGGCGGACATGTGATCGTAATAAGAAGTGGTGCTCGGCACCGCTTCGCCCTGACCTGCCTGCAGAGGACCGCCCCAGCCCGCAACCGCGGCGACGAGGAGGGCAGCCGCGGCGTAGCCGGCGGCGCGAACCGTCTTGATCATTCAATCCCAATTACAATTGCGGTTGGCTGGCCCGTCGGATGCAGGATGCATCCAGGGTCGCTCGCCTCCCCGACTTGCCCCGTCCGCCCGGTTCAATCGCCCGGCGGCACTCGCTCGCTATCAGTGATTGGGCAGATGATGGAGGCGACACCGGAAATCAACTCGTCGCAGAGGTTTGGACGATGGATGGGGCGTACTCTACGACGAGTTGCGGAACCTTTACAATTCGTCGCCGATATCAATCGCTTGGCGGAGTCGCTGTCGGAAGCGGATCGGGGACGCTCGAAACCATCCGAACCGCAGCGCTGGCGACCCAGCCGGCCGCACAAGGCCCCGAGTATGCCCTACGGGTCGGAATCGACGCGGACACACCGCAGCGCTCCGTGGTCTGACCGCCCTCGTCATAGATGATTCCGAACCAGCGCTGATCGTGCGTGCGCGAGCAGACGAAGAAGCGGGCATCGCGCGACAGCTGATCGATCTCCTGCGCCTGCTCGAACGGGGCGGCGCGGACCGGGACCGGCTCGGTCGTAACCCGGTCGCGGACGGCGCCGCGGGCGCTGCAGGCCGGAAAGCCGGAGCCGAGTTCGCCGATCCGGACCGGCATCTGCGCGTTGTCGAGCAGGGGTTCGTTTTCGACGCGCTCATAGGCCGGGGTCGTCGATCCCTGAGCGTTCAGATCGGCGGGCGCACGCTCGCCGCAGCCGGCCAGAGCGAGCATGAGCAAAGGGAAGTACGCGCGTTGAGCCTTCATCCGGCCTGATCTAGTGACCTTCCGGCACAAAGGCGAGAGGAGCGCGAATGGCCTATTGGCTGATGAAGTCGGAGCCGCACGTTTACAGCTGGGCGGACCTCGTCCGGGACGGCGGCACCGACTGGGACGGGGTCCGCAACAATGCCGCGCGACTTCATCTTCGGGCGATGAAGCCGGGCGACGAAGCCTTTTTCTACCATAGCGGCGACGAACGCGCCGTCGTCGGGATCATGCGGATCGCGGGGACTGGCAAGCCCGACGGGGACGATGGCGCCTGGGTGAAAGTGCCGGTCGAGCCGGTTCGAGCCATCGGCCCGGTGACGCTGAAGCAGATCAAGGCGGAACCGAAGCTGGCCGCCATCGAATTGATCCGGCAGTCCCGCCTGTCGGTCTCTCCGGTTCGTCCCGAGGAGTGGCAACGGATAACGAAGATGTCGGATTGATCACGCCCGATGCTCCTTGCCGCCAAACGGGGGCCGATTCAGGACGCGCACGCCCGTATTTGTCGCAAACCACGGGCAAATCGTCGCAGATGGGGGAGCTTCCCTCCGAAAGCGGGTTACCGATCGACCCCGAGGGCGTTGATTCACCCTGCCAACCAGCGGCGAACCGCCGCGAGGAGGAAACCATGCATAACAGGATTCTGGTCGCAGTTTCGGCTGCATTGCTGGCCGCGGCGCCGGCTTTCGCCCAGGGGCGGGGTGGCGGCGCGGGCGGCGGAATGGGCGGTGGCCCCCCGATGAGCCCGCCGGGACAGTCCGGCGCCCGAGGCGGAACTGCCGACATAGCGCGCGAGCTTGGTCCGCAGCGCGGCCAGTTCGGACGGGATCTCGCGGCCCAACAGCGCCTGTCGGCGGAGCAACGGCAGCAGCTGGTGCAGGAATATCGGGCCAATGGCGAGCGGCAGCGTGCCGAAGCACTGGCACTCGCGAACAGCCTGGCGAACGCTTCCCGGCGCGGACAGCCGATTCCCGCCAATGCCTCCCGGCGCATTCGCGATGCGCTCCAAAACGACATGGAGACATGGCGGAACGATTTCCAGGTCGGCCGGCGCGATTGGCAGGCCATGCGTGACCAGTGGCTCGTCGACCGCGATACCCTTACCCCCCAGGAGTGGGCTCAGCGGCGCGCGGACTGGTTCCTGGCGCGCGATGCCTGGATCGCCCGCCAGCGCGAATGGGCGTCCGCGCGCAGGCGCTGATTGGAGGGTGGCGCAAGCGCCAGGGGAATTGAGACAACCCTCGTGCCGCCCGGAGCCTGAAGAAAGAGGCAGGTTAGGGCCCGCCCCCGCAACGTCCAGGTCAGCGGGGTCCGATGGCTCGCGCTTCGGCCAGGCTGGCTGCGAGGTCCGCCTCGCGGAAGGGTTTCGTCAGCCGAGGGAATTCCGGCGGCAGGCCGTCATCCTCCGCATAACCGGAAATGACCAGCACCGGCATTTCGGGGAGCTCCGCCCGCACGATCCGAACGAGGTCCGTCCCGGTCATTCCGGGCATCAGATGATCGGTGATCAAAAGATCGGGATCGAGGCCGCCGCGAAGCGCCGCGAGCGCTTCCTCCGCCGAGCCGGTGGCGTGCACCTCGAAGCCGAGATCCTCCAGCATCCCGGCGGTGCTCTCCCGGACCAGTATCTCATCATCGACCAGAAGCACCCTGCCCGCCCCGGCCGCCGACGCCTTCATTTCGGTCCGGTCGACCGTCCTTACCGCCTCCGTCGCGATCGGGAGCCATAACTGGATCGTCGTTCCGAGGCCTGGCTTGCTCTTGATCGTGAGGGCGCCGCCGAGTTGGGAAATCAATCCATGAACCATCGACAGGCCGAGCCCGGTGCCGCGGCCGACGCCCTTGGTAGAAAAGAAGGGTTCGACGGCGCGCGCCGCCACTTCTTCGTCCATGCCGGAGCCGGTGTCCGAGACGGCGAGCTGGACGTAACGGCCAGGCTGGACATCGATCTGTTGTTGGGCGCCCACCTTCGCCTCAGTTGCGCGAATGGCCAGCTGGCCGCCATCCGGCATCGCGTCGCGGGCGTTCACGGCAAGGTTGAGGATCGCCATTTCGAGCTGGTTCGGGTCGGCGAGCACGTTCGGTAGGGAGTCCGCGACTTCGACGATCAGCTTGATCCGTGGGCCTGAGGTGCTGCCGATCAGCTCCGCCATGCCTTCGACCAGGGGCTTGAGTGCGACGGGACTGGGCTGAAGCGGCTGCCGGCGCGCGAAAGCGAGCAGCCGCTGGACCAACGTCTTGGCGCGCTCCGCCGACTGAAGCGCCCCGTCGATCAGACGGCGGGCGCGCTCGTCGCCAATGCCCCGGCGATGAAGCATGTCCAGACTGCCGATGATCGGCGTGAGCAGATTGTTGAAATCGTGGGCGACGCCGCCCGTCAACTGCCCCATCGACTCCAGCTTCTGGCTCTGCCGGAGCGCATCTTCGACCCTGCTGCGCTCCTCGACCGCCGCGGCGACCCGCTCCTCCAGTGTGTCATTGAGCAAGCGAAGCTCGTGCTGCGCCGTCTTGAGTTCGTGAATGTCCGTGCACGTGCCGAACCAGCGGACGATCTGCCCTTCCTCGTCGCGCAGGCAATTGGCCCGGCCGATAACCCAGCGATATTCGCCGCTGCGGTGGCGCAGTCGATATTCTATTTCATAAGGATCGCCAGTCGCCAGACTCTGGCGCCAAACCGACCAGGCCCGCTCCTGGTCATCGGGATGGAACATGCCGTTCCATTCCTCGCCATCGGTCGAGCCCTCCGGCATGCCCGTGAACTCGTACCAGCGATGATTGTAATAATCGTGGAAGCCGTCCGGTCGGGTCGACCAGATCATCTGATCGATCGAGTCCGCAATCGCCTGGTATTTCTGCTCGCTTTCCCGCAATCGGGTTTCGATCAACTTCTGTTCGGTGACGTCGATGAACAGGCCGTCCCAGGCGATCCGGTCATCGGCGAGCTCGCGCGGCGCCGAGATGATCCGGCACCAGCGGGTCTCGTCACCCTTGGTGAAGGCAAATTCATGGTTGAACGGGGCCAAGGCGGCGATCGCCTCCGCTTCGGCCGCCGCCATGCGTTCGCGATGCTTGGGATCGATGACCGCGTAGAGGTTCAGCGGATCGCGGAGCACTTCTTCCGAGCTAATCCCGGTCAGCTGTTCGCAGTTGCGCGAGACGTAGGAAAAGCACCGATCGCTTCCGTCGCGGCGCATCAGCAACTGGTAGACCATGCCACCGGGCAGGCTGTCGGCGATCGCCCGGCGCTGCGCTTCGCTCTCCCTCAGAGAGGCCTCGGCGCGCGCCCGTTCGACGGTCGCCCAGGTCCGCTCGGCCACTTCGCCGACGAGCGCGGCATCGTCGATCGTCCAGTCGCGCGGCTCGCTCGCATGAACGTAGAGGGCGGCGCGCATCCGCCCCTGCTTGACCAGTGAAGTCGTGATAGCCGCCCTTGTGTCAATCGCGGCGAACGCCGCGACCATGTCCGGCCCGCTGGTGCGCGGATCCTCGAATATGTCGCCGACGACCAGAGGCTCGCCCTCGCGAAGCAGGCGAAGGATTTCCGGGCCGAAGGCTGCAAGATCGTGCGTGCCCTCGCGCGACGGGACGGTGCCGTCGGTCCAGTTGCCGTCGGTGGTGAAATAACGGGCCGTTTCGTCGACCTCGCCATAGCCTACCCGGTTGGCGCCGAGGAACACCCCCGTCTCGGTCTGGGCGCAGGCGATGATATCGGCCGGATCGGAAAAAACCCGCAACTTGTCGCTGAGCGCCAGGAGGAAGCGATCCCGGCGGCGGCTGAGCACGATGTCGGTGGTTTCGTTGCCCTGGTTGAAGATGCCGACGACCTGGCCCTGTTCTCCCCTGATCGGCGTGAAGCTGTAGTTCCAGTAGGTCTTTCGGATCCGACCGCCGCGCCGCATGGGCAACATCTGATCGTAAGTGGAAAAACCCGTACCCGTCCTGAGCACGTCCTCGAGCTGGGGCCCGACCACGTCCCAGATGTCCGACCAGACTTCCGCTCCGGGCCGTCCGAGCGCCCAGGGATGGCGCTCGCCGGGGATAGCCGACCAGCAATCGTTGTAAAGCAAGCGAAGCTCAGCGCCCCAGTAGATCGCCGTAGGGAAGCTCGAATTCAGGCAGATGCTGACCGCGGAGCGAAGAGACTGGGGCCAGTGTTCGACGGGCCCGAACGGCGTTTTCGACCAGTCGAGAGAACGGATCAACGCCCCCTGATCACCGCCGCCCTGAAGAAAGCTGGGATCGGCTAAGGCTTTATCGGGCAAGGGCATTCTTTCGCTCGGCGCTCGAGCAACGCGCTCCAGCAGGGTTGGGCCATCGCCTAAAAAGCGTTGCCGCGCAACCTATTGGCCAGCGGCCTATCCCTCCCGGCCGCGCTCCGCCCGTCTCTGCTGGGCGCGCCGAGACAATATGTTCAATGCCTCGACCAGCACCGAGAAGCTCATCGCGGCGTAGATATAGCCCTTGGGCACATGGACTCCGAAACCATCGGCGATCAGGACGGCACCGATCATCAGGAGGAAGCCCAAGGCGAGCATCACCACCGTCGGATTGTTGGCAATGAAGCGGGCCAGTGGATCGGCGGCAAGCAACATCACCGCGATCGCCACCAATACCGCAATCACCATCACCGCGAGATTGTCGGTCATGCCGACGGCGGTGAGGATCGAATCGACCGAAAAGACCATGTCGAGAAGGATGATCTGAATGATCGCGGCGCCGAAAGTCAGGGTGCCCAGCCTTTTCTTGTCGAGCAGGTCGTCGGTCGCGACATTGTCGACATTGTGGTGAATCTCCTTGGTCGCCTTCCAGATCAGGAAGAGGCCGCCCGCGATCAGGATCAGGTCGCGCCAGGACAAGGCGGTTTCGAAGGTCGCCTCCCCATGCTCTCCGGGCGGGCCGGCAATGCCGAGATCGACCACCGTCGCGGTTAATCCGACCAGCCAGGCGATCATAGACAGGAGGACCAGCCGCATCACCAGAGCAAGCAGGATTCCGGTCCGCCGCGCGCGCTGCCGTTGCGCCTCCGGAAGCTTGTTCGACAGGATCGAGATGAAGATCAGATTGTCGATGCCGAGCACGACCTCCATCACGACCAGGGCGAAGAGCGCGGCCCAAAGTGCCGGATCGGAAGTGAGAGCGAGAAGACTTTCCATCGCCCCACTATGCGGACTGATGTCGAACGTGCAATCCCGACTTAGTGCCGGGAGAGTCCGCGCGCTTGCCTGATCGTTCCTGCCCCGTCATGTTTTCCGTGCACCGGAATCGGGAGCGTCCCGCGTCGCCCGCGACGGCGTCTCCAGCACGATGAGGCGCCTAGAGCAATCTCAGCTGCACCGCCACTTCGTCACCGGCCTGGAGGCCTTCCGCGCGGCAGACCGCTTTCTTCACCGGTAGAAACCAGCCCCCGGTCTTTTGCGGAAAGACGGATGTCGACCAGAGACTGTCGCCGACCGTCACTTCGACCTTGACGGAGCCGAAGCCGCGCCGGCGCCCCAACTCCAGCCTGCGTGCCAGTTCGTGCGCGCGAATGAACTCAGCCGCTGCGTCGGTGACGAGGACATAGCCGATATTACCATAAGTCTCGGTGCGCCAGACGAGCAGAGGGGCGGAGAAGCTGACCTGCGGCGCGTCCTGACGGTCCATGCGCGCAGCTTGCCGTGCGGCGCGCGTGCCCGCAATCTCCGAACCTTCCCGCGTCTCCAGCGAGCCACACCGAGCAGCACAGCAGGCTCACGTCAGGCTTCGAGGTCCATCGGGGCGCCAATACCGATCAGGCCGGCGGCCCGTCGGCGCCGACGGTCAGGCGGCTTCGGACTTGCGTGACTGGCGCTTGCGCTCGTGCGGGTCCAGGTAACGCTTGCGGATCCGGATCACCTTCGGCGTGACCTCGACCAGCTCGTCGTCCTGGATGTAGGCGATCGCCTGTTCCAGGGTCATCCGCTTCGGCGGCGTCAGTCGGATCGCGTCGTCCTTGCCGCCGCTGGCGCGGAAGTTGGTCAGCTGCTTGGACTTGAGCGGATTGACCTCGAGATCCTGCGGCTTGGCGTTCTCGCCGATTACCATGCCTTCGTAGAGCTTCTCGCCGGGGGCGATGAACAAGATGCCCCGCTCCTCGAGCGCGTTGAGGGCGTAACCCACCGCTTCGCCCTGCTCCATCGAGATCAGGACCCCGTTCTGGCGTCCCTGGATCGGGCCCTTGTAGGGTCCGTATTTCTCGAAGAGTCGGTTCATGATGCCGGTGCCGCGCGTGTCGGACAGGAACTCGCCATGATAGCCGATCAGGCCGCGTGACGGGGCAGAGAAGGTCAGCCTGGTCTTGCCGCCGCCGGACGGACGCATATCGGTCATCTCGCCCTTGCGCTGAGCCATCTTCTCGACGACCGTTCCGGAATGTTCGTCGTCGACGTCGATGACGACCGTCTCATAGGGCTCCTCACGGCCGTTCGGGCCGTCGCGGAACAGAACCCGCGGCCGGCTGATCGACAACTCGAAACCTTCGCGGCGCATCGTCTCGATCAGGACGCCGAGCTGCAGTTCGCCGCGTCCGGCGACTTCGAACGCGTCCCGCTCGCTGCTCTCGCTGATCCGGATCGCGACATTGCCCTCGGCTTCGCGCAGCAGGCGCTCCCGGATCACCCGGCTCTGGACCTTGTCGCCGTCGCGGCCCGCATAGGGACTGTCGTTGACGGCAAAGCTCATCGCCAGGGTCGGCGGATCGATCGGGCGCGCCCGAAGCGGCTGGGTCAGTCCGGGATCGGCGATCGTGTTGGACACCGTCGCCTTGGCCAGACCGGCTATGGCGACGATGTCCCCAGCGCGTGCGGTCTCGACGGCGACCCGCTCGAGGCCGCGGAACGCGAACACCTTGGAGGCCCGCCCTTCCTCGACGACCGCGCCATCGACGTCGATCGCCCGGATCGGCATGTTGACCTGGAGCGTACCGCTCTCGATCCGGCCGGTCAGGATCCGTCCGAGGAACGGGTCGCGATCGAGCAGGGTGACCAGCATCTTGAACGGCCCATCCTCGTCGAGCCTGGGCGGCGGGACGTGCGAAACGATGGTTTCGAACATCGGCGTCAGATCGCCGGAGCGGACATCGTCGGTCAGCCCGGCATAACCGGCGCGGCCGCTGGCATAAAGCGTCGGGAAATCGAGCTGATCGTCATTGGCGTCGAGGCTGAGGAACAGTTCGAACACTTCGTCGAGGACCTCGGCCGGACGTGCGTCGGGCCGATCGATCTTGTTGACGACGACGATCGGGCGGAGGCCCAAAGCGAGCGCCTTGCCGGTGACGAACTTGGTCTGCGGCATCGGGCCTTCGGCGGCGTCGACGAGAAGGATGACCCCGTCGACCATCGACAGGATCCGCTCAACCTCGGCGCCGAAATCGGCGTGGCCCGGCGTGTCGACGATGTTGATATGGGTAGTCTCGCCCTCATGCTCCCATTCGACGCTCGTGCACTTGGCGAGGATGGTGATTCCGCGCTCTTTTTCGAGGTCGTTCGAATCCATCGCCCGTTCCTCCACGCGCTGGTTGTCGCGGAAGGTGCCGGACTGGCGGAACAGCTGGTCGACAAGAGTCGTCTTGCCGTGATCGACGTGGGCGATGATCGCCACGTTACGCAGGCTCATCTTGGTATAACTCATAATGACTGGAGAATTGTTCCGGCGCCTATACGCATCATATTGCGGCGCAACAAGGGCAGCCGCGAGCTGAAATGCGGCAAGGCTTCCGATCAAAGCAGCGCGCGCAGAAAGATGGTACCTGGACGGGCACTACGCGATCCACAGCCTCAGCAGCCAGGCGACACTGCCGACGGTGACGATGCCGGCCAGCCACAAGCCGACGAACCAGGCGATCTGCCTGAGTCTAATGATAGCCTTCATCGCCAACCTTGCCGCGGAAAACCCAGTAGGCCCAGCCGGTATAAAGGAGGATCATGGGGATCAGCACCAGCGCGCCGACCAGCATGAAAAGCTGACTTTCATACGGCGCCGCGGCCTGCCAGATCGTCACTCGCCCGGGAATGACATCCGGCCAGATCGAGACGGCGAGGCCCGCCATCGAGAGAAGGAACAGGATCAGGGTCAGAAGGAAAGGCAGCCAGTCCCGCTTTCCGGCGAGGCTTCGCCAAAGCATCACAGCAATACCTGCAACCAGGAGTGGCATCGGCACGGCCACAATCAGACCCGGATAATCGAACCAGCGCTCGAAATATCGTGGTTCGACGAACGGGGTATAAAGGCTGACGGCGCCGATCGCGGCGAGCACGGTCGGCGTCAGAAAATGCGAGAAAGTGCGCGCCTTCGATTGTAGCGGGCTTTCGGTCTTCCAGAGCAGCCAGCAAGCGCCGAGGAGGGCATAGCCGATCACGAGAGCAACGCCGGTCAGCAGGCTGAACAAGGTCAGCCATTCCCACCAGCCGCCGGAATAAGCACGGCCCTCGATACTGATCCCCTGAAGCAAAGCGCCGAGGGTCACACCCTGCGCGAAAGTGGCGACGAGCGAGCCGACGAAGAATCCGAAATCCCAGTATCGGCGGTGGCCGGGATCGCGCCAGCGGAATTCAAAGGCGACGCCGCGGAAGACGAGTCCCAGAAGCATCGCGATCAGGGGCGCATAAAGGGCAGGTAGGATAATGGCATAAGCGAGTGGGAAGGCCGCGAGCAGTCCACCACCGCCCAGCACCAGCCAGGTTTCGTTGCCGTCCCACACCGGAGCGATGCTGTTCATCGCCTGATCGCGTTCCTTGCCCACCCCGAAAGCCGGAAAGAGGATCCCGATGCCAAGATCGAAGCCGTCCATCACGACGTAAGCGGCGACGGCGAAAGCAATCAGGAATGCCCAGACGACGGTGAGGTCCATCAGCGCGCCTGCTCGTCAGGAGCCGGATCCGCCTCGCCCCCGCGCCGGTCGACCGAAGGCGCCGGGGTGATTCCGGCGGTCCGGATCGGCTGTTCGGCGGGCCGCGGCTCGCCGGCTTTGGGCGCGTGCGCCATCAGCCGGAGGATGTAGATGGTGCCGGCTGCGAAGACCGTGAAATAGACGATGACGAACGCGACCAGGGATCCGGTCACGCCCGGCGTGGCGATCGGGGACACCGCGTCCGCCGTTCGGAGGAGCCCGTAGATAACCCAGGGCTGGCGGCCGACCTCGGTCGTCACCCAGCCGGCAATGACGGCGACGAACCCCGCAGGGCCCATCAGGAGAGCGGAAAGGTGAAGCAAGCGCCATTCGTAGAGGCGACGCCGAGCCCGGGCCAGAAGGCTGAACAGACCGAGCGCAAGCATCAGCATGCCGAGGCCGACCATGATCCGGAATGACCAGAACACGATCCCGACCGGCGGTCGCTGATCGCGCGGCCAGGCGTCGAGCCCAGTCACCGGGGCATTCCAGTCATGATGCAGGATGAGCGACGACAGATTTGGGATCCCGACGCTCGCGTGGACCGTCTCCGCCGCCGAATCGGGAATCCCGAACAGGATCAGGGGCGCACCGTCCGGATAGGATTGGAAATGACCTTCCATGGCGGCCACCTTCTGTGGCTGGTGCTCGAGCGTGTTGAGGCCATGGAGATCGCCGACGAAAATCTGCAGCGGCGCCACCAGCGTCAGCATCCACATCGCCATCGAAAACATCTTGCGGACTTCGGGCGTGTCGCGGCGGCGAAGCAGATGCCAAGCCCCGGCGCCGCCGACCACCAATGCGGTTGTGAGGTAGGCGGCAAGGACCGTGTGGACGAGCCGGTAGGGGAAGCTGGGATTGAAGATGATCTCTATCCAGCCGGCGGCAGGGACGAACTGGCCGACATCGTTCAGAGCCCAGCCGACCGGGGTCTGCATCCAGCTGTTGACGCTCAGGATCCAGAAAGCCGAGATGAAGGTGCCGATGGCGACCATCAGCGTCGCCGCGAAGTGAAGCCCCTTCCCCACCCGTTCCATGCCGAACAACATCACCCCGAGGAATCCGGCTTCGAGGAAGAAGGCGGTCAGCACCTCATAGGCCATGAGCGGCCCGATGATCGGGCCGGCCCGATCCGAGAAGACCGACCAGTTGGTGCCGAACTGGTAGGACATGACGATCCCGGAGACGACGCCCATGGCGAAGGTCAAAGCGAAGATCTTCAGCCAGTAGCGAAAGAGGTTGAGATAGGTCTCCTTCCCCGTCTTAAGCCACAGCCCCTCGAGCACGGCGAGATAGGAGGCCAGGCCGATCGAAAAGGCCGGAAAGATGAAGTGGAACGAGATCGTGAACGCGAACTGGGCGCGGGCGAGGATCAAGGCGGTGTCGGCATCGGCCACGCGAGGGTGCTCCTCAGTCGAGGCCCCATAACCGGCCTCTCCGGCAAAGCGAAGCATTCCCGGCTGATAATCGTCGGGGGGAACTCAGGAGCATGCCCGAGCGCATGTCGAGATGGCCAAGACCTCAAATACGCGACGGATAGACCGGACGAATGTCGGTCGGGATATGGGCGGTGGAGGCGAGCGCCATTCGGGCCTCGTCGTCGAGCCTCGCGTAACGCTCGAAGAAGGCCCGCGTGCCTTCATAATCGCCATTGCCCTGTAGCCGGATCAGATCCCCCAAAAGGTCCCGGATGCCGGCTTCCATCCTGGCATAATCGATCCGGAAGCGGCGCTCCGAAGGATCCCAGGCGAAGGCGTTCTTTTCCCTGAGATAGGCATATTGGACGGCGGCGCCGCGCCCGTGCGCCTCATCGGTGCCGAAGCGAACCGCGCGGAAGATGCCGGCGAAATAGGTGGCCAGGGCCGCTTCCCGCTCCGCGGCGGGAAGTTCGTTTCGCTGCATCATGTAGAGGATGTTCCAGATCCCCATGACGTCCGCCTTGCACTCCTCGCTTGCCGAATAGAGGTCGCGGAGCTCGGCATTGACCGTGGTCTGGCGGCCGGCGACCGTGATCGAGCCCGGGCCGAGGCTGTGGGCCAGCTCGTGGAACAGGGTTTCCTGGGTCATCCAGCGGCGACTGACCAGACGCGCCTGATCCGGGACGAGGATGAATTCCGCCATCGGCGCCAGGATCCGATCATATTTGGCCCCCAGCACGTTAGCG
>DASTDX010000040.1:0-3475 GCA_035710145.1 Allosphingosinicella sp.
GGCCTCTGCGCCGCTCGCGATCGACAGCGCTCCCAACGCGGTCGCGCCGAGGCCGGAGGCGCTCGAACGGTTGCCGATCGCCGTGGAGAGAGTGCCGCTGGCGGTCGCGACGGTGCCTACGGCCGTGCTCTGTACGCCGGACGCTTCCGAATCCGCACCCACCGCGGTCGCTTCGGCGCCCAGGGCATCCGCAAGCGCGCCGACAGCGGTGGATCCGACGCCAGCCGCGCTGGACCGGTTGCCGAGTGCCGTGGAGAGGTCGCCGATTGCGGTCGAGACGACACCGAGGGCCGTGCTCTGAGCACCTGAGGCGAGGCTATCGGTACCGACGGCGGTCGATTCACTGCCGGTGGAACGGGCGAGTTGGCCGACCGCGGTGGCGCCGAGGCCGGTGGCGGTCGAGTTGGTACCGCATTCCGTGCTCAGAGCGCCGGGGCCGTCATTGCAGGGCGCGGTCGGATCGGCGAGGGCGGGCGAGGCAAAGGCAATGGCGACGACGCTGGCGGCGCTCAAGGCAAGGCTTTTGACTAAAAGGTGCTGTCGAGACATGGTGCTTCTCCCTGTTGACCGGTATCGCATTTGCGCACCGTTGATTGACTCGATGCTTTTAGGCTTCGTCGCTGTTGCTTGGCAACGACAGCAGAGGGCAAGAACGAAGAAAATCAGAACCCTTCATTGTTGGACTTCTCCTCATGTCTGCTGCGGGCAAAGTCCGGCGGCGACTTCCGCGAAGTCCAGGGCCGCAAGCGCGCGCATGACGTCGATCGCGTATCGATAGATGACAGGGCGTTTCTCCCAGTCTGATCGAGGCCAGGCGGCTACCGCGGCGCGGAGCGACTCGAGATCAACCACCCTGTTCGCCGCGCCTCGTGAATCGATGAATTTAACCAACCGGGCCGGATCGACGAGCCGGTGCCAGTCGGCCGACTGAAATCCCCGAAGCCGCGTCGTCAGCACTTCGGCCGCGACTCGACCGGCCAAGGCGGCGCGAAGTGCGGGCCGGTCGACCCCGTCTTTCAGGAGCGCCTCGGCGGGGAGTGAGAAGGAGAACTCCACCAGCCGCCGATCGGCGGTGGGATCCCGTTCCTCGATGCGCCAGCGCGCGAGCGCCATTTTACGGAAGGTCGCCGGATCGGCCATCTGCAGCAGTTGCCAGCGCCTCTTCCGACTGTCGATCGGTGGCCGCCAGTCCCAGCCCGCCTGGCGGTGGCGCTTGGCCACAAGCCGCTTCCATTCTGCGGTTAGCAATTCGAAGGCATCAGCCTTCTGCGTGTCTCGTCCCGTCAGCTTTTGGCCCAGCCGGTAGAGTCCTTTGGGGAGGGTTCCGCCGAACGCGGCGTTGGCGAGATTGAGCCAGCCATATTCGGGGTGCAGGCAGCGCATTTCATGCGCCAAACCCAGCAAGCGCCCCGTCCGGAAAAGGTCGGCCAGCGGCGTAAGTCCCCGTCCGGCACTGAGGGTGAAATTGCCGCCTTCGCCGGTCAGGAGGATCGTCGCGCCTTCCTGGGCAGCCTGCGAGTCGATCGCCTGCCACCAGTTGTTGTTGAAGATGCTGCCCACCGGCTGTCCGCCAAGCCGATGCGCGTCGCCGAGTCGCTCAAGCGGATCAGCCGTGACCCGAACGATCCGGTGCCGAAGATTGGAGTGAAGCCGGGTAGTCGCGGCGGCGATTTCGCTTTCGTCGGCAAAGCGCCTCGCCGGGGCGGGCCCGATGTCGATCGCGGGGGCGGCGGTGAAGGCAAGAACCTCCTCACCTCTCGAAGCGGATTGAATAGCCGCCGAACTGGTGACCGCACTGCTGTCGAAACCGGAGCTCAAATGAGTCGCGATTCCGCCGGAGGCCCGGCGCAATTTCCTGGCGACCGCGCGGTCGATTTCTTCGCGAAGGGCCTCTCCATAAGCCTGGACGTTTGGCAGTCTGAGTTCGCGCCGCGACGGTTCCCAGTAACGGCGGATCGTCAGGTCCCGGCGGGACACCCGGAGGACGTGACCGGGCTCGATCCGCCGCACTTTCTCGAAGAAGCTCTCCTCGCCGATATAAGGGAGGTCCGAGACGAATTCCGCCAATCTCTGTTCGTTGAGCCCCTGGCCGAAACAAGCGGCGAGGGCCTGCGGCATCGAGGCGAAGCCGAACACCCCACGGTCCTGAAGATAGAATAAGGGCCGTTCGCCCGCAGTGTCGCGAGCAAGCACCAGCAATTCGGCCCGTCGGTCGTAAAGTGCGAACGCAAAGTCGCCGTGGATCCGCCCGAGCGCGGCTTCGCCCCAGGCCAGCCAGGACCGGAGGAGGAGCGCCGAATCGCTGGTGGTAGCGGCCTCCGACCGATCGAGCCCGAGCTGCGGCTCGACCTCGTCGCGATTGTCGATCCGGATATCGGCAACGAGAAGAAACCGTTCCTCTGGGCAGACCACGGGCTGGCGGTCGAACCGATCCTCCGCCAAAATCCGAAAGAGACAGCGGCCGCAGGCGAAATCGTCCCGTTCCAGCCAGTCTTGGCTGTCAGGACCGTACGGAAACTGAGATTGGAGAAGTCTCGAAAGGGGCGGAGTGAACGCGCCCCTTGAGACGTTCCAGGTGCCGGCGATGGCCGACACGTTCAGAGAGAAAAACTAGGGTGGCGTCCGACCATTCGTCTTGTCAGTTCGGACGGCCCCCCGGCTCAGGAACGGGCGTTGCCGAGCGGCCCGCCGTCGTTGATTCCGGCGCCGTTTGACTCGGCCGAACCGGCCGCGATCCGGCTGACCTGCGGCCGAACCCACTCGCTCTTCGGAGCGGCCGGCTTCTTATCGTTGCTCATTTCTTTGCTCCCTTTCTAGGCTTCTTTGAGACGGGCCTTACAGTAATGGCCGCGAGTTCTGCAACGGTTATTCAAGTGATCCATGCAAGCACGCCAAAGGCGCGCAGTCGAAATGTTCTGCGGACTGTGACTCGGTTCAGGCTGAAGACAAGCTAACACATGGTTCGGACATGCACTAGGCATCGACACCGGCCTGCTTCATCCCTCGAATCGCGCCGAACATCGATCCGCAGATGACCGACAATGGCCGCGAAGTCTAACGTGTCGGTGTTGCGGATGCCGACCCGTTCGCCTCGACGCAGGGGCTGCCGGCGGTTAACGAGGGCCGCGAAGCTGCCGCCCGCGGGCGAATGAACGAGCCCGGCTCCTGCAGCTTCAGGTCGGGTGCAGCGCGCAGGGCAGGAACGGGTGGTATCACATCGCTACAGCGTTTTCGGGCTGATCGCGGCCTCGGAGATTCCCCTTCCGGAGCTGAGGCCTTTCGAGGGCCAGGCCGAGTCCGACCTGGTCATCCGCAGGGGAGCGGTCCAGGCGCGGGACGCGGCCCCTGGTCTCAATGTCCTTTCTCTTGAGAAGGCCTTGCTCGTCATTCCCGAAGTCGGCCGCTACCTCATGCGAGAGGGGCAGGAGATGATTGTCGAATCCGATCCTGCGGGGTCCGAACGCAACCTTCGACT
>DASTDX010000041.1:0-2473 GCA_035710145.1 Allosphingosinicella sp.
GATCCGTCCGGGCCGGGCGAATCCGGCCTCGATCAGGCCCTTGGCGGAATCGACGAAGTCGTTGAACGTGTTGGTTCTTTTTTCAAGCTTGCCGTCGAGGAACCAGCCGTAGCCGAGGTCGTCGCCGCCACGGATGTGGGCGATCGCGCAGGCGAAGCCGCGGTCGATGAGACTGAGCCGGCTGGTCGAGAAGGTCGGCGGGATGGCGATCCCGTAGGCGCCATAAGCATAAAGATAGAGCTTGCCGCTGCCATCTCTCGGGAAGCCTTTCCGGTAGACCAGGGACACCGGCACCTTCTTGCCGTCGCGGGTGGGCAGCATCAGCCGCTCGGTCTCGTAAAGGGAGCGGTCGTAGCCCGACGGTATCTCCTGCACCTTCAGGGTTTCGAGCCGCTCGTCGTCGGGATGATAATCGTAAACGGTGGTCGGCGTGACCATCGAGCTGTAGCCGACGCGATAGGCGGCCGGCGCGAACTCCGGCGTCGACCCCAGTGAAGCCGTGTAGCTGGCTTCGGGGAAGGCGATCCGTTTCTCGTCGCCCGAATAAGTGCGAAGCCGGATCTGATCGAGCCCGTGCACCCGTTCCTCGATCACCAGATGATCGCGGAACGCGGTAACCCCGCGCAGATAGACATGGTCCGAACCCGCAATCACAGTCGACCAGTCGCCGGGACTCGCCGGGTCCGCCTCGGCGAGGCGGAAATTGATGTGCTCGTCATTGGCGAGGATCCACAATTTCCCGTGCGCGAAGTCGGCCGAATAGGTTCGGTCGGGTGCGCGGCGCGAGATGAGCACGGGCGCGGCTGTGGGATCGGCCGCAGGGACGAAGCGGACCTCGGTCGCGCTGTTGTCGCCGGTGGCGATGAAGATCAGGCTTCGATCGTGGCTTCGTCCGATCCCGACCGAGAAGCCGGGATCCTCGGTCTCCTCGTACAAGGTGACGGCGTCTTCCGGCGGCGTCCCGAGGCGGCGGTAGCGCGCGCGGTAGCTTCGCCAATTGTCGTTCACCTCGGTGAAGACCAGGCCGGAGCCGTCGGCCGTCCAGACCGGCGCGCCGATCCCGACCTCGGTGACCGTTTCGACGTCCTCGCCGGTCGCCAGATCGCGCACCCGCAGCTTGAAGCGCTCGGATCCGTCGTCGTCGACCATGGTCGCGAGGTAACGGGCGTCGGGGCTGGACTGGATCGCGCCGAGCCGGAAATAATCATGCCCCTCGGCGGCGGCGGGCTCGTCGAAGATCAGTTCGTCCGGCCCACCGGCGGCGGCCCGGCGATACCATTTGCGATATTGGGCGCCTGCCTCGAAGGCCCACCAATAGAGATAGTCCCCGTCCTTCACCGGGACCGAGCGGTCGTCCTCCTTGATCCGGCCCTTCATCTCCTGAAACAAAGCGTCGATCAGCCCCTGGTGGGGCGCCATCGCGGCCTCGAAATAAGCGTTCTCGGCCTTCAGATAATCGAGCACTTCCGGCCGCTCGACCTTGGGATAATCGGGATCGCGAAGCCAGGCCCAGGGATCCTGGATGCTGACTCCGTGGCGCTCGTAACTGAAGGGCCGCTGCTCGGCGACGGGTGGGGCGGGCAGTGTCGACATACGTCTCTTCCGGTCGGCTCGTGGCTGGGCTATCGGCTCCCCATAGAGCAATGCGCGGAAGAGTGAATTCGGCTTTTCTCCGGATTGCGACGTTGAAGGCGCTGGCCGCCGCGGAGATTGACCATGTCCACTTATGAAGCACGCCTGCAGGCGCTGCGCGATCAGCTCAAGGCCGACCGGCTCGACGGTTTCGTCGTTCCGCTCACCGACGAGCATATGAGCGAATATGTCGGAAGCTATGCGCAGCGTCTCGCCTGGCTGACCGGCTTTCAGGGATCGGCCGGGTCCGCGGTCGTGCTCCCCGAGGAAGCCGCCATCTTCACGGACGGCCGTTACACGCTCCAGGTCCGGGCCCAGGTGGACGGCCGCCACTGGAGCTATGAATCGGTGCCGGAAACCAGCATCGCCGACTGGCTGAAGGCGCATGCGCCGAACGGCGGCCGAATCGGCTACGATCCGTGGCTTCATACCAAGGATTGGGTGACGAAGGCGCGCGAAGCCCTGGGCCAGAAGGGCGCCGAACTGGTCGCCGTCGGGCGCAATCCGATCGACGCGGTCTGGTCGGACCGGCCGGAACCGTCCCGCGCTCGGCTGATCGTCCACCCGGACCAATTCGCCGGCAAGTCCTCGGCTGCCAAGCGCCAGGAAATGGCCGACTGGCTGAAGGAACAGGACGCGGATGCGGCGGTCCTGGCCGCGCTCGATTCGATCGCCTGGACGTTCAACGTCCGCGGCCAGGACGTGTCGCGGACGCCGGTGGCGCTGGCCTATGCCATCGTCCAGGCCGACGGCACCGCCGACCTGTTCGTCGCCGGCGAAAAGGTCGGGCCGGAGGTTCGCCAGCATTTGGGCAATACCGTGAGGCTGCACGAGCGCGACC
>DASTDX010000042.1:0-33316 GCA_035710145.1 Allosphingosinicella sp.
TTCGCCCCTACTCCGCCGGGGCGGGGTTCAGCTGGGTTTCTAGTTTGCGGGTCACGGCCAGTGGGGAGCCGGTGTAGCGGGCCAGTCGGGAGTAAAGCAGCGGGATCAGGAACAAGGTGATGAAGGTGGCGATCGAAACCCCGAAGACGACGACCGTGCCGATCGTGCTTCGGGCGGCGGCGCCGGCGCCGGTGGCGATCCTCAGGGGCACGGCGCCGGCGACGGTGGCGATCGAGGTCATCAGGATCGGGCGAAGGCGGCGCTTCGAGGCGTCGCGGATGGCCTTGGCGACGTCGCTTCCGGAATCGCGCAGCTGGTTGGCGAACTCGACGATCAGGATGCCGTTCTTGGCGGCCAGGCCGACCAGCATGACCAGGCCGACCTGGCTGTAGAGGTTCATGGTCAGGCCCATCGCCGCCAGCCCGACGATCCCGCCGGCGACGCCCAGAGGCACGGTGGCGATGATGACGGCCGGGTGGACGAAGCTTTCGAACTGGGCGGCGAGCAGGAGGTAGACGACCAGGATCGTCAGCAGGAAAACGAGGTAGATCGAGCCGCCGGTCTCGCGGAAGGCCTGGCTTTCGCCGCGATAGCCGACGGCGAGCACTTCTGGCGAGGCGGCCGCCTGTTCCTCGAGAAATTCGAGCGCCTCGCCCAGCGAGTAACCGGGCGCGAGGCCGGCCGACAAAGTGATCGCGCGAAGCTTGTTGTAGCGGCCGAGATCGCGGGCGCCGGCGGTCTCGCGGACGGTGACGAGATTGGACAGAGGGACGAGGGTGCCGGTGCGGCTCCGGACGTAGATGGCGGCGAGGTTGGCCTGGGTCGCGCGGGCCGATTCCTCGGCCTGGACGATGACCTGATATTCCTCGCCGCGATCGACGTAGGTGGAGACCCGGCGCGAGCCCAGCAGGCTCTGGAGCGCCTGGCTGACCTCGGCGACCGAGACGCCGAGATCGCCGGCGCGATTGGTATCGACGTCGATGCGAAGCTGCGGCTTGGTTTCCTTGAAATCGCTGTCGAGGTTGACCAGACCGGGATTTTCGGCGCCGGCGGCGAGGATCCGATCGCGGGCCTGAGCGAGCTCCGCATAAGTCGCGCCGGCAATGACGAAATTGACCGGCTGGCCACGGCCGCGGCCGATCGAGGAGCGGACCTGGGCGTTGCCGCGGACGGCCGGGATCTGGGCGAGGATCCGGTTGACCTGGCCGACGACGTCCTCGGTGGTGACGTCGCGATCCTCCCAGGGCTTGAGGAAGACGGTGACGTTGCCGCTGTTGAAATCGTCGCTGGCGCCGAAGCCGCCGGGGGTGCGGGTGATGATCGTCCGGACCGGGCTATCGCCTTCGCCTTCCTCGCCGTCGCCGAGCAGTGAGAGGACCCGCGCCTGAACCTCGAGCATGTAACGGTCCATTTCGGCGAAACCGGTGCCTTCGGGCGCCGAGATGTTGGCGCTGAGGATGCCGACATCCTCGGCCGGGACCAGCTCCGAGCGCAAGGTGGTGAACAGGAAGCCGGCGCCGGCGAGGAACAAGGCGACGAGGACTAGAGGCAGTAAAGGCTTCGTCAGCACCCGGTCCAGGCGCCGCGCATAAGCGGATTCGACCCGCTTGAAGTGGCGATCGACGAAGGCGGCGAGACCCCGGCGCTCCTCGTGCCTGAGCAATTTGGAACAGAGCATCGGCGCCAGGCTCAAGGCGAAGAAGCCGGAGAAGGCCAGAGCGCCGATCATCGCCGCTGCAAGCTCGCGGAACAGCAGACCGGTCTGGCCGGCGATGAACATGATCGGCACGAAGACGGCGCAGACGACCAAGGTGGTCGAGACGACGGCGAAGGCGACCTGGCGGGTGCCGTTGAAGGCGGCGGCCAGAGGCGGCTCGCCCTCCTCGATCCGGTGATAGGCGTTTTCGAGGACGACGATGGCGTCGTCGACGACGATCCCGATCGACAGGACCAGGGCCAAAAGGGTCAAAAGGTTGATCGAGAAACCGAGCATCCACAGGACGGCGAAGCTGGCCAGCATGCACAAGGGCACTGTGACCGCGGGGATCAGGGTAGCGCGCCAGCTGCCCAAGAAGAGGTAGATGACCAGGACGACCAGGACCGCGGCTTCCGCCAGAGTCACCCAGACCTTTTCGATCGCGCGATCGATGAACTGGCTGTCGTCCGAGCCGACGGCGATCTCCATGCCCTCCGGCAGAGTCGGCCTGATCTGCTCGACGGCGGCCTTGGCGGATTCGGCGACCGCCAGAGTATTGGCGCCGGACTGGCGGATGATGGCCAGGCCCGTGGCCGGATTGCCGTTCATCCGGAAGGCCGAATAAGGATTTTCCGGGCCCTGCTCGATCCGGGCGACGTCGCCCAACTTGACGAGATAGCCGTCGGCTCCGCGGCCGACGACCAATTGGGCGAATTCCTCGGCGGTGGCGAACGGGCGGTCGACGCGCAACGTCATGTTCTGCTGCGCGGATTCGAGCCGGCCGGCGGGCAATTCGACATTCTGGGTGCGAAGCGCGTTTTCGAGGTCCGCGGGCGTAAGGCCGAAGGCGGCCAGCCGTTCGGGGCGCATCCAGACCCGCATCGCCGGCCGCGCTTCGCCGGCCACGAACACCCGGGCGACCCCGTCCAGCGACGAGAAACGATCGACCAGGTTGCGATCGACCCAGTCGGACAGTTGGAGCCGCGACCAGCCGGGCTTGGAGACGACGAGGAACATGATCGGCGAGGCGTCGGCGTCGACCTTGCGCACGACCGGCGGCTCGACCTCGTTGGGCAGGTTGCGCGCGGCTGCGCCGACCCGGTCGCGGACGTCGTTGGCGGCGGCATCGACGTCGCGGCCGGCGGCGAACTCGATCGAGATGTCGGAGCTGCCGTCCTGGGAGCGGGAGGTGATCGTCTGAAGCCCCTCGAGGCCGGCCAATTGTGCCTCGAGCACCTGGGTGACGCGGGTTTCGATGACGTTGGCGGCGGCGCCGATGTAGCGCGTGTCGACCGAGACGATCGGCGGATCGACGTCCGGATATTCGCGGACCGAGAGGCTGAGGAAGCCGACGATCCCGATCACGGCGATGAGGATCGACAGGACCGCGGCGAAGACCGGCCGGGTGACCGAGATGTCGGAGAGCTTCATCGGCCTATTGGCCCGAGCGGGCGGCCGGCGGCGCCGCCTTCTGCGCGGCGGGCAAAGCGGGCGCTGGGCCGGGCGCGGACGGGCCGGCCTGGCTCTGGCGCGGAGCTTGCCGCTGCGCGTTGCGCACGCCGGCCAGCCGGACCGGCATGCCGTCGGCGACCTTGACGACGCCTTCGGTGATCACGCGCTGGCCGGGCCGGAGCCCCTCGACGATCTCGACCCGGCCGGCCAACCGGATCCCGGTGCGGACCGGAATGCGTTGGGCACGGCCCTGGTCGTCGACGACGAAGACGAAGCGCCCCTCCCCTTCGCCGATCACGGCCAGCTCCGGCACCGACAAAGCCAGACGCGGCGCGTTCTCGATCGCCACCGTCATCATCATGCCGGGACGGAGCAGACGGTCCGGATTGGGGAGGCGGGCACGGACGGTGACGGCGCGGGTGTTGGGATCGACGACCGGATCGATGGTGTGGATCGTGCCGCGGAAGGGCCGGTCGGGATAAGCGGCGGAGCGGGCCTCGATCGGCAGACCGGGGCGGATCGCGCTGAGCATCGTCTCGGGGACGGTGAAATCGAGCTTGATGACGCTGACGTCGCTGATCGTCGCGATCTCGGTGCCCTGGCTGGCGATCGCGCCGACCGAGATGTTGCGAAGCGAGACCCAGCCGGAGAAAGGCGCGCGGACGACCCGCTCGCCGATCTGGGCACTGGCCTGGGCCGCCTGGGCGCGGGCGGCGGCGGCGGCGGCGACCTGGGTGTCGAGCGCCGACTGGGTGGCGAAGCCGCGCTGTTTCAGCTCGGAGACCCGGGCGAGCTGCTGCTGGGTCTCGCGGGCGCGGGCCTGGGCCTCGTTCAGCTGGGCGCTCTGCTCGGCCTGCTGGAGGACGGCGATGACCTGGCCGGCGCGAACGAAGCTGCCGTCGTCGAAATTGAGGCGGACGATGCGCTCGGTCACCGGTGCGGAGACCGTCACCTGCTCGTTGGCGCGGGCGGTACCGATCGCCTCCATCCGGTCGGCGAAGCGGATCGTCGTCGCCGCTTCCGCCTTCACCAGAGGCGGCGGCCGGTCCTTGCCCTTCTCCGCCCCGACGCCGCCACAGGCGGCCAGAGCGAACGAAAGAACCGACACGAGGAACAGGCTTCTGAACATAAGTGCGTCGGTCAATGCGCAAATTTGGCACTTTGTCGATACGGCCTTTGTATCAAATCGTATCGGGCTTTGAGGAGAGAGAAGCCTGTCCGAGCGGACGCTGCCGGCTTTTCCGGTGACGGCGGCGCGGCTTCGGGGCTGTTTGTTTGAGAGTTCGTGTCAGCCGCGGCTTCCGGGGGCTGGCTCGCGGGTGGCGGCGATGAGGAATTCGACATTGCCTTCCGGGCCGGTGATCGGGCTGGTGGCGAGGCCTTCGACCCGCCAGCCGCGCGAGGTCAGCCAGTCGGCGGCGGCGGCGCAGACGCGGTCGTGGACGTCGGAATCGCGGACCACGCCGCCCTTGCCGATCTCGTGGCGCTCGGCCTCGAACTGAGGCTTGACCAAGGCGATGAGGCGGCCGCCGGAACGCGCGAAATCCAGGGCCTTGTCGAGCACCTTCGACAGCCCGATGAAACTGGCGTCGCAGACGATCAGGTCGACGGGCTCGGTGACGATCGCGTCGGTGAGATAACGGGCGTTGGTCTGCTCGTGGACGACGACCCGCGGATCCTGGCGCAGCTTCCAGGCCAATTGGTTGGTGCCGACGTCGATGGCGAACACCTTGCGCGCGCCCTTGTGGAGAAGGACGTCGGTGAAGCCGCCGGTCGAAGCGCCGACGTCGAGGGCCACGGCATCGGTCACGTCCCAGCCGAAATGCTCCAGCGCGTGCGCCAGCTTGACGCCGCCGCGCGAAACCCAGGGATGGTCCTTGCCGCGGACCTCCAGAGCCGCGTCGTCGGCGAGCGACAAACCGGCCTTGTCGATCCTGCGCTCCCCCGAAAAGACCAGACCGGCGAGGATCAGCGCCTGCGCCCTGGAGCGGCTCTCGGCCAGCCCGCGATCGACGAGCAACTGATCGGCGCGGACTTTCATTTGCCGACGTCGGTGGCCTGGATGAGTACCGATCGATTCACGACTTGCGTCATAGCGGCCGATCGACAGAAGTCTCAATCGGTTAGCGGCTGGTGGCTCTTGTGGCACGGTCCACCGCTCACCACATATAAGAGGCTCGGAGAGTCGGGGGCGCGGTTTCGAGCGGGCCCTGCCGCTTTGCCCCTTTTGCGGTGGGGCCCACTTTTTGCCGGCATCCCCTAATCCCCTGCCAGCCAGACCGCCGCCGCGACCGCGGCCAGGCCGAGAAGCACCACCGCCGCGTTGCGGCCGAGGGCGACCCGGCGCCGGTTGCGGCCGCTTCGATCGGCCGACTGCATCTGCCGGCGCAGTTCCTCTTCGACCCGATCGCTCAGATTGGCCAGCGGCTCCTCCGATGGCCGGCCTTCGAACCGAAAAAGGTCGCGGTCGAGATCGACGTCGAGGGCCAGCGACAGGTCCGGATAATGATAATGCCTGAGCGCCAGGGTGAAGCCGCCGGGCCGCCATATCGGCCGGCCGTCGACGGCGACCTGGCGGATGTGCAGCAGGGTCCGGCCGGTCGCGGTCTCGACGATCGTCGGAGTCCGGATCTCATGGCTCATCCGGCCATGATCGAGGTCGAAGCGAACGCGGAGCCTGCCGTCGGGCGAGGTCTCCTCGATCGGGTCCATGGCTCAGGCCCGGGCGCCCTCGACGACCCCGGCGCTGTTGTGCCGAAGGGCCTTGAGGACCGTGTCGACGATGGCGTCGGCGTCCAGGCCGGCGTCGGCATATTGCTTTTCGGGCTTGTCCTGATCCTGGAAGATGTCGGGCAGGCGCATGGTGCGAAGCTTGAGGCCGTTGTCGATCAGGCCCTGGTCGCTCGCCATCGTCAGCACATGGGCGCCGAAGCCGCCGATCGCCGCTTCCTCGATCGTCACCGCGACCTCGTGCGTGGTGAGCAGGCGGCGGATCAATTCCTCGTCGAGCGGCTTGGCGAAGCGAAGATCGGCGACGGTGGCCGACAGGCCCTTGCCGTCGAGTATGTCGGCGGCCTTCAGGGCCTCGGCCAGACGCGTGCCCAGCGACAGGATCGCCACCTTCTTGCCTTCGCGGACGATCCGGCCCTTGCCGATTTCGAGCCGCTGCGGGACTTCGGGGAGCGCCAGACCGACGCCGTTGCCGCGCGGGTAACGGACCGCGATCGGGCCGCTGTCGTGAAGAGCGGCGGTGTGGACCATGTGGACCAGTTCCACCTCGTCCGCGGCCGCCATCACCACGAAGTTCGGCAAGGTGCACAGATAAGCGAGGTCGAAGCTACCGGCATGGGTGGCGCCGTCCGCGCCGACCAAACCGGCGCGGTCCATCGCGAAGCGCACCGGCAGGTTCTGGATGGCGACGTCGTGGACGACCTGGTCGTAAGCCCGCTGAAGAAAGGTCGAGTAGATCGCGCAGAAGGGACGATAGCCCTGGGCGGCCAGGCCGGCGGCGAAGGTCACCGCATGCTGCTCGGCGATGCCGACGTCGAAGCAGCGGTCCGGGAAACGTTGCTCGAACTTGTCGAGGCCTGTGCCGGACGGCATCGCCGCGGTGATCGCGACGATCCTGTCGTCGCGTTCCGCCTCCGCGACCAGGGCCTTGGCGAAGACTCCGGTGTAGGAAGGCGGGCCGGGCTCGGCCTTGGCCTGGGCGCCGGTGATGACGTCGAATTTCTGGACGCCGTGATATTTGTCGGCCGCCGCCTCGGCCGGGCCGTAGCCCTTGCCCTTCTTGGTGACGACATGGACCAGCATCGGCCCGTCATCGGCGTCGCGGACGTTTTCGAGAATCTTGACGAGGCCGTCGACGTCGTGGCCATCGACCGGGCCGACATAATAAAAGCCCAGTTCCTCGAACAAGGTGCCGCCGGTGGCGAGACCGCGGGCATATTCCTCGATCCGCCGGGCGGTGACATGGAGCGGCCGGGGCAGCTTGCGGGCGAAACGCTGGGCGACGTGGCGGACGGTGAGATATTTGCCGGAGGAAACCAAACGGGCGAGATAATGGGAGAGGCCGCCGACCGGGGGCGCGATCGACATGTCGTTGTCGTTGAGGATGACGACCAGGCGATTGCCGGCGACATGGGCGTTGTTCATCGCCTCATAGGCCATTCCGGCGCTCATCGCGCCGTCGCCGATCACCGCGATCGCCTTGCCCGGCGTTCCGGCGAGCTTGTTCGCCACCGCGAAACCCAGAGCCGCCGAGATCGAGGTCGAGCTGTGGGCGGCGCCGAACGGATCATATTCGCTTTCGGAGCGCTTGGTGAAGCCGGACAGGCCGCCGCCCATGCGCAGGGTGCGGATCCGGTCGCGACGGCCGGTGAGGATCTTGTGCGGGTAACATTGGTGGCCGACGTCCCAGACGAGGCGATCCGTCGGCGTATCGAAGACGTAATGGAGCGCGACCGTCAGCTCGACGACGCCCAGGCCGGCGCCGAGATGGCCGCCGGTGACCGAGACGGCCGAAATCGTCTCCGCGCGAAGCTCGTCGGCGAGCTGGCGAAGCTGGCCGGGCTCGAGGTCGCGGAGCGCGGCTGGCGTATTCACCTGGTCAAGCAAGGGCGTCTGGGGGCGATCGGTCATTCAGCATCCTTCCGGAGGGCCCACATAAGCGCCCTTCCGGTTGAAGTCATGAGGGATAGATGAGCTTATTCTGTCCGGCCCGCTTCACCAAGGTAGCCCAAGTGCCGTGGCTTCAGTCCGCTTCGCACTCGCCGCAGCGGCCTCGAACCTCGATCACCGGCCGGTCCGGGGCGAAGCCGGCGGCCTTGGCCGCGTCGCGCACGCCGCCGGACAGGAGATCGTTGTCGATATGCTTGGTCTGGCCGCAATGATCGCAGATCAGGAAGATGCAATCGTGCAGGCAATCGGGATGGTCGTTGGCGACATAAGCGTTGGCGCTTTCGACCCGGCGGGCGAGGTTCGAGCCGACGAACAGATCGAGGATCCGGTAGACGCTGTTGGCGGCGACCCGGCGGCCCTGGTCCTTCGAGACCTGGTCGGCGATGTCGTAAGCCGACGCTGGGCGGTCGAAGCTGGCGAGGGCCTTGAACACGGCGGCGCGCATCGGCGTCCATTGCTCGCCGGATTTCTCCATCGTCGACTGAGCCGCGGTGGTGAGGTCGGCGCCGTGGTGGCTGTGATGGACGTGCTGGGCCATGGCGATGATGTAAGCTTTCGATGGAGGTGGGACAAGCGGCTGGCGTCGAGCGATTCCGTCATGCTGAACCCTTCGGCGGGCTCATGACAGGCTTGTTTCAGCATCCCAGTGCGAGCGGCGGTGAGATGGAGAACTGGACCCTGAAACACATTCAGGGTGACGTTTGCGGATGACGGGATGACGGCCTGTGGGGGCCGTCAGATCACCGCGCGGCGATTGAGATCGTGGCCCAGAGCGAGGATCAGGACGCCGACGATCGAATACAAAGTGCCGCCGTCATGGTGATCGAGCGTGAGGGCACCGGCCATGATGCCGAGCCCGAGCCCGCCGATCGCCGCCGGGAGCATGAAGCCGTGGTCCCAGATGCCGCGGCCCAGGCCGAACAGACCGAGCCCAAGAGCGAGCACCATCCCGACCTCGTGGATGATCGGATCGAGCAGGATTCCGCCGGCCGAGGCCAGCATCGCGACGAACACCGCGCTGGCAACGCAATGGATGAAGCAAAGCCCCGACAGGCCGATGGCCACCCGGTCCAAAGCTCCATTCCTGGCGATGCTGGCGAGCATGCGATTCCCTTCTTCAGGGCCACTTTATAGGCCCGGTTCGGAGAAGATACAACATCACATCCGGAAAAATGTTCCCGGACTTTCGAGGTCAAGCGGGGAGTCCAGTACGGCACTCCGTCCCCATTGGCAGCCGCGCCGGCTTTCGCCATAGCGCTCGCGTCATGACCTCTCCTGCCGCCGTCGAGACCCATAAGCTGCCCGCCCCGCGCCCGCTCGCGATCTCGCGCTGGCTGTTCGCCGTCGCCTTGCTGGTGCTGCTGATGATCGTCGTCGGCGGGATCACCCGGCTGACCGAATCCGGCCTGTCGATCACGCGCTGGGAGCCGGTCAGCGGCGCGATCCCGCCGCTGAACGCGGCCGACTGGCAGATCGAGTTCGACCGTTACCGAGCGAGCCCGCAATATCAGCAGGTCAACACCGGCATGGACCTGGCCGACTTCAAGAACATCTATTTCTGGGAATATGTGCACCGCCTGCTGGGGCGGCTGATCGGGCTCGCCTTCGCCTTGCCCATGCTCTGGTTCTGGTGGCGGCGGGCGATTCCCAAGGGTTACGGCTGGAAGCTGAGCGGGCTGCTCGTCCTGGGCGGGCTCCAGGGAGTGATCGGCTGGTGGATGGTCGCCTCCGGCCTGGTCAACCGGCCCGAGGTCAGCCACATTCGCCTGGCCGTCCATCTGCTGATGGCGCTGGCGATCTTCGGCGCCCTGATCTGGGTCGCCCTGGACCTTCGCCGGCTTGCCCGAGAACCTGCCGCGCGACCAGCCGGGATCCCGGTTCTTGGCGTCTGGGCACTGTGCCTCTTGTTCCTGCAATTCCTGTTCGGCGCCTACGTCGCCGGGCTCGAGGCCGGTTACGCCTTCAACAGCTGGCCGAAGATGGGCGGCGAATGGTTCCCGGCGCAGACGCCGATGCTCGAGCCCTGGCTTCGCAATTTCGCCGACAATCCGATCGTGGTTCAGTTCGTCCACCGCTGGCTCGCCTTCGTCGCCGGCGCGGTCGCCCTGTGGCTGGCGTTACGGGCCTGGCGGGCCGGAAATCGCCACGAAGGCGGTCTGCTCGCCGGCGCCGTCATCGTTCAGGTCCTGCTCGGCATCCTGACGATCATGTCCGGCGTTCAGATCGACATCGCCGTGGCTCACCAGGGCATGGCTGCGCTCCTGCTCGCGGCGATGGTCATGGCCGCGCACCGGCTTGGGGGGAAGTCGACATGACCGACATTGTCAGCGTCTACGCTTTGTTCGCGAGCGCCGACGAAGCCCGATCCATCGCTCGGGCCACGGTCGAGGAGCGCCTCGCCGCCTGCGCCAACGTGCTTGCCCCCTGTCACTCAATCTATCGCTGGGAGGGCCGGATCGAGGAAGCTGCGGAAGTCCCGGTGCTGTTCAAGACGAAGGCCGACCTCGCCGAGGCGCTGATCGCCCGGATCGGCTCGCTCCACAGCTACGAGGTTCCGGCGGTCGTCGCCTGGCCGATCGAGGCGGCGATCCCTTCCTATGTCGAATGGGTCCACGCGCAGACCAGGGCCGAGCCGGCGCGGGATGACGCGCCCGCCTGAACGCCGCAGCACCTCAAGGTATCATAATACCACCCGTGAATCGCCTGCTTTTCCTTGACTTCCGGGGCCTCCACTGTCATTTGCCCGCCGTCCGCGCCGCTCCTTGAAAGGGCGGCGCTGCGCATTTGCAGCATATTGAAAAGGTCTGGGCCCATGAAGGCGCTGATGAAGACCACCAAGTCGGCCAAGCCGCGCGAGGTGGAGAAGAAATGGCATCTGATCGATGCCGACGGGCTGGTGGTCGGGCGTCTCGCCTCGATCGTCGCCAACATATTGCGCGGCAAGCACAAGCCGAGCTTCACCCCGCATGTCGATTGCGGCGATCATGTCGTCATCATCAATGCCGACAAGGTGAAGTTCACCGGCCGCAAGCTGGCGCAGAAGATCTATTACAAGCACACCGGCTATCCGGGCGGCTTGAAGGAAGTGACCGCCGGCAAGGTGCTGGAAGGCCGCTTTCCGGAGCGCGTCATCGAGAAGGCGATCGAGCGCATGATCCCGCGCGGGCCGCTCGGCCGCGACCAGATGCGCGCCCTTCACCTCTATAATGGCACCGAGCATCCGCACGGCGGCCAGAACCCCGAAACTCTCGATGTCGCGGCCATGAACCGCAAGAACAAGGTGGGTGCCTGATGTCCGATACCCGTCAATCGCTTTCCGATCTGGCCGCTTTGACCGGGGCGGAAGCCCCGGAGGCCGAGGCCCCCGCCCCCGCCACGACCGAAGCGGAAGCTCCGGCCGAGGCTTCGGCCGAAGAGACCGCTCAGACCGTCGCACCGCAGGCGCCGACGACTCCGCTTCGCGAGCAGCAGCTCGACAAGCAGGGCCGCGCTTACGCCACCGGTCGCCGCAAGGACGCGGTCGCCCGGGTCTGGCTGAAGCCGGGCAAGGGCACGATCACCGTCAACGGCCGCGACCAGAGCGTCTATTTCGCCCGGCCGACCCTGCGCCTGATCATCAACCAGGTGTTCGACATCGCCGACCGCAAGGAACAGTATGACGTCGTCGCGACCGTCTCCGGCGGCGGCCTGTCCGGCCAGGCCGGCGCGGTCCGTCACGGCATCAGCACGGCCCTGACCCGTTACGAGCCGGCGCTCCGTCCGGCGGTCAAGCAGGCCGGGTTCCTCACCCGCGACCCGCGCGTCGTCGAGCGCAAGAAGTATGGCCGGGCCAAGGCCCGCCGGAGCTTCCAGTTCTCGAAGCGCTAGACTTTCGAAACTTCGAACGCGAAGGGGCGGTCCGCAAAACGGGCCGCCCTTTTTCGTCCCTGGGCCGGCGAACCGCCGGTCGCATCGGCGCCCCCGCCCGCCAGATTATTCAGGCAAGATCAAAGTTTCAGTGTTAGCCATTGGTCATGCGCACGCTCATTTTCCTCCCTGTCGCCTTGTTGCTCCAGGGCTGCATCGCCCGGACCGCGGTCGATCTCGTCACTCTTCCGGTCAAGGTGGTCAGCGCCGGGGTCGACGCAGCGACCACCAGCCAGGCCGAGGCCGACCAGCGCCGCGGCCGCCAGATTCGCGAGGAAGAGGAACGTCTTGGCCGACTTGCGCGCCGTTGCGACCGGCGGCCGGAACGCGAGGAATGCGCCGAGCTAGCGACCCCGCCGCGTCCTTCGACCGCCGACTGATCAGGCGGCCAGCCTGAACTCCCGAGACGTCGTGCCGACCATCACGCCGGAGAGCTCGGCGTAGATCCTGTCCAGAGCCGCCTCCATGTCCGGGGTGAAGCGATCGCCGAGAAGGCTCCGCGCGGTCCGTTTCAGGGCCTCGCCGAACCGCGCATAATCGGACGGATCGAGGCCATGCCCGGCAAGACGGACGGCCAGGGCCTCAAGTGCCGGAACGAAGACGTAAACGCGATGGAGATCCTCGACGATCAGGCCGACGGCATGAACCAGCTTCGCGCCCCGGCGCGCGAGATCGCCGGGGAAGAGCCGCCGAAGCGAGGGATCGATTTCGAACAGGTGGGCGAAGAACAAGGCCGCGGCCCGGTCGCTTTTGCCGGCGATCGACTGGAAGCCGCGCCTGACGATCCGGATCTGATCGGGAGCCATGTTCGTGCCTTTCGCCAAAGTGACGAACGACAGCTAGCTGCGGATCGTTACGCCCCAATGCCGCGGACAAGGCAGAAAGGTTTCAATTGTCACTGCGCAGGCAAGTCAGTCCTGTTGCAGATCGGCGAGGAAGCGCCGGATCCTTTTCGCATTGACGCCGACGTCGCTGACTCCGACCCGGCTGATCGAGCGCATGTCGACCCGGGACCCCCCGCCCTCGGCGTGCCGCACCCGGATGACGACGTCGTCCTTGAACCGGAAGAAGAGGCTCGTATCGACCGCCTCGACGATGCCGCGATCGTCGGCCGAGACGATCTCCCAGCCGCGATCGGCGGCGAGCGCCCGGGCCCGCCGGACCGTCTCGGGCACGTCCCACGGCACCCGGACGGTGGTGAGATCGCCATAAGCTTCGCGATGAAGAGTCCGCCATCGTTCCTGCATCGGCAGGCGCTCGAGATCCGGCCGGCCCTCGACCGGCACGTTCTCGAGATTGTCGGCCCGGATCTGGAGCCGGTAGAAGAGCGGTGGATCCTCGAGATTGGTGGTGGCGTCGTGGATCGCGGGCACCGATCGGGCGGTGCGGACCTGGTTGCCGACGAAGAGGAGGAAGCCGACCGCGACGATCAGGGCCGCGACATTCGCCAGGAGCAGCCGCGAGCGGGAGCGACGAGCCGCGATCAGGGCGACGATCGCCACCAGCACGCCGGCGCCGGCGGCATAGACCGCATAACGAAGAACGTCGAAGCCGGTCCGGAAATGCCACCAGCTTTGGCCGCTGCCGACCGCGCCCACCAGAGCCGCGGCGACCGCGCCAAAGCAGAGGAAGACGGCGAGCTTCGTCAATCGGTTCGCCCAGATTCGCTTGCGCAACGGGTCCGCCATCGCCGGTCTCCTGTCGAAGGAAGGCCCATCCTGCGCCTCATCGCGAGGATCGACAAGGCCAGTCCTCATGTCGAGAAAGGCCTCAAAACTCGCCGAAGGCGCCGCCATCAGCATCGCACCCTGGCGTTCAAGCAGTTTCCCGAGCGGAATGGTCCGTCGCCGTGGCGGAGTAGATCCAGGGCCGCAATTGCCTGTCCGTCTTCACAAAGGCGAGTATCTGATCGCGAAGACGCAGGGTGCGCGCGATCGGATCCAGACCGGAGATCAAGGCATCCTTCGACTCCGGATCGATCTCGAAGCCGAATATCACATCGTCTCCAACCCTCATCTCCTGACGCGGCAGATCAAGGGTAAACAGAAGCGACGGATCGGCTTCGGTCATGGCAGCCAGCCGCTCGACCGTGTCTCTTTCGACGCTGACCGGGACCACGCCATTGGCGATACAATTGGCCCGGAAGATCGGGTTGAAGGAGGGAGCGACGATGGCCCGGATGCCATATTCCGCCAACGCCCACACCGCATGCTCCCGACTGGAACCGCAACCGAAATTGTCACCGGTGACCAGAATGCTGAAACCGCGGCGTTCCGGCCTGTTCAGGATGAATTCGGGATCAGGCGTCCGGCTTCCGATCGACGTGTAGCGCCAGCCGGCGAATAGACCGTCGGCCAGTCCCGTCTTGGCCACGGTCCGCATCTCACGCGACGGTATGATGGTATCGGTGTCGATATTGTCACGCATCAGCGGCGCAGCGCGTGCAGTCAGGACAGTGAAGGGCGTCATCGTGCAAACGTCCGCACATCGGCAATGCTGCCGGCGACCGCGGATGCCGCCACGGTTTCGGGGGACGCAATATGGGTCCGTGTCCGCGGGCCCTGCCGACTTTCGAAATTGCGGTTGGTCGAAGATACGACCCGCTCCCCCGGACCGAAGCTTTCGCCTCCGGCGAAAAAGCACATGGAACAGCCGGACTCGCGCCACTCAAAGCCGGCGTCGCGGAATATCCGGTCGAGTCCTTCTGCCTCGGCCTGCCGTTTGACCATAGTAGAGCCGGGCACGCAGATCGCCTTCACCCCCTCGGCAACCTTGCGGCCCTTTAGGATCGCCGCTGCTCGCCTCAGGTCGCTTATCCGGCTGTTCGTGCAGGAGCCGATGAAGGCCGCATCGATCTTGAGCCCGGTCAGACGATCTCCGGGCACCAGCCCCATATAGTCCAGGGCGCGGTCCCAGTTTTCCTGCGCCTTCGGCCCGCCGGCATTCCTGTCCGGAACGGTGCCATCGATCGGCACGACCTGCTGTGGGTTCGTCCCCCAGGTGACCATTGGCGCGACCGTGCCGGCATCGAAGCTGAGCTCGCTGTCGAAGACTGCGTCATCGTCACTACGAAGCGAGAGCCAATTTTCCTCGGCCTTGACCCAATCGTCCCCGGCGGGCGCAAAGCGCCGCCCTCTCAGGTAATCAACGGTGCGCGAATCCGGCGCAATGAGGGCCGAAAAAGCGGCGAACTCGGTCGCCATGTTGCACAACGTCAGGCGAGCCTCGATGTCCATCGCGGAGACGGCGCTGCCGGAATATTCGACGACATGCCCCTCCCCTCCTCCGGCCCCGAAGCGGCCGATAAGGGCCAAGGCAAGATCCTTTGCCGTCACCCCGGGCGCCAGAACTCCCTCTATTCTGATCCGCATCGTCCGCGGACGGCGGAGCGAGAGAGTCGAAGTGGCCAGCGCATGCTCGGCTTCCGTCGACCCTATGCCCCAGGCGAGGGCGCCGAGCGCCCCTTGAGAACAGGTGTGGCTGTCAGGGCAAACCAGAGTGGCGCCGGGCTGAACGATACCCAGCTCCGGCGAAATGACGTGCACGATGCCCTGGGCCGGATCGTCAAGGTCGAACAAGCGGACGCCGGCGGCGTGCGCTGCCCGACGCGTGGCCCGAATGAAGTCCGTCCCCGTCGGCATGATGGTTCGATCGGTCCGGCCGACATGGGTGTCGACGATATGGTCCATCACCGCGAAGGCATGTTCCGGCGCCATCACCTCCCTGCCGCTCTCCAGCAGGCTCTTGAGCGCAATGCCGCCGGTGCGTTCGTGAAGCAGGATGCGGTCGATCAGCACCAGGTCCGCGCCGCCATGACCGCCCGCGACCCGATGAGTCTCCCAGATCTTGTCGAGAAGCGTGCCGCTCACGAGTCGACGGCGCCCGGCCTGGGAATAAAGCCGTCTTGCCCGGCCGCAGGCAGGTCCCGGCGCAGACCGGCGCGCTCCCCGTCGATCTCAAGAGGCAAGGCTGGAAGGCGCGCGCGCTTCCCGTTTCCGAGGGTCACCTCAACCATGCCGCCGGCGGCGGAAAGATGGGGGTCATCAAGAAGGTCCTCCGGCCGGTTTATCGGCGCGAACGGTACGCCGATGGCTTCGAGCTGGTCAGCGAGCTCTGCCCTCGTCATCCGGCCGAACATTTCCCTCAACCGGGGAAGAATGCGATCCCTCTGTCGAACGCGGTCGTTGTTTGCCGCCATCGTTTCGTCGGCGGCGAAATCATCGAGCGCCATGGCCTCGCAGAAAGCCCGCCACTGCGCATCGCTCACGACCCCGACGAACAGCTGCTCGTCGGGACGGGCAGTTTCGAAGACGTCGTAGACTGCCCAAGCGGAGACCCGCGCGGGCATGGGCGCGGCCGGCGAACCGGTGACGGCATATTGAGCGATGTGCTGCCCGACCAAAAAGGCAGTAGTCTCGAAAAGCGAGCATTGCACATGCCCTCCCTTTCCCGTGCGACTGCGACGCACGACGGCGGCCAAGATTCCAATGACTCCGAACATGCCCCCGGTAATGTCGATCACTGAGGAGCCGGCGCGAAGCGGCCGGCCCGGTGGCCCCGTCATATAGGCAAGCCCACCCATCATCTGGGCGACCTCGTCGAGGGCGGTGCGCTCCTGATAAGGGCCACTCAGGAAGCCCTTGGCACTGCAATAGATGAGACTCGGGTACCGCGCGGTCAACGTCTCGGGTCCAAGTCCAAGTTTTGAAAGCGCCCCCGGCCGAAAATTCTCGATCACGACATCGGCACGGGCCACCAGTTCCTCCGCCGCAGCCCTTCCCTCCACACTCTTCAGATCGAGGCAGACGCTGCGCTTGTTCCGGTTGAACATGGGGAAATAGCCGGCGCCCGACCCCATCAGGCGCCGCGTGTGATCGCCGCCTTCGGGCTCTACCTTCACCACGTCGGCCCCCAGATCGGCCAGGATCAAGCCGATCGACGGGCCCATGACCATATGGGTAAACTCGACGACGCTCAGTCCTTCGAGCGGGAGTGGGTCCATGCTCTTCCTAACCTTAGATTGACCTGTGCCACCCCTCGACAGCAGGCGCTCATTTGATATAGGTATAGGACAATAAAGCAAGAAGGGGTTTGATGCGGAACGCCGTACTGGTGAGCGAAGTCGGGCCGCGAGACGGCCTCCAGAGCATTGAAATGACGATGCCGACAGAGGCCAAAAAGCGCTGGATTGAAGCGGAATCCCAGGCCGGGGTCCGCGAGATCGAGGTGGGGAGCTTCGTACCGGCTCGCCTGCTCCCGCAATTGGCGGACACCGCGGAGATCGTGGCCTTCGCAAAGGGCTTGCCGGGCCTCACGGTGGCTGTGCTCGTCCCCAACCTCCGCGGCGCGGAAGCCGCAATCGACGCCGGGGCCGACAAGATCACCCTGCCGCTGTCCGTGTCGGAGTCGCACAGCCTCGCCAACCTTCGACGAAGCCACGCCCAGGTGATCGAGGAGGCACGGTCCATAGCCGAAAGGATCAAGGCTCTGCCTTTGGAGCAACGGCCGCATTTCGAAGGCAGTCTTTCGACCGTTTTCGGCTGCACCATCGAAGGGGCGATCCCAATCGCGCAGATCCTCTCGCTCGCAGAGCAGCTGATGGATGCCGGCTGCGACGAGATTGGTCTGTCGGATACCACCGGTTATGCCGACCCGGCTGCAGTCAAGGCGATGGTGAAGGCCGTTCGCGGCACCGTGGGGAACGACGCGGTGCGCGGCATCCATCTTCATAACACGCGCGGGCTAGGCCTCGCGAACGTGCTGGCGGCGCTTGAGATGGACATCGACACGATCGACAGCTCGCTAGGTGGCCTTGGCGGCTGTCCCTTCGCGCCCGGTGCGAGCGGCAATATCGTGACCGAGGATCTGGTGTTCATGCTTCAGGCCATGGGCATCGAGACCGGGATAGACCTCGAGAAGCTGCTTCAGGTCCGCAACATACTCAAAGAGGCACTTCCGGGAGAGCCGCTCTACGGGTTTACACCGGATGCCGGGCTGCCGCTGGGATTCGCGGCGCAAGGTGAAAAGACAGTGGAGGCCGTTCAATGACGCTCGGGACGAAAATGGTGGAGGAAAACAAGACGGCGCGCCAGCTGTTCGAGGAGGTCATTGCCAATTCCGAGCGCCGCAAATTCGGCTTCGGTGAAAAGCTGGCGATCATCAACGTCGATCTCCAGCAGGCCTATACCAGACTTGATCTGTTCAAGACCGCCTACGAGACCGATCCGCGGCAGATAGAATATATCAATCACATCTCGCGCCTGGCGCGCGCTCGCGGCATGCCCGTCATCTGGTCCCGCGTGGCGTACAAGGAGGACGGCGGAGACGCCGGCGTGTGGGGGACCCGGACCAATACGCCGGATTCCCTGCAGAACATCCGCTACGACAGCGAGCGTCACCAATATGATCCCCGTTGCGAGATCGATCCCCGCGACCTCACTTTCACAAAGCGCATGCCGTCCGCTTTCTTCGAGACGCCACTGGCGAGCTACCTCGTCTGGCACCGGGTCGACACCGTGGTGGTGACTGGAGGTTCAACCTCGGGTTGCGTGCGGGCGACGGCAGTGGATGCACTGAGCCATGGCTATCGAACGATCGTCCCGATCGAGACCTGTGCCGACAAGCATGAGAGTTATCATTTCGCGAATCTTACCGACCTTCAGCTCAAATATGCCGACGTCGAACCGGTGCAGCGCGTGGTCGACTGGCTGGAGGGTCAAAGATGAAAGAGGGCGCCGCCGATCCCGCTTTATACGACTTTCGCCCCTATCGTGACCGGTCCCGGATCAAATGGCCGGGTGGCAAGTCGGTCGCAGTCTGGGTTTCCCCGAACCTCGAATTCTATGAGATCGATCCGCCCATCAACCCCCACCGCAAGGCCTGGCCGCGACCGCATCCGGACGTCGTCGGATACGGTCACCGCGATTACGCCAACCGTGTTGGCCACTGGCGAATGGCCGAGGTGATGGAGCGTCACGGTTTCAAGGGGTCGGTTTCGCTTTCGGTCGCCCTGTGCCAGCATCATCCGGACGTGGTCGAGAGCGCCAACGCACTGGGCTGGGAGTTCTTCAGCCACGGCATCTACAATACGCGCTACAGCTACGGCATGGACGAAGCTCAGGAACGTGCCGTGATCGAGGACTCGATCCGAACCGTCCGCGATGCCACCGGCCAAACGATCAAGGGCTGGCTCGCCCCCGCGCTGACCCACACCCCGCGGACGCTGGACCTGATCGCAGAATATGGTCTCACCTATACGTGCGACCTTTATCACGACGATCAGCCAGGTCCGGTCCACGTCAGCAGGGGAAAGCTGATTTCAATGCCCTACAGCATTGAGGTGAATGATCATTACGGGTTCTTCGTCTATAATATGAGCCCGCGCGAATATGCGCAGACGCTCATTCGCCAGTTCGAGCGCCTGGCCGCCGAGGGCGAGCGATCGGGAACCGTCATGTGCATTCCGATCCACAGTTACCTGGTGGGCCAGCCCCATCGGATCGGCGCGTTCGAGGAGGTGCTTCGGTACATCGCCGCCGACGGCCGCGGTTGGATCACCCGGTCCGGTGATATTGCCGACTATTTCATCGAACATCATTATGATGCCGTCGAGGCCGACGCACGCCGTTATTCGGGGAGCGACCGACCGTGAGCCTTGATCCCAGTTATCTCGAATATCCGAAACGCCGCAAAGGGATGGATCACGATCTCTACGAGGCATCGAGCCTGCCGCAGCGCCGGCCAATCACCTGGCCCGATAACAGGAATGTGGCGGTGTCACTGCTGGTCAACCTTGAATGGTTCCCGATCACGCCTACGGACAAGCCGTTCCGTGCACCGGGCCACATGCAGACGCCCTATCCTGATTTCCGGCACTATACCGCGCGGGAATATGGAACCCGCATAGGTTATTATCGCCTGCTTGACGCCTTCCGGCGGCTCGGCCTCAAGGTCACCGTCGCAGCCAATGCGGCCATCGCCACCCGTTATCCCAGCATCATCGAAGATACGCTCGCGGACGGCCATGAAATCATCGCCCACAGCACCGACATGAACGGTACCATTGCTACCGGCGTCTCCGAGGAAGAGGAGCGCGCGCTGATCGTCGAAGCGCGGGATGTTCTGTCGCGTGCGATCGGGCGGGCGCCTCGGGGCTGGCAATCCATCGCCCGGTCGCAGAGCTGGAACACCCCCCGCCTGCTGGTCGAAGAAGGCTTCGACCATATGTGCGACTGGGTGAACGATGATCTGCCTTATCTTGCGTCGACAAAAGCCGGATCGATCGTGAGTGTGCCGTTCAACCACGAATTGTCGGACCGGCAGATCATTGGCGTGCAACAGCAATCGATCGACAGCCTGAAACAGCAGCTGAGCGACGCATTCGAATGGCTGGATCATGAAGCCACCCAGTACGGCGGCCGAGTCCTCCCGCTGACCTTGACGCCCTATATCATCGGGCTGCCTTACCGCATGGATGTTTTCGAGGAACTGCTGACCTGGTTGTCAGATCAGCCAACGGCGTGGTTTGCGACCTCGAGCGAACTGGTCGACGCCTGGAGGCAAGCGACGGGGGATTCCGCCTGAGGGCTGGGCGCCGCTAGTCCGCTTCGCCCTTCGCCCTCGCCGCCCTTGGATCGACCATGATCCTCAGGGCCCGAGCGATCAGCGCGTCGGTCGCCGCCTGCCGCTCTTCGGCAACATCCCCATCATAGGTGATCGCGCGAAGGGCATCGACGGGTTGTCCGCGAAGTTCCGCCACCAACCGTTCGAGCCGATCGATCCGATCGCCTGCGACGGCGAGTTCGACGAGCAAGGCCAAAGCGATGTTGAGCACCTCTTCTGCCTCGGCGCAGGCCAGGCTTTTCGGCCGCTCGCCACGCGCGGTTGCAAGCAGCGCATGAAGCGCGTCCGTCGTCGAGGACATCAAGCAGCCTTGCGGGCGCTGATTGCGTACCAGCGATTCTTGCCGTGCACCGCCGGCAGATCATGCTCCTGCACGTCCTCCGCGGCAAATCCGGCTGCCTTCATGTCCGCCACCAGATCGGCCATCGCATAGGTATTCCAGTGAGCCTCACCGTTGAAATGGGTATCCCAGTCCCGTTCCACCTGATGGACCAGGGTCGGCAGGCCGCGAATGGCTACATCCTGATGGACGACGATGCCGCCGGGCCTGAGGACGCGCCGCGCCTCCTTCATCATCGAACGGCGCTTCTCCTCGCCAATCTCATGCATCAGGTTGTGCGAGACGACGAGATCGAAGCTGTCATCATCGAACTTCAGGGATGCCGCGTCCATCTGGTGATAATGAACGGCCACGCCGAGCGACTCGGCTCGGGCATGGGCATAACGAAGCATGCCCGCGCCGATATCGACGGCATGAACCTCGGCCTCCGGATAATGCGCGGCATAAGCCGCCGAAGCGGCTCCGGCCGAGCAGCCAATGTCGAGGATGCGCTTCGGCTCAAATCCCCCGAAATCGCTTTCGAGTAGCCGGATGACCACAGCCGCCTTGCTGTCGCCGCGGCCGATGCCCTGCCCGAAGGAAAAGACATTGCCACCCAATTCGTAAAGCGCGCCCGCGACCACATCATCTTCGCCGCGATCCATCGCATAGCCACCGGGCTGCAGATGGATATCTACATCGGCGACCTCGGGCGAAGGTTCGTAACCCGGATCAAGCTCCAGGCTGCCAAGCCTTTCCGGAGCATGAGAGAGCGCGGAAGCGGCCGCCGTAATCCTCGGCAAGTCACGATAAATGGGTTCACCGACCGACACCCAGATCATTTCCTGCGCCGACCGATTGGCGGCGCTCCACAGCCGGTAGCTGGGCGACAGGAGGAAGGCCTGACGAACCTCCTCCGGAGATTGGGGCTGACGACCGAAGCGCTCGACAAATGCGGGACTGCCCTCCGTCTCGAAGACCTCGACGTTGCGCGGTCGCACATTGCCGTTGAGAAAGCGCCGCACCGCCACGACCGCCTGCTGCCTGCTGCGATCATCGGTGCATGCAGCCGGCAACAAAGCGTGCTGAAGATCGCGTACCTTCATGACAGGTCTCCCAATTGGCCCATCATCAATACAGAAAAGTGAATCGCGCGCAACGACTTATGTCCTAGTTTTAGGACAATTCGACCGCTCGACGAGCTCGATGATTTCGCCAGCCGGGCCGATCAGAGTCATCACGCGTCGTCCGTCGTAGCCCGCGCCGCTGACAGACTGCGGCGGAACGAGAGCGAGGGACTCGAAGGGCCCGAGGTCCGCTACTTCGAAGCTGACGATGGCATTACCCGGCGGCAAATGTCCGGCCGAGCGGGGGCGCGGCCCGGCAATGAATCCGGCCCCCGTCGGATAGCCGTCCAGCTCGAGCAGGTTGCCGTGCTCCTTGAGGCCAATGGCACTGAGCGGGATCGCATGATCGGGCCCAAGGCCCTGCGCGCGCTGGAGAACATGCACCTTGCTCTGCCGAATAGGTCGTTGGCGAAGACGGAAGGTGCTCACATACCAGCCCAGCATCGAATCGAAATCGGGCCCGGCCGCTACGACGATGAACGTGCGTCCGACAAAGCCGCTCGGCTTTGGGAGGATCGAGGTATCACGGTTGCCGCTCTCCATCGTGAAGTACAGGCACTCGCCACCCGGTCCGGCGACCTGCATGGCCACGATCGAAGGCATGGCGCCCAAGGGACGCGGCGGGGCGAGGGTGTGGAAGGGCCCGTCCTTGAGCCGGTCCGCAAGCGCGTGCACGTCGTCGACGATAATCTCGAAGGCGTTCCAGCCGAACGTGGTGAGCGACCGATAGCCGGGCACCGGCGGGGTTTCCACCAGGCGGATGAAGACGTCAGTCTCATTGGCTGGAGCCATCGTGCAAAAGCGCAACCCCGCGGCCGCTGGCGCTTGCCAGGCCGCGGCGAGCCAGGGATCCACTTTCCCCCGCTCGACCACGCGATAGTCAAGCCATTGGGCATAAGCCGATTCCGCGGATTCAAGGTCGGGCACTGCGCAGGTCGCGGACAGGATTCGCAGCAACAGCGGATCCGTGAAAGTCGTCCAGTCACTCAACGGCGAGTCCCTCCGTCCCGAGTAGTACCGCCAACTAGCCGATCATTTGATATAGAGCTAGGACAATAGGCCGCGAGGGGCCGCCCCCGAACCGGCATGTTCGGGGGACGTGAGGTCGAGGCGAATCTGATATCGGTCGGGACGGAACTGCGCGAGAATGTGCTGCACCGGGCGCCCGGACACATCGAGCACGGTCCGGCTGACGCGGAGAATCGGCGAACCGATGTCGACGTGGAGGGCCGCGGCGACCGTGGCGTCAGCAAGCGTAGCGGAAATGGTCTGATTGGCCGCCGCAATCCGCACGCCCGCCTCCTCGATCAGAGTCAGCATGGGCGTCGACTTGAGGTTCCCCTTGGTCATTCGAGCGCCAACGTCGGCCGGAATGAACGAAACGAAGTGACCGAGCGGCTGACCGTCCAACCAGCGCACGCGCACGACCCGAAGGACGTCCGCGCCGGGCGCAACGTTGAGCGCTTCGTCGATCGGCGGACGCGCCGGGACATGGCTGACCTCGATGAGCTTCACCTGGGTTGCGCGCCCGAAATTCAGGAGCGACTGGAGCGCCTGCTCCATATTACCCTGGATCGGCTTGGCTGGAGGCCGGAAGGTCACGTGGGTACCGACTCGGCGGCGACGGTCGACAAGGTTGTTGTCGGCAAGCTCGTCGAGCGCTCGCCTTGCGGTAATTCGAGAGACTCCGAATTGCTTCGATAGCTCGTGCTCGGTCGGCAGCCGGGTACCGAAGCCGCGCTCGCCGCTGGTTATCTCCTCGCGCAGCTGTAGGAAGATCTGATGATAAAGCGGAATCGCCTGTTTGCGGTCGATGGCACCCGCCCCGTTCTTCCTGGGAGACACGAAGTTGCTCCTTTTCTCATTCTCTGGAGAAGCCGCGCCAAGAGCTGGCGAAGAAACGGCCAGGACCTGCGAACATTCCGTCGTCGATAGAGGGAATCAGATATGAGCATCAAACACAAGCCTGTGCTGGGGGAAGAATTCGCGCGAGCCATCCTCGACCGCGCTTTGGCGAGCGCACGTGATCAGGGTCTCGCCGCTTCGATTGCGATCGTCGATGACGGCGGCTTCCCGCTCTGCCTCCAGCGGATGGACGGCGCCGGATTGATGACGGCCAAGGTCGCGCTCGAGAAAGCCCGGACGGCGGCTCTGATTCGGGCACCGAGCCGCATTCTTGCGGAGCGGATCCCAGACGAACTGCCACTGCTGCGGCTGACCGATTATCTTCCGATGGCCGGTGGGCTGCCGATCCGGATCCACGAATATTGCGTCGGAGGAATCGGCGTTTCCGGCGGCACGGCAGATCAGGATGAACGGACGGGCACTGCGGGCCTCGAGGTTTTGAGCGCTGGGGATTAAAGGTCTCCCGACGAAATCGGCGGTGGAAGGCCGAGCCTCGCTCCCAACAGGCCGCCCACGACGGTCAGCAGCCCGGCGGCGACAAAGGCCGTGACGAGGCCCGAGACTTCGGCGACGACACCCCAGGCTGCGCTACCGAGGGCAAGACCGCCAAAGGCGATAGTCTGATAGATGGCCAGCACTCGGCCCACCAGCGGACGAGGAATTCCCAGCTGGATCGAGACGTTGAAAGTGGAAAGCCCCGACACCCAACCGGCGCCTGCCAAAGCATGGGCGACAACCGCCACAGGAACCGATTCGGTGAAGCCGAGCGCCAGGCTGGCCGCTGCCACGGCCGCGGTCCCAAGCTGGGCAACGGCCTCCGAGCCCTTGCGCCCGCGGACGAACACGCTTCCTACAGCTCCGACGACACCTCCAACGCCGAAAGCGGCGAAGAGAAGGCCCAGCATCGAGGCGTCTCCGCCGAGACGAAGTGCGACCACCGGCATCAGGCTCCAGACCGCGGCCGCACCCGCGCTGAAGATGAGCGCACGAATGAATAACTGACGAGCGCCGGCTGCCCCAAATCCGTAACGAAACCCGCCTTTGAGCGCGTGCGCGAGACTCCCCTGTCCACGAAGTGTCTTCGGGGGTGTCCAGCGCCAGAGGATTGCGAGCAGCCCGAGATAGGACAAGGTGTTCATGAGGAACGCCGAGGTCAGGCCCACCGTCGCGACGGCGAGGCCACCGGCGGCGGGACCCACGCTTCGGGCAACATTATTGCCGACGATGTTCGTCGCAACCGCCGCGGGAATATCACGGCGCGGCACCAGGTCTCCGACCGCGGCCTGCCAGGCGGGACCGTTCAGGGCGGCGCCGCAGCCAATCAGGAAAGTGGCGCCGAGCAGCAGCGCGGGGGTTAGTAGACCCGAGGCAGCAAGGATCGTCAGCGACGCGGAGAAGATCAACATGACCAACTGCGCCGCAAGCATGATCGATCGACGGGGGTGAAGATCTGCAAGCGCGCCCGCCAGGATCCCGAACAGCATGACGGGCAGATTGGCTGCCGTCTGGACGAGGGCCACCATGGCGACGGACGCGGTAAGGGCCGTCATCGCCCAACCGGTCGCCACGATCTGGATGAAGCTCCCGACCTGCGAAACGACCATCGCGATCCACATCGCCCGGAAAGTCGAGTGTCGAAGCGGTCCCATTCCGATTGCGAAGGACGAACGAGTCAGTGCATTTCCTCGCCGCCCGAGACGTTCATCGCTTCGCCGGTAATGTAGCGCGCCTGGCCCGAGCAAAGGAAAGCGCAAGCGTTGGCCGTATCCTCCACCTCGCCGACCCGGCCGAGCGGGATTCGACTCCGCATCTGGGCCAGATATTCGTCCACGCTCAATGAGCGGGCGCGCGCCATATATTCATTCTGCCAGCCCCCCAGGCCGGTCGTGACATGGTTTGGGCACACCGCGTTCACCGTGATCTGGCTGGGGCCAAGCTCGATGGCTGCCGATCGCGTCAACCCGACGAGTCCGTGCTTGGACGCCACGTAAGAAGAGGTGAGCGCAGAGCCGGATTTGGCGGCCCGGCTGGCGATCGAGACGATGCGGCCGCGACCCCACCCCTCGACGACAGGTTGATCAAGCATGCGGCGTGCGGCGTGCTTCATCGCGAAGAAGGCGCCACGCAAATTCACGTTCAGGACGGTGTCCCAGCGCTCCTGCGACGCTTCGACGAGCGGCCCGAACAGATAGCCGACCCCGGCATTGTTCACGAGGATGTCCAGGCTTCCGAACCGATCGACGGCGTGGGCGACGAGCGCCTCGACGCCCTCCTCGCTGCGCATGTCAGCCTGAAACAGGCTGACATGCGGATGGATGGCGCGGAGCTCTTCGGCGACCTCTTCCATCTCTTCCGAGCCGCCGATGCCGTGCGGAGGCGCCAGGTCGCCCTCGGTCCTTCCGAGGTCATGAATGACGATCCGGACGCCGTCCTCTGCGAGTTTGCGGGCGATCGCCTGCCCCAGGCCCTTGTGCCGCCCTGCCCCGGTGACGATCGCCACCTTGCCCTCAAGATCGGGGTACATTGCTGTTCCTCTTCTACAAATCCATCGCCGCCCGGTGACCCTCGGCCGTCGCGGTAAGAACGATCCGCGGCGCCCTGCAATCGCCGACCTGCAAAGTGGGGAGCCCCAACGCCTGGACCTCCTGGTGCAAGGCCAGGTTCGGCGTACGGGGCGTCGCATAAGTGAAGAAGCTGACGTCGTGCAGCTCGTGAACTTCGCCATTGTAGACGTTGAGGCAGTCCAGCCTGCCCTGTTCGAGAGTGTCCGGCGACGTCGGGCGCATATTGGTCAAGACGACAGCCCCCTTGCCGAACAGCCTTGCATAGACACCCTGGCGGGTCACCAGCGATTCCTCGCCGGCGAGCCGCTCTCTGGGAGTCACGACCGCGACCCTTTCGAAACGATCCATCAGATATTCGGCGGCGTCGTAGGTGAAGGCACCACCATCCTCATCCCAGATTACCGCTGTTCCCTCATTCCTCACCCGATGCGTGTCGAACAGCTGCACTGCGCTGCGCAGGTCAGGAACGATGCCCTCGCTGCGCCATTCAGCGGGAAGGAAATCGGGCCAGACGGGCGTTGAGCCCGTGCCGAAGATCACGATCTCGGGATCCAGGTCCGTGATGGCGGCGCAGTCCGCCGTCTCGCCGAGCCGAAGCGTCGCCCCGTGCCGTAAAGCCGCCAAATGCTGGTAGTCGTAGATACTGCTGAGCCCCTCCCCGCCGGGAAGCAGCGCATGAAGCCTGGTCTTGCCGCCGGGTTCAGCGGACGCGCCGAACACATGGACATCGTGCCCACGGGCCGCGGCGACCCAGGCGGCCTCCATTCCCGCAATTCCAGCGCCGACCACCGCCACGCGCTTGCGCCTCGAAGCTTGCGCAGGCCTCCAATCGGCCTCGTCGGGCTCACCGACCCGCGGGTTGTTGTCGCACAGCAAGCCGCGGCCGGATGCGATCATGTGCCAGCAGCTGTTGCATGAGACGCAGTAGCGGATCTCCGCTTCGCGTCCCTGCTGAGCCTTGGCGGGCCAGGCGGGATCGGTGACCAGCGGCCGGGCCAGCATGATGAGATCGCACAGGCCGTCGGCGATGATCCTTTCTGCCTCATTGGGATCGGTGATGAGGCCGAGGGCGCCGAGCGGCGTGCCCGGCGCGGCGGCTCGACCCAACCGATGAATGGCATCGACATAGGGCAAGCGTGGCCCATGATTATCGGGAAGGTGAGTATAGAGTGTGTCGGAGTGGCTACCCCAGCAATAAGTGAGATAATCGATCGCGTCTTCCGCGTGAATCAGCCGCGTAATCTGCTCGGCCTGGGCCAGATCGATGCCCTGCTCCGTGCCGTCCTCGGCGGGCAGCTTTGCGCCGATCATGAACGACCGGCCGCAGGTCGCGCGGATGGCTCGGATCAACAGAATGAGGAGCCTTGCCCTGCCCTCCAGATCACCACCGAACTCGTCTTCACGCTGATTGGAGCGGCGCGACAGGAACTGATGGAAGAGGTGCCCATGGCCCGCGGAAATTTCGACCCCAGCGAACCCGGCGGCCTGAAGCAGCCGGCACGAGGTCACGAACTCCTCGATCATGCGATAGACTTCGTCGGTCGCAAGCGCCTGGGGGATGGTCCGGCTGAGATCATCCGGAAGAGCGGATGCGCCGCGCGCCTCGAGGCTGCGATAGCCGGCCCTCGAGCCTCGGCCATTGTCCTGGACCTGACCGAGCATGAGTCCGCCTTCGCGGGCGACCGCCTCGGCCCACCGTGACAGCATGTCCGCGTTGATTCCCGAAAGCACGTGGGGCCGCGTGGGAAGCTTCTGCCAATGCAACATGGCCATCGGCTCGCTCACCAGCAGACTGGCGCCGCCGCGCGCGCGATTGACATAATAAGAGATCAGCCGGTCAGTAATCCGTCCCCCGTCCGCATAGTGGGTTGAGGTCGACGCATGGACGATCCGGTTACCGAGTTCGTGCGCCCCGACTCGCAGCGGGGAGAAAAGGGCTGGATACTTCGACACTCAGCGCGAATCGTGGAGGCGCATCACTCTGTGAATGAAGCCGTCGCACCAGGCGGCCCGCTCCTGCTCGGTGGCCGGATCCGGGCGGAACTCCTCCACATCCTCGCGACTTACCACGCCGTTTCGGTCGAGCAGCCGCTCGACCGTGTCGAGCCGCTCGCGAAGGGTCGAGACTTCGGTCATCAACTCGAGAAAGAAAGTCATCATCTGATCGATCGCAGGATCGTCGAAGAACTGCGGACGCTTGCCTTTGCTGGTCCGCGGCAAAGTCACCTGCTCGGTCATCGCTTCAGGCATAAACATCCCGTCCGCCGGGTCGGAGGCACAGCGCGGTTGCTGTGCCCCCGCCGATCGGCGCCTTAGAAATTGAAGCGCGTCCGGACCATCCAGCTGCCAGGCGCGCTCAGATAAGGATAGATCAGGAACGAGGTGCGATAAACATCGTCGAAGCAGTTGTTGCACTCAATTCCCACAGACCAGCGGTCGTCGCCACGCAGAGTGAGGCCGGCGTTGACGAGGCTGTGCGATTTCTGAAGGCCGCGCGGGTCGTTCGACGTCGAGACCCAGCTGTCGCTGACATAGACCCAGTTGACGCTCGGCTCCAGCGCAAGACCGCCGCCGAGGTCATATGAGTAATTGAAACCGACGGCTGAGGTGAAAGATGGCGCACGCGTCGGAACGGCCACATCTACGCTCGGCGTGATGATTCCCGCATTACAGTTGTTCGCGACGATGCCCGCCAGGCAGCGCGCCTGCTGCTCCTGCGTCGACTGATTCAGATTGGTGTATCGGGCATCCTGGATGCCGAAGTTCCAGTAGACGTTGAGCCCACGGACCGGACGAACGAGAATCTCGGCTTCAAGGCCGTAATTCTCCATGTCGGCCACGTTCCTGGTGAGGTAGGTAATGGTACCGGTGACCGGGTCGAGGCCACCACCCGGCAGCTGAAGGTCGTACGTGTTGAAGTAGAAGCCGGTGAGATTGACCCTGACGCGACGGTCGAGCCATTCGGAACGAACGCCGGCTTCATAAGACCAGATCGTCTCTCGAGTGAACGCCTGCGCCGCGGCAGCGTAGAAGGCCCGGGCATTCCACCCGCCCGACTTGAAGCCGCGCGTGGCGGAGACGAACGCCATCAGATCCGGATTGAAATTATATTCGAACGCGAGTCGCGGCGTCCAGACCTCGGAGTTGAGTTCGACTGGAACGCCGGCATTGATCAGGTCCTGCGTGTCGAACGGCTGGTTCAATGCGCTGGTCCTGGCCAACGGATTCGGATTGGGAGAAAAGCCGATCGTCTTGCGCTCGTCGGTGTAGCGGAGACCGGCGGTCATCGTCAGCGCATCGGTGAAGTGGAAATCGCCCTGAAAGTAAGCGGCGTAGGCCGTGGTGTCGTTAGTGACCACCCGGTCTCCGCTCACCCGGGCGGGCCCAGTCAGCGGGACGGTGATGTTGGCGAAGTCGGTCTCGTTATTCTCGTTGATGTAATAGAGGCCGCCGACATAATCGAGCAGCCCGTCGAAAGCCTCGCCGGTGACCTTTATTTCCTGGCTGAACTGCCGGTGCCAGCTGTCACTGACGAGCGGCGTTGAGAATCCGCGATTGGCGGACACGAAATCAAGCCCGTCAAGAACGAGGCTGGCGCTGGAAATGCCGGCGAAGCTCTCGGTCATGAACTCCTGGTACAGATGCCTGTAGCCAGTGATGAAGTTGATCGTGACCAGACCTGCATCGACCTCGACATTCGAGGTGAGCGAGTAGGATTCCGCCGTGTTGTCGAGGGTGTTGTCGGCCAGTCTCGATGAAACCAGCGCGCTCCCGATCGGCGTGTCGGAGCGGAACGGGATGAAGGTGATTCGTTCGTCTTCGTCCCGATCCCAGAAATGGGGCAGATTGGCGACCGTGCTGGAAATGTAGTCGGCCGTGACGTCCCACTGGACCGTATCCGTGATCCGTGCGCGGATCGCGCCGCGTACGCCATAACTCTCTTCACCGTTGAGGCGTTCGCCGGTGACGAGATTGTTCAGATAGCCGTCGGAGCGAATGTAATAAGCGGCGACGTTGGAAAGCAGCCGGTCCTCGATCAAAGGAACATGGACGGAGCCGCGAAGCTGCACCCGATCGTAGCGGCCGTAGCCAGCTTCCACATAGCCCCGCAATTCCTCGGCAGGTGGCCGCATGATGATGTTGATGGCGCCGCCGGTCGTGTTGCGGCCGAAAAGGGTGCCCTGTGGCCCACGCAGCACCTCGATTCGCTCGACATCGAAGAACGCAAAATTGTTGGCGCCCTGCCGCGAGACATAGACTTCGTCGACATAGGTTCCGACCGGCGGGTCGAAGGTGGCGATCGACTCGGTATTCGCAAGCCCGCGCAGCGAGTAGGTGTTGGCCGTCCCCAAGGCGGTGTTGTTGTGGCCGACCAGGTTCGGCACGTAGTTCACCAGATCGAGGGTGTTGCTGATCTGACGGGTCTGGAGATCGGTGTCGGTGAAAGCGGTGACCGCCAGCGGCACATCCTGCAACGCTTCGGTACGGCGCTGGGCAGTGATGAGAATCTCTTCATCCCGCTCCCGGGGAGGCGCGGTGGCAGGAGACGGCTGCGTCTCTTGCGTTCCCGACTGATCTCGCTCTGCCGCCGCCTCAGTGGACTGTGCCATGGCGGTCGACGAAAGCAGCACTGCGCCAACGAAGAATGCGATGCGGTCGGTACGGCTGATCATTTTAGGCCCCTTTTCTCTGGCGAGAGATGCTTCCCCAAACCTTCTCCTCCGGCGGCAAAGCCGGGGCCGCTATGTGTGCGGCAACAATTGTCCTACTCGTATATCAAATGATCAGGCTGTCTACCCCTTTTTAGCCCCGGAGAACTTCAGCCCCGGAGGAATGGGATGACAACGGCGCACCATTCGTCGGTGCGGTCGAGCACCATTCCCGGCCCGCCCGGAAGCTCGGCATAATGCCAATCCGGCCGCGCCTCGGTGAGGCGTGCGGCCGAGGGAAAGACGGGGTCCGTCCGGCTGCCGATCACCAGGGTCGTCGATTCGATCAGCGGCACCTGCGCCTCAAAATCGAACAAGGGGATCGCGCGATGGCCATGCTCTTTCCAGGGACCGTTGAGGAAATAAGTGAGGACAGCGATATGAACCGTTTCGTCGCTCCAATCGGGGTCCCCTACTCGCCTCACCCAGGCCCAACGATCGGTGAGATGGCTGCCGTCGCTGGCGATGTCCTGCCGATCGGGAAAGCGGCCGACCCGCTCCGACCGCTCGGCAGCGGTGAGATAGGGTACATTGTCGAGCACCAGCCGGCTGATCAGTTCCGGCCGGTTCGCCGCGAGGAGACCAGCCGCCAGGCCGCCGCCCCGGTGGCCCAGCAAGGCCACTTGTTCGAGACCCAGGCCGGTGACCAGTGCCTCGAGGCTGCTGGCATAAGCTTCGATGCTGGGCTCTTCCGGAGGCGATGACATTCCGTGGCCGGGCAGATCGGGGGCGATCGCCAGAAAGCCGGCACGCGCAAGCCGCGGCAGAGCGCGATGGAATTGGATCGATGCCCAAGGCGCCTGGTGGACGAGGACGACCGGGGGTCCGTGACCCTGGCTGCGATAGTGGATCTGCCCATCGGGCCCGTCGACATAGCCGCGTCGCTCGCCCGGAAGTGCGCTCATGATGGGCAGTGTCACGCGTCCTGCTCCAGCTCAATCAACGACTGACCAAGCAATCGGCCGAAGGTCATCGCTGGCGTCACCATCATGCCACCGCAAGCCGCCTTTCCCATCGTCTGGCTCGACCCGAGTATTTCGCCCGCTGCGTAGAGGTTGGGGATCGCCGTCCCGTCCCGCCGGATAACCCGGAGTCGGTCGTCGACGGCCAGGCCGACCGAGCTGGAGACCGCGCTCGCCTGCATCCGGATCGCGTGGAACGGCGATGCAGCGATTGGCCGCGGCATGTGCTTTCGACCGAAGAAATCATTGCCGGTCTCAACGCCGTAATTGTAGCCGAGGATCGTGTTTCGAAGCCCAGCCGGGTCAATGCCCGCCTTGCCCGCCAGCTCTTCGGGCGTCGCGGCCGACAGAAAGGTCGGCGAGGGACGCGCGAAGGCTTCTCGAAGCTTCGCATTGCTCCAGCCGACGACGATCGGGGGCGATTCTTCGAGAATCTGATCGTCGAAGATGATCCAGTATCGATAGTGAGGCTGGAGGAAGAGCGCCATCTCGCGGGCGTCGACGCTTTCGATATCCTCCCGAACGAACCTCTGCCCGAGGGTGTTGACATAGATCTCCCAGGGCATGCGGCGCTCCGGAAAATGTTCGATCCGCCCGATCGCCCTGGCCGGGAAGCTGTCGCTTTCGAACAACGTGCCGAAGTTCACGAAGATGTTTTCCGCCCCCCGCTCATAGCCGCCGACGCTCTTGCCCAGCATCAGACCGGAACCCTGGGACCAGGCATAAGGAGCGGCGTTATATTGCGGATAGCCGTTCAGCCGCTCGAACAACTTCGGATTGCCGGCATAGCCACCGCAGGCGAGCAGGATGTTGCTGCCATGGAAGATCATCTCGCGTCCGTCCGGGCTTCGCGCGTTTACGGCAATCACGGCACCCTCGGCGTCGGTGACGAGCTTCTTTACCTCATGGCCAAGGCGGACCACGATCGCACCGGTGCGGGCCAGGTCCTCGACGATCGGGACCAGAACGTCCTTGATGCTGAGCCCGCCCTGCTCCCCCCAGTAATAACGCGGAATCCGGTAGGGTTCGTGGCCGTAACCGGTCACCGGATGATCGGAGAGCGCGTGGAAACCTTCGTCCTCCAGCCAGTCGAAAGTGGCTGCGGCATTATCGACCGCGAGGCGGACCAGGCCCGGATTGGCCGTGCCTCGGCTGATCCGCATGACGTCATCGAAATGAAGGTCGGGCGTATCTTCGATTCCCCGTTCCTTTTGAAGCCGTGTGCCGGCGGCGCTCATCTGGCCCGTCGCCACCCACAGAGACCCGCCGAGTTGACCGGCATGATCGAGCAGGAGCACCGAGGCGCCACGCCTGGCCGCAAAGATGGCGGCCGGAAGGCCGGCTGATCCGGCGCCGACGACGATCAGGTCAAAG
>DASTDX010000043.1:0-7552 GCA_035710145.1 Allosphingosinicella sp.
CAATTGCCAAATCGTCTGGATGCCGCTGCGGTCGGGCCCCTCCAGCCTGTAGCACTCGCCGAAGACGTTCTCGGCGCTTGGAGCGGCGGTCGCGGTCGCGGCCAGCGAGGATGTCGGTGCGCTCGCACTCCCGCTCGAGCCGACGGGCATATCCTGCAGGCCGAGCGGACCGGGCTCCGTTCTTCCGGCGGCGACCTGCTGATGCATAAGGTTGAGCTTTGCCATCCAGATACGGGCCACACAACGATCGGCGGCTCTTTGAACCTGCGAGCGAACGATGGAATATTCGAGATCGTCCAGGCCCTCCGGCTCTACGTCCTCGGTCAGGTTCCGCTGATGGATTTGGAGGCTGAACTCACCATCGAATCCGTTCCAAGCGGCGAGATCGCCGACTCCCTCACCGTCTCCACGGAATCCTTCCACGTAGAAGGAGACGGGGTCCATTGTCTGGACGCGATTGGCCATGTTCGTATAGGTCGCGATCTGCTCCGAATTGCATTCGGGGCAGCCGCGGGAATAGACTCCTCCCGGCCGGTAGTGAGCCGCGGTCAGCCGCAAGTGTTGGACGACGTCGGCTTGCACGGCGGCGAATTCCGCTCGACAGACGCTTATGTCATCAGGCGTCAGCGTCGGATAATAAGAACGTGGGTGACCCGATTGCGCGCTCGCGGAAACTGACAGGGTCGCCACGGTGAAGACCAAGGAAGCCATGATCGTGCCGATATATCCGATGATGGTTTTCATCTTGCCTCTCCCGCTCCAGAATTAGTGGCAACACAGTTGCGAAGATAAGCGCCGGCGATGATCCGGTGTCGCGCAAGGCAGAAGCGCAGGAGCCTCATTCGGTGCCCCCCGTCGGCTCGGCCAGAGATAGCGTCGCCGCCGGATCGACCAGCTGGCGCACTGAACTTGCCTGTGCCGCCCCCCTCGCTGGAAAGCGCCCGCGGGCTGTCGCGAAGTAATCGGGTCCGCGCGCATCGCCTCGGCCCACCCAGCGCCAGTGCCACGGCTCGAAGGCGACGCCCTGGGCATTGCCTTCGGGAAAGGACATTTCAAAGCCGAAAGCGGGGGCGTGCTGCGCCAGCCACCGCCCCACAATTGTCCTTGCGAAGCAGGCCTCGAGATTGCAGCGGCCAGCCCGATTGTCGCCGAAATCCACGGCCAGCCCGGTGGCATGCTCACTGAAACCGGGCGGCGCCACCTGATAGGATTGCAGCAGGATCGATCGACCTGGCCGGCAAAAGATTCGCGTCTGGTGCTGGCGGCTGCGGAAGCAGGAAATGGTGACGATCCTGTCGCGGACTTCCGGACTGGAACGGGCCAGAGCGATGAGTGCCTGCAGATCGGAGAGCATGTCGCGGTGGATCGCGTGACATTGGCCCCTCAAGGCGCGCGGGGGCCCAATCAGATCCGCTCGTGCGGCCTCGGCATAAGGCAAGTGGTTGAGCAGTCGCCCGTCTTCGGAGATCGGGCTGAGTTGCCCGCTGCAGAGGCGCACGTCTTCAGCCACCGCCGCGCTTGCAAAAGCGCCTGCGACGACAAGCAATAGGGCCTGTCGCATCTCTTCCCCCGGTCTCGCCGAGCGTGCGGCGAGTTGAATCAGCCTGGCCGGCCCCGGCTTCGTACCGAATAGCACTGGCGAGCCAGGTCTTGCGTCAGGGGAGCCCCCTCTGTCATGAAGACGCTCTGAAGGATTTCTGAAGGGTCGGGGGGATGGCCGCTTCGAAGACCGTCAGCTCGAGCCGCCGCCGCGGACGACGCTGGTCATTTGCCGATTGCGTCTTCGACGAAGACAGCTGGTCGCTCCTCGTCGGCGGCCGACGCTCGCCGGTCGAAGCCAAACCCATGGAGTTGCTTCATGAGCTTCTGCTCCATGCCGGCAAGGTCGTTTCCAAGGACGAATTGCTCGATCGCATCTGGCCTAACGTCATTGTGGTCGAGGCGTCGCTTCCGACGGCCGTGCGCAAGCTGAGACTGGCTCTGGCGGACGACCAACGGGATCAGCCGATTGTCGAGACTGTATCGGGCATCGGCTATCGGATTGCCGTCGCGGTCGACGTCGTCGAAAGAGTCCCAGAGGTGCCGGCGGCGGTTCGGAGGGGATTGGGTTCAGACGGCGGCCGCCCCGCCGGCGGGGGGCTTCACCCGAGGCACGCGTGGACAATGGCCTTTGCCGTCGCTGTCGCCCTGCTCGGTGTCGAGTTCGCGAGCTCGCAGCAGAGCAGGACGTCCCCCGAAACGGGGATGGTCAGTCAGAAGGAAGCCGGGAACGCGCTTCGCCGGCTCGACGTCCAAGCTGTCGAGGAGATGCTGGCCGCCGGCTGGAACCCGAACACGCCGTTTGACGGCGAAGGCAACGGCGCGATCAATTACCTCCTCAACATGTGCGAGTGGGACCGAGGGCATGACCGCCGAAAGATGCTCCTGATGGTGCGAACGCTCTACGACGCTGGCGGCGCTATCGACCGGCCGAATTTCTGGGGTGACACCGCCTACAGCATCGCAAAGGCACCGCGTTATTGCGGCCCCGACCATCCTGTGACCGAGATGCTTCGAACCATGTGCTACGCAGGACCCGGCACAGCCGGTGATCGATGTCTCGCCACCTATGAGCTTGCGCGCCGCGACCGGCACTGAGGCTCAGTGCAACCAGGATCAGTTGTTCAGATCCCTCGCCATCAGATCGGGACGACGTGACGATGATGCCAGGCGAAGATGGCGGCGGCGCCGCGATGCGGGCGCCAGGGCTCGGCAAGCTCGCGAAGTCTTTTTTCGGTCGGCCGATCGGGCAGGCCGAGAATCCGGCCGATCTCGATCTGGACGGCGAGATCGCCGGCCGGGAAGATGTCCGAGCGGCCTTCGGCGAACAACAGATAGACCTCGGCGGTCCAGCGTCCGATCCCCTTGACGTGAACCAAGGCGGCGATCGCTTCCTCGTCGTCCTCGGGAAGGGCATGAAAATCGAGCCGTCCGGACAAGACGTCCTCGGCGAGGCTTCGAAGATAGGAGACCTTCTGGCGCGACAGGCCGGCCGCCCGAAGCGCCTCGTCGCTGGTCCGGGCGACGTTCTCCGGATCGCTGATGCCGCCGGTCGCCGCCTCCACCTTGGCCAGGATCGCCGCCGCGGCCTTGATCGACACCTGCTGGCTGATGATCGCCTGGACCAGGGTCTGGTGACCGCGTTCGCGCACGCGCGGCCCGGGATAGCCGATTTCGGCCAGCACCCGGGCGAAGGCGGGCTCGACCGTGGCGAGCGCGTCGAGCGACGTCTTCAGCGCTTCGGAATTCATATCTGCTCCCGCCTTGATCTGGTGCCAGCGCCCTAGCATAGGACGAGGCGCCCACTACCCCCCTCGCTTTTCAGGATCTTCGCTCCATGCCCAACCTCGTCATCGTCGACCGCAGCGGCAACGAGCGGACGGTGGAAGCCCGCGTCGGCTGGAGCGTGATGGAGAATATCCGCGACAATGGCTTCGACGAGCTGCTGGCCTTGTGCGGCGGCTGCTGCTCCTGCGCCACCTGCCATGTCCACGTCGATCCGGAATGGATCGCGAAGGTAGGCCCGCCTAAGCCTGACGAGGACGACCTGCTCGACACGTCGGATCACCGGGTCGGGACGAGCCGCCTTTCCTGCCAGATCCTGTTCGCGCCGGAGCTCGACGGGCTGAAGGTCCAGATCGCACCGGAAGACTGAAAGTCCCGGCCGCGTCGCCGCGGCGGATTTCAGGCGACGCTGGCGGCGTAGAGGGCGACGGCCGCCGCATTGGAGACGTTGAGGCTTTCGATCCGGCCGCTGATCGGCAATCGCGCCAAAGCGTCGCAATGCGCCTCGACATTCTGGCGCATCCCCTCCCCTTCGGCGCCGAGCACCAGCGCCACCCGGCGCGGCCCGAGCGCTTCGGCAAGCAGCATGTCCGCCTCTCCGGTCAGGCCGATCCGCCAGAAGCCGGCTTCGGCCACTTCGTCGAGGGCGCGCGCCAGGTTGACAACCCGGATCCAGGGGACCGTCTCTAGCGCGCCGCTCGCCGACTTCGCGAGCGCCCCGGATTCGGGCGGCGCGTGACGATCCTGGGTCACGATTCCCAGAGCGTCGAACGCAGCCGCGGAGCGAAGGATGGCGCCGACATTGTGCGGATCGGTGACATGATCGAGCAGAAGCAAGGGCCGCCCATCCTCCGCCTGGTCGAGAAGGTCGGCGAGGAGGAGATCGGGAAGCCTCCCGACCTCGGCGACGATGCCCTGGTGCGGCGCGTCGCGCGGCACAAGCCGGCCGAGATCGGCGGCGTCGGCGAAGGTGACCGGGATCGACCGGTCGATATCATATTCGGCAGCCGCCTCGCGGGTGACCCAGATCCGAGCCACTTCGCGGTCGGGATTGGCCAGAGCGGCGGCAACCGCGTGGCGCCCCCAGAAACGGGGTCGGTTCTCGGGCTTGGTCGCCTGGCGGGCCTTGCGTCGCATGCCGTTCCCATGCGCAGCCGGGCCGCGCTTGGCAAGCGGCGCGACGGCCCATGGGCGCGTTGACAGCCGCCGGCCCATCGGCCAATGGCGCCCTTCCAAGTGACGGGCGCCCTTCTTATATGGCGCTCCCACGGACAGGTGGCCGAGTGGTTAAAGGCAGCAGACTGTAAATCTGCCCGGGTTTCCCGTACGCTGGTTCGAATCCAGCCCTGTCCACCATCTTCCCTGACCTGCTTGTTCCTCGAGACCGAGAAGACAGCTCAGGTGGCGATACCCGTCATCGGGTCGTAAGATAATATGGGCACAAGCGCCGAGTCCGCGTAGGTCAGTCCCTCCAAAATGATTTCGCCGAACACCTCTCCGTAGGCCGGATCATAGAAATGGCCCCGAAGTACGTCGGTAGAGCTTGCGTCCCAGGTCAGCGTCCATCCGTTGTACAACCATATAGCGTCGTACTGAGTATCGGCTTCGCCGCTCTTGGTATCGAAGTCCGTAATCCTGTCGAATGTGTACTGTCCAACGACTCGGCCGGCGAGCAGAAAGGCGTCATTGCCGAGCCCGCCAGTCATGACGTCATCACCCCAGCCATGGGAGAGGACGTCGTTCCCGTCCTCTCCAAATAGCACGTCATTGCCATCGCCCGCTTCGACGAAGTCGTCGCCGGCCCCTGCCCAAACCGTATTGGACCCTGCGCCGGTGATGAGCTGCACATTGTCGTCGCCGTCGCCAAGGCGGAAATTCTCGATCCCGGCGAAGCTGTCGATCCAGCGCTCGCCCCAACTCCAGTTCAGATCGGTTATCCCGCCAGCCGTATCGAAGTCCGTCGCGATCCACGTTGTGCCCCCGCCGGAACGGATCCACAGACCAGTACCTTCAGCGAATGGGATCGCGCTCAAGTCAAGCGTATCGACCCCACTGCCGCCTTGATAGATAAGAGTCCCGCTCGCCACACCACTGAGATCGCTTTCGTCGGCGATAAGCGTGTCGTTTCCATGGTTTCCGTTCAGATAGTCCTGGCCAGAGCCACCGCGGAGAATGTCATTTCCCGCCGAACCATCGATACTAAGGCCCCGCTCCTGCAAAGCTAAATCGTAAGTCCGACCGTCAATTATATCGTCGCCGCGGGTACCCTTAATTACGTACTTTCCGCTGGATTTGCCGGCTGGCCTTGCCATCCCTAGTCCCCTTTCGGAAGGATTGCGCTGCAGGCGCAGATTAAAGCGACTCGTGCAGACGCATAACTTATTCTCCTCAACGCTTGAGTCGACTTATCGAAAGTTTAGCGGCCGGTTCTGGGATCTAACTCTGGCTCACATTCCCGTTCGTCTATTCGCAGCGGCGCCAGGTCATGCAACTGCGTTTGCCAAAGGGCTTTCGTGTACCCATCTGAGCCCTCTTACCCGGCCGCTGACCTTGCCTGCCGATCTGGAAGTACGCTGACGCGCTGTGAGTAACCTTGATGCCTGAAGTCGTGACCCTTGGCCCACTGGCTTTCCCTATGGACCGCCTCGTTGCCGTCGCGTTGATCTGGGGCTTTCTCGCTGCAGCCCTCTGGGTCGTTCGGGATGCGCGGCCGTCCGGGAGAAGGATGCCGTGGCTGGCGCTCGCGATCGGCCTGTTGATCGCCCGGCTGAACTTCGTCGTGTTCAACTGGGAAGCCTACCGGTCCGAACCGGCCACGATCGTCTACCTCTGGCAGGGCGGCTTCGATCCCCTGGCGGGAATCATCGCTGCCGCGGTGGCGCTTGCCGTCGGGCTTCGAAGCCTTCGCCGGGCGGGCGGAACATTGCTCGCTTTGGGCGCGGCGAGCGCACTCTGGCTCGGCTTTCAACAGCTCGAGGCGACGGGCCCGCGTCCGCCCTTCCCGCGCGGTGTCATGATCACGGGCCTCGACGGGCAGCCTGTCTCCCTCGATGATCTGGGAGGGCGTCCGTTCGTGGTGAACCTGTGGGCCTCATGGTGTGGCCCATGCCGGCGGGAGATGCCGATGCTGATCGAGACCGCTCGGGCATCCGACGTTCCCGTGCTGCTGATCAATCAGGGTGAGGACCAGCAGACGATCCGGCGATTCCTTCGCGAGGAGAATCTCCCGGCCGACAACGTGCTTTCGGATCGAGGCGCCGCGCTGATGCGCCTGACGGGCAGCGCTGGTCTTCCAACGACCCTGTTCGTGAGAGCGGACGGACTGATCGAACAGACGCACGTGGGTGAGATCTCCAAAGCCGGCCTCCTGTCGGAGGTCCGGAATCTGGCGAAATCTTCGCCCGGGCCCTGACGCCCGGCGGGCGGGCTGCGGTCCGTCTTGTTCGGGGGGTGCCGAGACGCCGCGACGACCGGTGCGGTGACCCCGTTACCTGGGTGACGGCTCCTGTCTCGCCTGCCAGGGCCAGCGGCCTTCGATCTCCACTTCCAGCGAGAAACTGAGGAAGGTGCGGATGAGGACAATCCCGGCAAGGACGAACAGGCTGTCGAGGGTCGGTTCGATCGCGACCGTGTTGATGATGTCGGCCGCGACGAGCAGCTCCAGGCCGAGCAGGATCGAGCGGCCGAGGTTGGAGCGAAGCTGTCGATAGGCCTCGCCGGCGCGCCCCTTCCTCAACTGACGCACATAAAGGCCCGCGGACGCCAGCGCCCCGATCAGGATCACGGCGATCCCTGCGATCTCCACCGCTCGGGTCACGAGCTGGATGATGTTCAGCAATTGGGCATCTTCCATGCGGCTGGTCTCCTGCCATCGGCCCGTTGAGGATCAGGTTATGATGGCTTCGGCGACTTCCACCAAGCCGTGTGTCTAACAGCGGGCGACGTCGCCGTCGGCCTCGATCTCTTCAGCCTGGTCGGCTTCTTCCGAATCCCGGGTCGGATGCGCGGGCGCGAACCGAAGGATCAGGTAACCGATGACCGCCGACAGGAAGGACCCCAAAAGGACGCCGATCTTGGCTTCCTCGACCAGCAAGGGATGGCCCGGGAACGCCAAGGCGCCGATGAACAGGCTCATGGTGAAGCCGATTCCGCACAGCATCGAGACACCGTAGACCTGGAGCCAGGTGGCGCCGCGGAGCCTTCCCGCCAGGCCGAAGCGCACCGACAG
>DASTDX010000044.1:0-20470 GCA_035710145.1 Allosphingosinicella sp.
CCGGACGTCCTCAGCCGCTTCCGCGTGAAGATGACGGCCTCCAAGGCGCTCTACCCGGTCCTGCTCGCGAACGGGGATCTGGTGGCGGCCGGAGACCTGGCGGATGGCCGCCACTGGGCGGAGTGGAACGATCCCTTTCCCAAGCCCTGTTACCTGTTCGCTTTGGTCGCGGGCGACCTCGTCGCCAACAAGGACCGGTTCGTCACCCGATCGGGCAAGGAGGTCCAGCTCGGCATCTGGGTACGCAAGGCAGACCTGCCTCGGACCGCGCATGCCATGGAGTCGCTGAAGGCAGCGATGGACTGGGACGAAAAGGTCTACGGGCGCGAATATGATCTGGGCGTGTTCAACATCGTCGCGGTGTCCGATTTCAACTTCGGCGCGATGGAGAACAAGGGCCTCAACATTTTCAATTCCCGCTACATCCTCGCTGATCCCGAGACTGCGACGGACGCCGATTTCGACGCCATTGCGTCGGTCGTGGCGCACGAATATTTCCATAACTGGTCCGGTAACCGGGTCACCTGCCGTGACTGGTTCCAGCTCAGCCTGAAGGAAGGCTTCACGGTTTTTCGGGATCAGGGCTTCTCCGCGGACATGGGGTCCGCGGCGGTCAAGCGGATCGAGGACGTCAGGGCGCTCAGGGCGGCCCAGTTCCCGGAAGATGCCGGGCCTCTGGCCCACCCGGTGCGGCCCGATTCCTACATGGAGATTTCGAACTTCTACACCTCGACCGTCTATGTGAAGGGCGCCGAGCTGATCCGGATGCTCCATACTCTGCTCGGGGCGGAGACGTTCAGGGCCGGCTGCGACCTCTATTTCGAGCGCCATGACGGCCAGGCCGTGACCTGCGAGGATTTCGTCCGGGCGATGGAGGAGGCCAGCGGGCGCGATCTGGCCAGCTTCCGTCTGTGGTACGGCCAGGCCGGAACGCCGAAGGTGACGGCCTCGCTCAGCCATGACGGAGAGCAAGCGCGGCTTCGCGTCGAGCAGAAGGTGCCGCCGACGCCCGGACAGCCCGTCAAGCGCCCGATGCCGATCCCGCTTCGGCTGGCTTTGTTCGGGGAATCGTCGGGCGAGAAGATCGAGGAGCGGCTGCTCGTCCTCGAGACGGAGACCGAGGAACTTCGCTTCGACATTGCCGGCGAAAGGCCGATTCTGTCGATCAATCGCGGTTTTTCGGCGCCGGTCATCGTCGAAACCGACCGCAGCCTGGCCGATCTCTCATTCCTTTCGGCGCACGATGACGATCCCTTCGCCCGCTACGAGGCGATGCAGCAACTGATGCTCGATACGCTGCTCGCCGCTGTTGCGGGCCAGCCGCATGATCATCGCCCGGTGATCGAGGCCGTTCGCCGGACCCTCACCAACAACGCGCTCGACTCGGCGTTCGTCGGCGAAGCGGTGATGCTGCCTAGCGAAACCTTCATCGGCGATCACATGAAGGTCGTCGATCCGGAGGCGATCCGGCGGTGCCGGGAAGACCTGCGCTCTGCCCTCGGGCGCGAGCTGGAGCCGCTCTGGCGCAAGGCTTATGCGGCAAGCGCAGCGGACCGCTTCGAGCTGAGTCCGGCGGCGAAGGGCGCCCGCAGGCTCCGGACCGTGGCGCTCAATTATCTGATCGCGTCCGGAGCTCAGGACGCGCCGGCCCTGGCCCGCCGCCAGTTCGACGAGGCCGACAACATGACTTTGCGCGAAGGCGCGCTCGCCGCGCTGGTGAATTCGGGTTCGCCGGAACGCGAGGGGGCGCTGGCGGCTTTCTACGATCGCTGGCGGGACAATCCCCTCGTCCTCGACAAATGGTTCACGCTTCAGGCGCTGTCGACCCGCGAGGACGCCGTCGACCAGGTCAGCGGACTGACCCGTCATCCCGATTTCACCCTCACCAACCCCAATCGGGTCCGGTCCCTGATCGGCGCCTTTGCCGCCAACCAGCGGGCGCTTCACCACGAATCGGGCCGCGGCTACCGCTTGCTCGCTGACATCTTGCTTGCTGCGGACCGGATCAATCCCCAGGTGGCGGCGCGACTAGTGCCGCCTCTCGGCCGCTGGCGGCGATTCGATGAGAAGAGGGCCGGGCTGATGCGGGCCGAGCTGGAGCGGATCGTCGCGACGCCGGGGCTCAGCAAGGACGTCTTCGAGCAGGCCTCCAAAAGCCTGGGTTAGGCGATCGGCCGCCAAACCCTTCGATCAAGCCGCTGGAACGCGTTCGGCTCTGTTAGCCGAGCCAGGCCGTCACCTCGGCGGCGACCTGGTTGGCGGCCGCGTTGAGGGCCGGGGCGACCGCGGCGCGGGTCGCTTCAGCCACCGGAACCCGCGCTTCGAAACGGTTGGTGAGCACTGGCTGGTTGGGCCGCGAGACGGCGGCTTCGAACTGGACGACCGCCTCCATCCGGGTCGGATCGAGCCCGAAGCGCAGCATCTGGCCGGACACTGTCGTCCCCGCCGCCTGGGTGTAGAGGGCCGGATCTATCACCACGTAGGAGGTTTGGGCGGCGATCGTCTCTGAAAGCAGGTTGCGGAACAGCTCGGCCGGTTCGTCGACCCAATAGGCATCCTTTAGATACTGGATGATCGTATCGCTGACATAGACCGGGACCCGGTTGTTGTTCAGCGCGTGCGGCGCGCTCGGGGTCGTGACCGTGATCAATCGGCCTTCCGCGGCCGCCCGGGGACCGGTCGCGGTCCGGCTCTGGGTCGGCGTCAGGGTAAGCAGTTCCGAAGGCCCGCCGCCGCCGAAACAACCTGATAGCCCGAGCGCCGCGGCACCGAGGACGAGGAAAAGCCTGCGACCCATCTTGTTCACCTTCCAGGTCTGTAATCGGGCAGGTTTTCGCCGCCCACGATGCCGCCGATACCCTGTTGCTCGACCCGGCCGGTGATCGCCCGAAGCGATTCGCTGGTTTCCCTAAGGTCGCGGATCAGCTGGCCCACTTCCGGGAGGGTTCGGGTCGAGAATGTCTGGATGCCCGGCCGCGCTTCGCCGATCGCGGCCTCGAGCTGGGCCATGCTCTGCTCGGCGGCACGAATGGTCAGGCGAAGGTCGGCGATGAGCGGCCGGCCATCTTCGTTGAGAAGCCGTTCGGTGCTTCCGGCAAGGCCGCCGATCCGATCCGCGGCCGCGCCCGCCTGGGCGATGGCCACGCGCGCTTCGGCCAGGGTGGCTGCGATCTCCGGGGAACGCTCGGCCAGCGATCGGCTCACTTCCTCCATGTTGTCGAGGATTCCGGCGATCGATTCCTGGTTGCGGTCGGACAGCAATTCGGTGAGGCGCTCGGTCAGGGTCGACACGCGCTCGAGCAGTTCCGGAGCGGTATTGAGCAGCTGACCCAGAGCGCCCGGCTTGGTCGGGATGACGGGAACCCCATAAGGACATTCGCTACCGGGATTCTGCTCCGGGCAGACGATTTCCTCGGGACGCCGCCGCGGCTGGCCGGCCTCGGGCGCCTCCGGCGGATCGAGCTGGATTTGGGAAACGCCGGTGAAGCCGACCCCGCGAATCGTCGCGGTCGTGCCCTGCAGCACCGGGGTCTCGTCGCTGACGCTGATCCTGACCCGGATGAATTGCGGGCTTCGAGGCTCGAGGTTGATGGAGCGTATCTGGCCGACCGGGACCCCGCGGAAGGTCACTGCCGATCCCTTGGCAAGTCCTTCGACCGATTGCTGGAAGAAGACGTCATATTCCTTCTCGGCGCCATCGCCGACCTGGCTCAGCCAGACGATGAACACGACCAGGGCGGCAAGCAGGCCGAGGGTAACGGCCCCGACGAGGATCTGGTTCGAACGAGTCTCCATCTAGGCCCCGGCCCTCTCGACTTCCTGGATCGCGGCGACGGTCCGTCCGCGCGGACCCCGGAAATATTCCTGAATCCATTGATGATCCAAAGCTAATAATTCCGGAATCGTTCCGATTGCCACTACTTTACGGTCCGCGAGCACCGCCACCCGGTCGCAGATGGCATAGAGCGTATCGAGATCGTGGGTGATCAGGAACACGGTAAGGCCGAGGGCGTCGCGAAGCTCGCCGATGAGCTCATCGAAGGCCGCGGCGCCGATCGGGTCGAGTCCGGCGGTAGGCTCGTCGAGGAACAGGAGCTCCGGATCGAGCGCCAGCGCCCGGGCGATTCCGGCGCGTTTGCGCATGCCGCCCGAGAGTTCGGACGGATATTTGGCACCTGCGTCGGACGACAATCCGCACATCGCGATCTTGTAGGCGGCGATCTCGTCAAGCAATGGCTGCTCGATGCCGGGATAGAATTCCCGGATCGGCACCTGGACGTTTTCGGCGACGGTGAGGGTCGAGAACAAGGCGCCGCCCTGGAACAGGATGCCCCAGCGCCGGCGAACATGTTTCGCTTCTTCCTCGTCACGGCCGATCATCGGCTCGCCGAAGACTTCGATCTCGCCTGCAGTCGGAGTCTGAAGACCGATGATCGATCGCATCAGCACCGATTTGCCGGTGCCGGATCCGCCGACGACCCCGAGGATCTCGCCGCGCCGCACCGAAAGATCGAGTTCCTCATGGACGATCTGCTCGCCGAAGCGATTGGTGAGAGCCCTGACCTCGACGATCGGCTCTCGGCTCGGCTCGCGGCCCGGTTCGCCGTTTGCATCGCTGCTCGGTTCGATGCTCATATCCAGCCGATCTCGGTGAAGAAGACGGCGAAGAACGCATCGAGCACGATTACGAGGAAGATGCCCTGGACGACGGCGGTGGTGGTCCTGAGCCCAACGTCCTCCGCATTGCCCTCGACCTGAAGCCCCTGATAGCAGCCGGCCATCGCGATGATCATTCCGAACACCGGCGCCTTGATCAATGCCTGCCAGAGGTCGGTCATCGGCACGACCTCGCGAATGCGCTGGATGAAAGTGATGGGCGGGATGTCCAGCGACAGCCAGGTGAAGATGCCGCCGCCGATGATCGCCATGATCGCGGCATAGAAGCCAAGCAGCGGCATCATCAGAACCGTTGCGAGTACCCGCGGGAAGACCAAGGCCTCCATCGGCGACACGCCGATCGTTCGCATGGCATCCACTTCCTCGTTCAGCTTCATCGAGCCGATCTGCGCGGCGAAGGCGGAGCCGGACCGACCGGCGACCATGATCGCCGTCATCAACACCCCGAGTTCCTTCACCGCGGAGCGGCCGATCAGGTTGATCGTGAACACTTCCGCACCGAACTGCCGAAGCTGGACCGCACCTTGCTGGGCGATGACGATACCGACGAGGAAGCTCATCAGGCCGACGATGGCCAGCGCCCGAACGCCGACGACGTCGAAGCGCTGGACGACGGCATTGAAGCGGAAGCGGCGCGGATGCCGAATGATGTTGCCTGTCGAGATGAGCAATGAGCCGAAGAATCCCAGCAGGCCGACCATCGTCGACATCGCGGTCTGTGCTGCGGCGCCGACCTCGCCGACGACCTGGCGAAGAGGCGGCTCATATTCGCGCTTGATCTTGATCGGCTGGTCAGCCCGGGCGACATGGTCGATCAAGGTCTGCTGATCTTCACTGGCGCCGACGATCTTCGCCCCGCGGTCGCGCTCGAGCTTGTGGACCAGCCAGGCACCAACGGTATCCATCCGTTCGACATCGCTGAGATCGACAACGAGCCGTTCCGCCTCGATCTCCTCGAGCTGCTCGGTCAGCTTGCGAACCCGAAGCAAAGTCAGGTTGCCGCTGAACCGCAGGACGCAGTTCCCGTCCTCGATCTTCTGGTTGAAATCGGCGGTTACGGTCATGGAACGGTGACAGATGCTTCAATTCCTGCCGGGCGGCAAGGAGATAGGATGGACAGCCCCTACGATCTTGTGGTTGCACCGGTTCCGTGAAGCAGGCGCTCGCCATCTACGACATGGACAAAACGGTCACGCGCCGGCCGACCTTCGGTCCGTTCCTGATCCATGCTTCGCGCCGGCTCGCGCCCTGGCGGCTGCTGTTGCTTCCGGCCGTCCTGGTCACGACGATTTGCTTCTTCATCGGGCTGATCGACCGTGCCCGGCTGAAAGAGATAAATTATCGGCTGCTGGTCGGCGAACCGAGTGCGGAGGCGCTTGAGCCGGTGATCCAGAGCTTCGCCGAGCAGCAGGTCTCCGCCAACATCCTGGCCGGCGCGCGCAGCCGCATCGCCCAGGACAAGATGGCCGGTCGCCGGCTCGTCCTCGCCACCGCTTCCTATCGTCTTTATGCCGCCGCGATCGCCGAACGGCTCGGGTTCGACGACGTCATCGCCACCGAGACCTTGCCGGACTCGCGCGGCCGCATCGTCGCCAGGATCGACGGCGCCAATTGCTACGGCCTCGGCAAGCTCGACATGATCGAGGCCTGGCTCCAGCGCGAAGGGCTGGAACGCGACGCGGTCCATATCCGCTTCTATTCGGACCACATCTCCGATTCCGTCGTCCACCACTGGTCCGACGAAGCCTTTGCCACCAACGCGCACCGGCGCCTGATCCGTCTCGCCGAAACGGAAGGATGGGAAGTGCTGGACTGGCGCGACCGGGTTCGCGGCCGAAACCTCAGACCGCGCGCAGCGCCTGATCGAAATCGGCGATGAGATCGTCGGCGTCCTCGACGCCGATCGAGATTCGAACCAGATTGTCGGTGATCCCAAGCGCCTGCTTGCGCTCCGGCGGAACCGACAAGTGGGTCATCGCCGCGGGCGCGCTTGCAAGCGTCTCGGTGCCGCCCAGGCTGACCGCGAGATGGGCGATCTTCAGGGCATCGAGGAAGGCGAACGCCTCTTTCTCTCCGCCCTTGAGGTAGAGCGAGAAGGTGGAACCCGCGCCGGTGCAGTGACGACGATAGATGTCCGCCTGCCGGCCCTCCGTCAGGAAGCCCAGATAGCCGACGCTCTCGACCTTCGGATGGTCGCGAAGGAATTCGCAGACCCGGGCGGCATTCTCGCCGGCGCGGGTCATCCGAAGCTCCAGCGTCTCCAGGCTCCGAAGCAGCATCCAGGCGGTGTTCGGATCGGTGATCGTTCCGATCGTGTTGCGCATCATCCGGATCGCGTTGATCAGATCGAGCGAGCCGGTGATTCCTCCGGCGACGAGATCGCTGTGGCCGCCGGCATATTTGGTCAGCGAGTAGACCGACAGATCGGCACCGTGCCGAAGCGGGTTCTGCCAGAGCGGCCCGAGGAAGGTATTGTCGATCGCGATCGGCGGCTTTTCATCGCCGAACAGGGCATCGCGAGCGGCGGCGACCGCCTCCACGTCGACCAAAGCGTTTGTCGGATTGGCCGGGCTTTCCAGGTAGATGAGCGGTACCCGCCCCATCCCCTTGGCTTCTTCCATCACCTTTTCGATCTCCTCGCGCGTCGCGCCGGCGGGGAAATCGAGCCAGCGGACGCCGAAGCGTCCGAAGATACGGCCGATCAGGGTCTCGGTGGCCGCGTAAAGAGGCCCCGAATGGACGACGATATCGCCCGGCTGCACGAAGGTCATCAGAAGCGTCGTGATCGCCGACATTCCGGACGAGAAGGACAAGGCGTCGTCGGCATCTTCCCAGACGCTCAGGCGGTCCTCGAGTATCTCCTGGTTGGGGCCGTTGAACCGGGAATAAACGAGGCCATCGGCGCCGCCGGGACGCTTGCCGGTCACACCCTCGAAATGGCGTTTTCCCGCTGCCGCATTCTCGAACACGAAGGTCGACGTGAGGAAGATCGGCGGCTTGAGAGAGCCTTCGGACAAAGCGGGGTCGAAGCCGTGCCCCATCATCAGCGTGGCGGGCTTGAGCCGCCTGCCGCCGATTTCCAGGATGGGGGACTTGGGACGTCGGCGCGGGGTTGCGCCCGTCAGTTCGGCTTCGTCTTCCATGCAATGTCTCCTTTTCGACCTTCGCAATCGCTGCGTGGGAGACCGAGACCGCCGCAGAAGGCGGGCTCACGGGCGGCTCGGGAGAGCGGCCGGGGGTGAGGTCAGTTGCCCTGTCGGCCCTCTAGCCGATCCTGGGCGGCTCGATCTAGTCCCCGAAATTGCGTTGAATGACCGGCGCCAGCGCCGGCAGGGCTTCCGCTGCGAGCGCGATCTCGTGAAGCTTGGGACAATGGGTCCGGAACCAGGCCCGGCCCGGGCGCCAACGGCTCATCACCGCGACATAGATGTCGAGCGCCGAGGGCCGATGGGCGAGGACGTGCGGACCCGGCCCGACGCGGTCCTCGAACTGGCTCCACAGAGAACAGCGGAACGCATCGATGCGCGCGACCAGTTCTTCGGTGGCGGACGGGGCCCAGCGCTCCGGATAATCCCGATAGGTGAAGGTGGGGTAGACCGCGGAAACGAACCAGGCGAGCCGGTCGAGGAAGATGGGGCGATCGGGATCCGTGGGCGGCGGCGCGAGCGCTGCATCGGGATTGCGCTCGGCCAGATGGAGGATGATGGCGGCGCTCTCCGTGAGCACAAGTCCGCCGGGTCCGGCCAGGGTGGGGACCCGGGCCAGAGGATTCGCCCTGATCAGCCGGTCGCGGGCCGGACCGCGCTGGTCGAAGCCGTCGACGTCGACGAAGTCGAAGGGTTCATCGGTCCAGGCGAGCGCGCATTCGGCCAGCGTCGAACCCCAGCCCGGGGCGCCGTACAGCGTCCAGCGCATTCATCTCTCCTCCGTCACGGCAAAGCGATAAGCGAGATCTGCCGGCCATAATCGGGCTCACCGCGATGGGTCGAGCGACGGTAGCTGTAGAAATGGTCGGGATCCGAATAAGTGTCGAGCCCCAGTGCCTCGACCCGGGCGACCCCTGCTGCGGCCAGGCGCGCGAGGACATAGGCCTCCAGATCGAACTGGAAGCGGCCCGGCCTGCCGGTCGTGAAGAAATGGTCGTTGGCAGGATCGGCCTCGACGAATCGATTATGGAAGGCCTCGTCCACTTCGTAGGACCGGCGCGCGATCACCGGGCCGACGGCGGCCCGAATCCGCGATCGGTCGGCGCCCAGATCCTCCATTGCGGCCAATGTGGAATCGATCACGCCACAGAAGGCGCCCCGCCACCCGGCGTGCGCCGCGCCGATGATCCGGGCTTCGGGATCGGCGAACAGGACCGGCGTGCAGTCGGCCGTCAGGATTCCGAGCGCAAGGCCGGGCCGGTCGGTAACGATCGCGTCGGCGGGCGGGCGATCCTCGTCGGGCCACGGCGCCGTCGCTGCAATTGCATCGGCCGAATGGATCTGGTGGACGGTGACGAGCCTCGCACCCGGCGCGACGGCGGCAATGGCGAGGCGGCGGTTCTCGGCGATCGCCGCGCGATCGTCACCCGAGCCCCAACCGACGTTGAGACCGGCACAGATCCCCTTGGAGACTCCGCCGCGGCGGCCGAGAAACCCATGCGGGATGTCGCCGAGCAGACCGGAGCGGAAGACGTCGATGCTCAACTTTCGAGCCTCAGCCGCATGATGACATCCTCGTCGACATGGCTTCCGACCATGAAGTCGAAGCGGCCGACGGCTTCGAACCCGTAGCGTTCGTAGAACCGCCGCGCGCGATGATTGTCGATGAACACCGAAAGGAAGACTTCCTTCGCGCCCCGGCGTCGAGCCTCTTCCAGCACCCAGTCCATCATCTCCGCGGCAGCCCCGGATCCGTGCCAGGGCCCTCTGACGTAGAATTGTTTCAGCTCCGCGGCCGGTCCGTTCGCCTCGATCGGCAGTGAAGGCGGTCCGACCGTGGCATAAGCGGCCGCTTCACCATCGGCTTCCCCGATACGGACGGTAAAGCGGGGGTCCTCCAGCTGCCGGCGCCATTTCTCCTCGGAATGGCCGGCCAGGAAGGCATCGAGATTCTCCGCCGAATAAAGGTGGCCGAACGTCTCCGAGAAGGTCAAGCGGGCCAGGGCCGCCAACGCAGCGGCATCGTCCGGCTCGGCGTCCCTGAAGACGAGGGGCCCGGTCATCGGAAGCCCGCCGGATCGGGCCAGCCGGGCGCGGTCAGGGCCAGCACCTTGAACAAACGGCCCATCTGGTCGGCATCGGTGAGCCGACCTCGGGCCGCCGCAATTTCCTCGGCGCGCTCCTGCGAGGCCTTGGCCAGCGCCGCGGCGCGGACTCTTATGCCCATCGCCTCCAGCCAGGCGCCCTGCGGCACGGGGCCGTGAACTATGGCGCCTGCCGATCGGGCGGCCGTGGCCAAAGCGTGGAAATCGACATGGGCGGTGAGGTCGCGTCCACCCGGCTCCTGCCAGGGATCGGCATAAACGTGGCGCGATACCGCCTGAAGCGTGTCGCCCGTCCCCGGCCGGCTGTGCCCATAATCGACGATGAGAGCTGCGCCGCCCTGCGCCACCAGGCGCTGGGCAAGGACGCGAACGATGTCGAGCGATTCCGGCGAGCTTTCCTGGTGAACGACGCCCTCGCGAACAAAGCGTCCGCCCTCCCAGGTCACGCGCAACTCGCGCCCCGACGAATCGAACTGCCGCACCGGCAAGGCGTCGAAGAATTCGTTCGCGACGACCAGCAACGGCCCGTCGTCCGGAAGCGTGGCGAGCTGGTCGTGCCAGCGGGCGTCGGGGACGGCCTCCGCCTGTCTCGACCGCATCCTTGCGCTCGTCTCCACCAGTTCGGCCTGCGGACAGAGGCCGGCGCCGGCCATCGCGCGAAGCGCGTCACGGGCAAGCGTGCCCCGGCCGGGTCCCAGCTCCACATAATGGACCCTGGCAGGGCGCCCGGCACGAACCCACAGGTCCGCCAGCCAGATTCCGATCAGTTCACCGAACATCTGGCTGATCTCGGGTGCCGTCGTGAAGTCGCCGGCGACGCCGATCACGTCGTGGTGCGCGTAATAATGCGCGTTGGCCATGGCCATGTATTCCGCAACCGCAATCGGGCCCTGCACCTCGATCCGCTGCCTGATGCGGCCGGCCACGTCCTGGTCAGCCGGTGGCTTCACGGCTTGGGTCCGGGGCGACCCGTTGCGCCCGGCTCGGGGCGGTCAGGATGAGATAAAGTCCGCCCAGGATCATCGGCAGCGACAGAGTTTGTCCCATGCTGAGCCCCCATGAAAGATTCTCGAGGCCGGCATCCGGCTGCCTGACGAGCTCGACGAGGAAACGGCTGATTCCATAGACAAGGATGAAGGTGCCGACGAGCTTGCCCGGCTGCCAGCGTGCGCGGGTCTTCCAGAACAGGACCCAGAGGACGAGGAACAGGAAGATTCCTTCCAGCGCGGCCTCGTAGAGCTGGCTCGGATGGCGCGGAACGCCACCGGCATTGGGGAAGATGATGCCCCAGGGCAAATCGGTCTGGCGGCCCCACAACTCGGCGTTCACGAAATTGGCGAGGCGGCCGAGGAACAGGCCGAAGGGAATGCAGCAGGCGACGTAATCGTGAATTCGAAGCCAATCCAGATTGTGCTTGCGGGCCATCCAGAGGATTCCGAGGCTGACTCCGATGACGCCGCCGTGGAAGGACATTCCGCCGTCCCAAAGCTGCAGAATCTCGAGCGGATTTTCGAGATAGAAACCCGGGCGATAGAAGAGGACGTAGCCGAGCCGGCCGCCGAGGATGATTCCCAGAGTGGCGTAGAAGACCATGTCGTCCGCGTGCCGTTTCGCCATCGGCGCGCCCGGCTCGCGCAGCAGCTTCAGCAGGTACCACCAGCCGATGACGATCCCGAAAAGATAAGCGAGGCTGTACCAGCGCAACTGGAAGAAGCCGAGGTCGAGCGCGATCTTGCTGTTCTCGGTGAGGCCGAGGTCCTCGAACCTGATCGCGTCGCTGGCTGTTGCCACCACTGTCAGTAAGGCGTCGATCAAGGCTTCCCCCTTCCGGTTCGCGCCTTCATAGTGAGGGCATAAGAAAAGGCAAAGCAGGAGAGAGAAGGTGACCTCCAGTCCCGGAGCGAGATCCTAGATGCCGAGCGAGCTGGACCGCAGATATGACGCCGTGCTGGCCGCCGTGACCGGTGAGGGCGGCCGCATCCAGATCGGCCGTGACGAAGAGGGCCGGGCGATCGTCACCAATCTGCCACCGACCCTGCCGCTCCTGTTCGACGCCTTCTGCGCCCTCAATGGGGCCACTGAGGCGGTCGTCGCCGAGGGCGAGCGCCTGACCTTTGCCCAGTTGAACGAGCAGGCGACCCGGTTGGCGCGGATTCTCGCCGGCAGCTGGGGCATCGGCAAGGGCGATCGGGTTGCGATCGCGATGCGCAATTGTCCGAGCTGGATCGTCAGCTACATGGCCGTGCTCAAGGCGGGCGGAATCGCCACCCTGATCAACGGCTGGTGGCAGGCGGACGAGATGCGTCACGCCCTTTCGCTGTCCGAGCCCAAGCTGATCATCGCCGATGAATCGCGGGCGAAGAGATTGAGCGCCGGCGGCTGCGCGATCCAGACCGTCTCGCTCCAGGTCCAGCGTCCGATCGGCGAGGCCCTGGCGCCGTTGCTCGAGCCCGGCGCCGAGGCCGAGCTGCCGGACGTCTCCTCACAGGACGATGCGACGATCCTTTTCACCTCCGGATCGACCGGCCTCGCCAAAGGCGCGGTATCCACCCATCGCGCCGTCACCACCGGGGTTTACGCCTACACGATCGGGCTGCTCACCTTGCTCGGAATCAAGGAGAGCATGGGCGAGCCGCCGGTCAATCCTCCGAAGACTTTGGTCAACGTACCGCTTTTCCACGTCACCGGCGAAGTGCCGGTTCTGCTGAACAGTTTCGTGATCGGCCGGACCATGGTCCTGATGCCCAAATGGGATCCGGGCGAAGCGCTCCGGCTGATCGAGGAAGAGAAGATCACCTATTTCGTCGGCGTCCCGACGATGAGCCTCGAGCTGATGCAGCATTCCGACCGCGACAAATATGATCTGTCGTCGCTGACCGATATTGCCGCCGGCGGGGCGCCGCGACCGGTGGCGCACGTCAGGCGGCTCGAGGAGAGCTTTCGCGGTGCTCAGCCGGCGCTCGGTTACGGTCTGACGGAGACGAACGCGGTCGGCTGCGGCAATTTCTGGTCCAATTATCACGACAAGCCGGCCTCGACCGGTCGCCCCCATAAACCGATCGTCGAAATGGCGATCCTGGGCGAGGGCGACCGGCACCTGCCCGCCGGCGAACGCGGCGAGATCGCGATCCGGTCGGCCGCCAATATCCGTGGCTATTGGCGCGACGAGGCGGCGACCCGAGCGGCCTTTACCGCCGACAATTACCTGCGGACGGGCGATGTCGGCTACCTGGACGAGGATGATTACCTCTTTATCGTGGACCGCAAGAAGGACATCATCATCCGCGGCGGAGAGAATATCAGTTCGGCCGAGGTCGAGGCGGCGATTTACGCCCACCCGGCGGTTTCAGAGGCGGCCGTGTTCGGCGTGACCGACGATCGCCTGGGAGAAGTTCCGGCGGCGGTGATTTATTGCGAGAATGCAGGGCCGACCCGGGAGGATCTGATCGCGTTTCTTTCCGAGCGGGTCGCCCAGTTCAAGCTGCCGCAGTGGATCTGGTTCGTCGACGAGCCGCTTCCCAAGCTCGGTACCGGCAAGATCGACAAGGTGAGCCTTCGCCAGCGTTATGGCGCCGAGGTCGAAGCGACGGCGTGAGGCAAATGTTCGAACTGTCGCTCGAATTGAGCGTTAAGAGGAGGGCCTGATGGAGAGGATTCTCGGTTTCGCAGTTTTATCGGCGGGGCTTGTCCTGGCCGGCTGCAATAGTGCCGCCGTCACCACGCAGAATGACTCGGCGGTGGAGAGCGCGAACGCCATGCAGACCAGGCTCGAGGCGCTTCCGGAAGCGCAAAGGAATGGCGTCTTCATGCGCGCCATCCGGGATGCCGAAGGGGCGTGCCAGCATGTCGAGCGCTCCGAGCCGGTCGGGGCCCATCAGGGCCTGCCCGTCTGGCGCGCTTATTGCCAGGGCGGAGCGACCTTCACCATCGTCATCTCCCGCGGCGGCGCCGCGCAGGTCATGAACGATGCCGACGTCAGGCTGGGTCACGAAGCGCCGCCGAAGGACGGAGGGCGGGGCCAGTGAAGAATTACCTTTTGGTGGCGTTGATGGTCCTGGTCGCCGGCTGCGAGCAAGGTGACCTGCCCGAAAACGTCACCAAGATCTCCGTTGCCAATCCCCATAGCGACCGCTTGAAGTCCTTGCCCCAGGATCTTCGCTTTCTCGGCTTGATGCGGGCCATCCGCGACAGCGGCCGGCGGTGCAAACGGGTCGTGAACAGCAATTATCAGCAGCAGCATACGGGCATGGCGATGTGGGTGGCCATGTGCGAGGACGGCCGGCAATGGGCGATCTTCGTCGCGCCCAACGCGGACGTTCAGGTTCGCGAATGCAGCGATATGGACACGCTTGATTTGCCCCAGTGCCGGCTGCTCACCGCGCCGACGGCGGCGCCCGCCAAAGCCGGCTGAGGGCCACTCGGCTTCAGCACTTCTCGTATTTCCAGTGCCGCCGTTTGCCTTCGGCCATCCACTCGATCGCCTGGGCCACGCGTTTCGATCTCGTCTCATCGCGTTTCGCTTCCGTGACCCAGTCGACATATTCCCGCTGACAGCTGGTCGGGAACGCCGCGAAAGTTGCGGCCGCCGACCTATTGTCCTCGAGCGCCGAGCGCAGGTCGTCAGGGACTGAAAAGGGCGCCTTCTTCGGGATGCTGCGCGGCGATTTCACGCCCTGGTCGGTCAGCGCCATGGCCTTCCGGACTAGTGCCTCCAGCTCGGTCCGCGGCGGCAGATCATCGATGGCGGTGAGTCTGCCGAACTGCCCCATGGCGTCCATTTCCGCCTTGCCTTCGCCGACGACGAGACTTCCGCGCCAGAAGCCGAAGGTGGCGTGCTGCTTGAAGGCGGCCATGCCGGCGAGAATTTCACCTTTGTAGAGGAAGTGCGGCATGCTCCATTTCAGCGTCTCTTCGCCGCCCGGGCAGGCCGAGTGCACCGTCTGGCGAAGAAATTCGAGGATGGGTCGGGCGAAGTCAGCCTGGCGCTCGATATAGAGGTCGATCCGGGGATCCGTCTTCATCCACGCCTCCTTTGACCATTGGAAAATGACGCCCTTTGCCGTGCCTCACAACCCCTTGGGGGCGGGCGCGGCGCGTTCGCGCCGCACCGAACGCACGCCCTCGAAGGAAAAGATGGCGAGCGCCGACCAGATCGCCGCGAAGCAGATGATGTGGGCCGTCGTCAGGGGTTCGCCGAACACCAGCACCGCGAGCAGGAACTGGAGCGACGGGGCGACATACTGAAGGAAGCCGAGAGTCGAATAAGGCAGCCGCCGCGCCGCGGCCGTGAACATCAACAGGGGAATCGCGGTGACCGCGCCCCCGAGGACCAAAAGGAGGTCGGTAGTGATTCCCGAAGCGGCGAAGGCGGCGGAGCCTTGGCTTTGGAGCCAGGCCATCCAGGCCAACGCGAGCGGAGCCAGCAGGAAGGTCTCGATGGACAGGCCCTCGAGCGAGTCGACGGCGACGACCTTGCGGAGGAAGCCGTAGGCCGCGAACGTCGCGGCAAGCGTAAGGCTGATCCAGAGCCCGGAACCTGCACCGGTCGCCAACACCGCCACCCCGCCTGCCGCCAGAATGGTGGCGAAGGCCTGGGCCCGGGTCAGTTTCTCCTTGAGCAGGACGACCCCGAGCAGGACATTCACGAGAGGATTGAGATAATAGCCCAGGCTGCCTTCGAGGACATGGCCGGCGACCACGGCGTAGATGAAGGTAAGCCAGTTGATCCCGATCAGGAGGGTCGTGATCGCCAGGGTCGTCAGCACCCGCCGGTTCGTCAGTGCGGCCCGGATCGCGTCCCAGCGCCGCGACAGCGCGACCAGGGCGGCCAGGAAGACCAGCGACCAGAGCACCCGGTGGGCCACGATCTCCAGCGCGGACACATGGGCGAGCGCCTTGAAGTAAAGCGGCATCACCCCCCACAGCAGATAGGCGCCGAGGCCGAACAGGAGGCCCGCGCGGCGCTGGCTCTGGGGATCGCTCATCGGGCGCGCCTAGGGGAGGGGCCGGGAGACGGCAAGCGTGGCTATTGTATTATTAGACTAACACAGCTAATCGATTCGTCAGGGAGGAATGATGATGAGGACGACGCTCTTACCCGTTCTTGCCGCGGCAACCCTGCTCGGGGGCTGCGACGTGCGTGTCGGACATGACGACGAGAAGCAGGCGACGGGCAACGTCTCGGCCGCCGGCAGAGCGGAGGAAGGGCAGCTTTCCGTCTCTGCGCCCGGATTCGAGATGAAGCTCGACATACCGGAGGGAATCCGAAGCCGGGCAGGGATCGATGACGACAGCGGGCTCATCTATCCGGGGGCCCAGTTCAGCGGAATCCATGTCCAGGGCGGGCGCGACGGCGCCCAGGGTCGGTCCGAAGGCGAGGTTGAGCTTCGTTTCACGAGCGTGGACGCGCCTGACGCGATCGTCCGCTGGTATCGCGATCCCGCCCGTGCCGCCGACTTCACCGTCGCCGGCGCCGGCCGGGAAGGCCCGGATTTCGTCGTGACGGGTGCGACCAAGGACGACAATGGCCGATTCACGGTCCGGCTGTCGCCGCGGAGTGGCGGCGGCACCGACGGCCGGGTGGTTCTCGCCGACGCCGGTTGATAGTCTCTCCGCGTTGCGGAGGAACCATGGCCGAACGCCTAGCCGATCCCGAGGAAGTGCGTGCGCATCTCGTCGCAGCGGCGAAGGCAGGCGTCGCCTTGACCTATTCGGAGATGCTCGAGCGACTCGGTTATGCCTTCTCGCGGCCGAAGATGCGCCAGCTCTGCGCGGTGCTGGGCGATGTCGACCGCGACGCCCAGGCACGAGGCGAGCCCGAGCTGGCGGTGTTGGTGGTTCGTCAGAGCGACGGCATTCCGGGACAGGGGTGGTTCGTTTCGGGCGGTGCCCGCGATCACGGTTACGAAGGGCCATGGGAGGGACCGGAGGCGGCGCGCTTCATCCGCGCGCTTCAATCGCAGACCTTCGCTTTCTGGCAATCCGGCCATCCGGCGGGCGGCGAGGTCAGCCGCTAGCGCCGCCGCCATCCGGGCGCTACATGCGGCCCCGATGCCCAATCTTTTCCTCGTCATGATCGGCGGCGCGATCGGCGCCGGCCTTCGCTACGGCGTCGGCCTCGCTGCGCCCCGGCTGGGCGACCAGTTCCCCTGGGGTACGTTCATCGTCAACCTCACCGGTGGCCTGTGCGCCGGGCTTCTCCTCGGTTTCCTGCTGTCGCGGGGGAGCGAGGCGGATCCCTGGCGGATGCTCCTCGGCGTCGGCCTGCTCGGCGGCTTCACCACCTTCTCCGCCTTCAGCGCCGAGACCTTTTACATGATCCAGCAGGGCCAATTCGGTCTCGCGGCCTTTTATGTCTTCGCCTCGGTCCTCGGCGCCCTTTGCCTGTTATCTGCCGGACTCTGGCTGGCTCGGGCGCCGACGTGAGCGAGCAGGTACGCAATTTCACGGTCACCGAGGAGGATGACGGAATCCGCCTCGACCGCTGGTTTCGGCGCAACCTTCCGGACGTGAGCTTCGGCCAGGTTTCCCGCTGGGCGCGTACCGGCCAGTTGCGCCTCGACGGCAAGCGCGCGGCGCCGGGTGACCGGGTCGAAGCCGGCCAGGGCATTCGGGTTCCGCCGCAGGGTGACGAGGCGCCCGCCGTCAAGCCTCAGCCGACCCGCGAAACGCTCAGCGAGGACGAGGTGGACTTCGTCAGAAGCCTGGTCATCGAAGAGGATCCCGCGGCGATCGTCATCAACAAGCCGCCCGGTCTTGCTACCCAGGGTGGGACCAAGACCGCCAATCATCTCGACCGACTTCTGGACGGATTGGTGAGCGAGGGAGCCTCCCGGCCCAAACTGGTTCACCGCCTCGACAAGGACACGTCGGGCGCGCTTCTGGTCGCCCGGACCCCGCGGGCTGCCGCCTTCTTTTCCAAGGCCTTTTCCGGGCGGACGGCGCGCAAGGTCTATTGGGCGGTGGTGATCGGGGTACCCTCGATCGACGATGGCCTGATCGAGCTGCCGGTCGCGAAGCAGCCGGGCACCGGCGGCGAGAAAATGCACGTCGACGAGGAGAACGGGCAGCCCGCCAAGACCCGTTACCGGGTGCTGGATCAGGCCGGCAATCGCGCCGCCTGGGTGGAACTTCAGCCTTATACCGGTCGCACCCACCAGCTCCGGGTTCACATGGCGGCGATCGGCCATCCGATCCTCGGGGACGGCAAATATGGCGGCCAGGAAGCGTTTCTGACCGGCACGATCAGCCGCAAGCTCCATCTCCATGCGCGCCGCCTCCGAATCGACCATCCCGACGGCGGCCGGATCGACGTCACCGCCGAGCTGCCCGAACATTTCGCGCAGACCATGGCCTCTCTGGGCTTCGACCTGGAACTGGGGGACCTGCCGCTGGACGAGGTGAAATTTTCCGAGACACCGGAAGGCAAGCGCAAGGCAGTATCAGCCGCCGCCAAGACTCGCCGCAAGGAACGCCGCGGCGAGCGACGCTCCCGGCGGCGGGGCTAGCCGGGCGCTCGGCTGATGCGGTCGTGAACCGGCTTGCCATCTTCGACTGCGACGGCACCCTCGTCGATAGCCAGCACAATATCTGCTGGGCCATGGAGGCCTGTTTCACGGCCGCCGGCCTCGACCCTCCGGCGCGCGAGCGGACTCGTCGCGTGGTCGGCCTGAGTCTCGTCGAGGCCATGCGGACGATTCTTCCGGACGCCCCGGCGGATGTCCACGTCGACCTCGCCGAGGAATATAAGAAAGCGTTCCAGAAGATGCGCGCCGACGGCCTTGCGGATGAACCGCTTTACGACGGTATCGTCGAGCTGCTCGACGGGCTCGAAGCGGATGGCTGGCTGCTCGGGATCGCCACCGGCAAGTCCGATCGTGGACTGGCGCTCTGCCTGGATCATCATGGCCTTCTCGCGCGCTTCGTGACTCTCCAGACCGCCGACAGGCATCCTTCCAAGCCGCATCCGTCGATGATCGAACGGGCCCTGGCCGAGGCTGGGGCCGACCCGGAGGCCAGCCTCATGATAGGCGACACCACTTTCGACATGATGATGGCGCGCTCGGCAGGGGTGAGGGGAATCGGCGCTACCTGGGGCTATCATGAAGCGGACGAACTCATCGGGGCCGGCGCGCATCAATTGTGCGGCCACCCCCTCGACCTTTTCGATCAATTGAAGGCAGCAGCATGAACACGCCCCAGGACAAGCAGATGTGGCGCACCCGCTTCATCCTCATCAATCTCACCCGGATCGGCGGCACCGCCCTCGTTTTGTTCGCGCTCGTCATCTGGCAGGGCGACCTGCTCGTCGAGGGCGGCCACATCATCGGCTTCCCGCTGGCCCTGGCCGGCCTCGCGATCAGCTTCCTCGGCCCCCGATATCTTGCCCGCCGCTGGCGGACCCCGCCAGACGCGTGAAACGCTTCTTCAAGGCCGCGCAAGTCGTCGCGACGGCTGACGGTTTCGAAATCGCCCTGGACGGCCGGCCGGTGCGAACGCCCGGCCGATCGGCACTCGCGGTCCCGGCCGCGGCCCTTGCCGCGGCGATCGCCGACGAATGGAACAAGCAGGGGGACAAGATCGACCCCAGGTCCATGCCGCTGACGGGCCTTGCCAATGCGGCGATCGATCGCATTTCGCCTGATCCGGAGCGGTTCGCCCGGGGCCTTGCCGTTTATGGAGAGAGTGATCTCCTGTGCTACCGGGCCGAAGGGCCTTCACCCCTCGTTTGCCGACAGGCCGAGCAGTGGGATCCGATCCTCGATTGGGCCACAAGGCGTTTCGACGTCGCCTTCGAAACCGTCACCGGTATCGTTCACCGGCCGCAACCGCCGGCGACGATCGAACGCCTTCAGTCGGCAGTGCTGGCGCGAACGCCTTTCGAGCTGGCCGGCTTGTCGCCCCTCGTCACGGTTTCGGGCTCTATTCTGGTCGCCCTGGCGCTGGCCGAACAGGCCATCGGCTTCGACGAAGCCTGGCGTGCCGCCACGCTCGACGAGCAATGGCAGGCCGAAAAATGGGGCGTAGACGACGAAGCTTCCAAGGCGCTCGCCGGCCGCCGGGCCGATTTCGAGGCCGGCGCGCGCTTCCTGGCTTTGCTCTAGCTGTGTCTAGACGTCGGTGGGCGCATCCGCCGGTGCGGCGCGGTCCGGCTTCGGCAGGAACCAGGCGACGACCACGCCGGCCGAGGCGAGCGCCAGCGCATCGGCGATGAACAGATAGATGAAATGCGGCCAATCATGATGCCAGTAGATCGGCTCGCCGAGATGGGTGAAGGCGGTGGCAGCGACCGCGATCAGCACCGCTACCCGGGCGCGCGAGCCGAAGTCGGGAACGCGGCGATCGATCCCGATCAGGGCGGCTCCGATCAGCAGAGCGACGATGAAATTCAGCACCAGCCCGAACACCAGCGGCCCGGGGTCCGACGCCGCGAACCCCTGGGTGTTGTAGTGAATCGTGGCGATCGGTCCTTGTCCGTACATGACGGTCTGCGCCGCCGAGCCTTCTGGGTTGGGGACCATATAGGTGCCGGTCGCGGGCAGG
>DASTDX010000045.1:0-2067 GCA_035710145.1 Allosphingosinicella sp.
GGCCGAGCAGCGCGGCTGGCTGATAGAGGACTGGGGTTAGACCGCCTCTAACACATTTGCGAAGTCGGCGATGAGGTCTTCGGCCTTCTCGACTCCGATGGAAATCCGTACGAGATTGTCGGAGATGCCCAGCGCGGCACGGCGTTCTTCCGGGACCGACAAATGCGTCATCGCCGCCGGCGCCGACGCCAACGTCTCGGTACCGCCGAGACTAACCGCGAGCTTGGCGATCTTGAGCGCGTCGAGGAAGCGGAAAGCCTCGGGCTCGCCGCCCTTCAAATAGAGCGAAAAAGTCGATCCCGCGCCGGTGCAATGGCGATCGTAGATGTCCCTCTGGCGCGAGCCTTCTTCCAGAAATCCGAGGTAGCCGACGCTCTCCACCTTCGGGTGGCCGCGCAGGAATTCGCACACCTTGACCGCATTCTCGCCGGCACGGCTCATGCGCAATTCCAGCGTCTCGAGGCTACGCATCAGCATCCAGGCGGTGTTCGGATCGCAGATCCCGCCCATCGGGTTGCGGATCAGTCGGACCTTGTCGAGCACTGCCTTGCTGCCGACCAGCGCTCCGGCGACGAGATCGCTGTGCCCGCCGACATATTTGGTGAGGCTGTAGACGCTGATGTCGGCACCCTGGTTGAGCGGCTTGGCCCACAGCGGTCCGAGGAAGGTGTTGTCGATCGCGATCGGCGGCAAGTCGCCGTCAAAGGCCGCGGCGCGGGCGTCACGCACCGCCTCGACATCGACCAATGCGTTGGTCGGGTTGGCCGGGCTTTCCAGGTAGATCATGGCGACCTTTCCGCCCCGCTCGGCCGCCTGCGCCTTGGCCTTCGCCAATACCGCGTCCAGTTCCTCGCGGGTCGCGCCGGCGGGGAAGTCGACATAGCTCACGCCGAAGCGGGCCATGATCTTGTCGATGATGCTTTCGGTCGCCGCATAGAGCGGGCCGGAATGGACGATCACGTCATTCTGGTCGGCAAGCGCCAGCACCAGCGTTGTGATCGCGGTCATTCCGCTCGAGAAGCTGAGCGCCGCCTCGGCATCTTCCCAAACCGCCAGCCGGTCCTCGAGAATCTCCTGGTTGGGCCCGTTGAACCGCGAATAGACGAGTCCCTCGGCCCGGCCGCTGCCGTCGCTCCGGCCGGTGATCCCCTCGAAGAAGCGCTTTCCGTCGGCGGCCGTCTCGAACACGAAGGTTGAGGTGAGGAAGATCGGCGGCTTCAAGCTGCCCTCGGACAGCGAGGGATCGAAGCCGTGGCCCATCATCAACGTCGCCGGATCGAGCCGGTGGTTGCCGATGTAGCGTTCCGGGGCTTTGGGCTTGCGCGAATGCGAAGGGCTGTCGGTCATGTGCGTTCTCGTCCTCGAACCAGTCGTCCCCAGGGAGGCGGGAACCGAATAGCGAGGAGGCCGGGGCGCTGGCATCCTAACCTCCGCAGGATGCATCTCCGCCGGCTCGCCGTGCGCTGGCGCGAATAAGCCCCACGAAACGCGATTTCAACCGAGGGCGGAGATCATCCACACCGTTGCGACCATCAGCGGGATTCCGGCGAGGTCGAGCAGAAGCCCGGCCTTCAGCATCCGCGGCAAGGCGATGTGCCCAGTCGCCCAGGCGATGGCGTTCGGCCCGGTGCCGCTCGGCAGCATGAAACCCCAGCTCGCCGCCCACGCCGCCGGAAGCGCGAGCAGGATCGGGTCGGCGCCGGTGGCCGCAATGATCCCGGCGACGACCGGGATGACGGCACTCGCGGCGGCGACGTTCGACGCGAATTCGGTGATCAGCACGACCAGCGCGACCAGCACCAGCGCTACGACAAGGGGATGAACCGCTTGCAATGGCTGCAAGGCGACCCCCAGCCAGTCGCCGAGCCCCGAAGCGCCCATCCCCGCCGCAAGCGCAAGCCCGCCGCCGAACATCATGATCACGCCCCACGGCGCGCGATTGGCCTCGTCCCAATTCAGCAGCGCTCGGCCGCTCCCGTCCGGGATGACGAACAGGGCCAGCGCGGCGGCGATTGCGATCGACCCGTCGGTCAGCGAATCCTTTGGCAGGAACGGGGTCGCGAGCGG
>DASTDX010000046.1:0-5449 GCA_035710145.1 Allosphingosinicella sp.
GGTTCGCACCAGCAGTGCCGATCTGCGCCGACGAATCGATCCATGTCGCGGCGGATCTGGGGGCCGTGGCGCGTCGCTATCAGGCGGTGAACGTGAAACTCGACAAAGCGGGCGGGCTCACCGCGGCGCTCGAGGTCGCAAGACAAACGCGGGCCATGGGACTTGGCCTCATGACCGGTTGCATGGTGAGTTCGTCGCTAGCGATCGCGCCGGCGCTGCATCTCGCCTTAATGTCGGATTTCGTCGACCTTGACGGTCCTTTCTGGCTCCGGGAGGATCGACCAGGCGGGATCAGGCAAGACAGCGGATTCATCATTCCGCCGGCCGCCGGCTTCTGGGGAGCACGATGAAGTACAGCTGGATGATCGCCTTGCTGCTGACGTCCTCCGCCCCCGCCATGGCGGCCCGCGAGCAAGTCGATCTGATCATTCGCGGCGGCACGATCTATACCGGATCGGACGCGCCCTTCGTCGGCGACGTGGCAGTGTCGGGGGATCGGATCCGGGCGGTCGGGCGCCGGCTTCGCCTTCGCGCCGGCCGCATATTGGATGCTCGCGGCTTGATCGTCGCACCAGGCTTCATCGACCCGCACACCCATCTGGCCGACCAACTGGCCTCGGACGATGCGCACGCACGGCTGGTAGCCGGTTTCCTGATGCAGGGGGTCACGACCGCCTTCATCGGCAATGACGGCGTCGGCAACCCCGATGTCGCATCGGTGCTTGGACGAGCCCAGACCTCACCGGTCGGTATCAATTACGCCGCCTTCGTCGGCTTCGGCGCGGTTCGGCGGGCCGAGATCGGCGATTCGGATCGATCCCCGACGGCGGAAGAGCTGGCGCGGATGCGGGCGATGGTCGCGGGCGCCATGTGCCAGGGTGCGCTCGGCTTCTCGACCGGGCTGTTCTATGCCCCGCAAAGCTTCGCGAGGACCGAGGAAGTGGTGATGCTGGCGCGCGAGGCAGGGCTTCGGGGCGGTGTGTACGACAGCCACATCCGCGATGAATCCTCATATTCGATCGGACTGTCGGCCTCGGTGGACGAGGCGATCGCGGTCGGGCGCGATGCCGGGCTTCCGGTCAACATCTCGCATATCAAGGCGCTCGGCGTGGACGTTCACGGCCAGGCGCCGGCGATCGTCGAACGGATCGAGGCCGCCCGTCGCGAGGGCCAAAGGATCACGGCCGATCAATATCCCTGGTCGGCCTCCGGGACGACGCTGGTTTCGGCCCTGGTCCCCAACTGGGCCCAGGACGGCGGGCGCGTCGAGCTGCTGAGGCGTCTTGGCGACTCTGCCCTGGAGGGTCGCTTGCGGGCCGAGATGGCCGACAATCTGCGGCGGCGCGGCGGCGCGGCGGCTTTGCTCATCACCATGGGGCCCAACCGAGGCAGGACGCTGGCGGAGGTTGCCGGAACAAACGATCCGATCGCAACGGCGATCACGCTCATTCGCGAATCCGATCGGCCCGTGGCCTCGTTCAATCAGACCGAGGCCGACATCGAGGTCTTCATGCGCCAGCCGTGGGTCATGACCGGCTCTGATGCGACCGGCGGACATCCCCGCGCCTACGGCAGCTTCGCACGGCTCTATTCCGAATATGTGAAGCGCCGCGGGGTGCTCAGCGTTCGGGACTTCGTCGAGCGAAGTTCGGCGCGTACCGCGGACGCGTTCGGACTGGTCGACCGCGGCCGGATCAGGCCCGGCGCCTTTGCCGACATCGTCGTCTTCGATCCGGTCACTTATTCCGCCCGTGCGACCTACGAGCTGCCCAATCTGCTCGCTGCCGGCGTGCGAGCCGTGTTCGTCAACGGCGTCGCGGCGGTGGAAGATAATGCTCTCACCGGCGCGGCGGCGGGACGCGCCCTCAGGCACGAGCCCCGCGTGGGCACCTGCCCGTGAACCTGTTCCGCATTTGGCTGGCGATTCCCCTTTGGAAACGGGTGCTGGGGGCGCTGGCGCTCGGATTGCTGTTCGCCGGCCTGTGGCCTGAGGGGACGCCGTACGTCCAGTTCATCGGCGATCTGTTCGTTCGCGCGATCCGGATGCTCGTCGTGCCGATCGTGCTGGTGACGATCGCCGCCGGGATCACCATGCTGGGCGATCCGAAGCGGATCGGCGGCATTGGCGGCCGGACGATCGGCCTGTTCGCCTTCACCACCGCGATCGCGGTTTCCGTGGGAATGGCCGTGGCGACTCTGATCCGGCCCGGGGAAGGAGCGCCGCTGGGGACCGCTGCGCCCCACGGCATCGGCGATCCGCCCACACCCTATGAGCAGCTGGTGGGGATCATTCCGGTCAACATCTTCGACGCCCTTGCCAAGGGCGACATGCTGGCGATCATCTTTGTCGCGATCCTGCTGGGTATAGGCACCTTGGTTGCGGGCGAGGCCGGGCGCCCTTTCGCCACCCTGCTCCAGGCGACCACCGCCGTCCTGCTCAAGATCGTCGGGATCGTCATGGAGGCGACGCCTTTCGGCGTGTTCGCGCTGATCGCCAACGCGGTCGCCGCCAATGGCGCGGCGGTGTTCGTCAATGTCGGATGGCTTGCGCTCGCGGTGGTCCTGGGCTCGGCCATCCAGATCCTTTTCGTGCACAGTCTGCTGTTGCGGTTCGTCGCGGGCGTGCCGGTCCTGCGCTTCTACCGCGGCATCTTCGACGCTCTGGCAGTCGCCTTTTCAACCGCATCGAGCTCGGCGACCCTGCCCGTCGCAATGCGGGTGGCGGAAAGGAATATCGGCGTCGGCCGGCCGATCTACTCGACCGTGCTGCCGCTCGGTGCGAGCATCGGCAAGGACGGCACGGCCATGTATGTCGGGCTGCTCAGCCTGTTCAGCCTGCAGGCGCTCGGCGTGGCGATGACGCCGACGACTTATGGGCTCGTTCTACTCACCGGCGCGCTGGCCGCGTTCGGAACGGCGCCGGTGCCTTCCGCATCCTTGTTCATGCTGGCGGCGGTGCTTTCGTCGGTCGGCGTTCCACCCGAGCAGACCGCTCTGGTCGTCGGCTTCGTGCTGCCTTTCGATCGCCTGCTCGACATGACCCGGACCGTGCCGAGCGCGTCCGCCAACCTCACCGTCGCCACCACCGTCGCCCGGTGGGAAAGCGAGCTCGACGACAATGCACTGCAACGGCCTGCCGATGACCCAGATTGACCCCGACGCCTGGCACCGCGATGGCTACTTCGTCGTCAGGCGCTTCTTCACGCCCGCCGAGGTCGAGGCCATCGGTGCCGAAATCGACCGCGTTCATGCCGAGGGCGTCGCGCATGGCCGCAGTTTCCGGCACGGCAATCTCTATTACAAGATCGCGCGCGGCGAAGGCGAACCCGCGGTGCAGATGGTGCAATGGCCATCCTACCACCGGCCGGCATTGAACGCCGTGAGGCTCGACCCGCGCTTCGCGGCGCTGCTCGAGCCGCTGATCGGGCGGGACGTCAAGCAGATCATCAACCAGATTCACTGGAAGGCTCCCGGCGGTGCAAGCGACTTCGCCTGGCATCAGGATTCGCGCTTCCGCCTGCCCGCAGACTGCTATCGCAACCTGGCGACGTCTTATGTCCAGACGGGCCTCGCGATCGACCCGCACAATGAGCGGTCCGGTGGCATGGCATTCGTCCCGCGAAGCCATCTTCACGGTGACCTCGATCTCGACACGTCGGCCGTTGTGCTGGGCCGGGCGATGCAGGATGGCGCGCTCGAACGGGTCGGGCTCTCCGCCTCGGACGCAGTCCACCTCGATCTCGAGCCCGGCGACCTCGCTTTGTGGAACCCCTATCTCGTGCACGGGTCCGGGATCAATCGTTCGGGCCATCAGCGGCGGCTCTACATCAACGGTTATGTCCGGGCGACGGATTGCGACCGTGGAGAATGGGCCTTCCGCGACGGGCGCCCAGTGCCGCTGGGACCGGAGCCGGCCATCGTCCATTATGAGCAGCTGCGGGAACGGGGCGAGCCTCATTATGAATGACGATCGCGGCCGCGCTTCGATCGGATACAGCCGGCTTTCGCGGCGCAGCTTGCACTTCAGGATGAACCCATGATCCAGATCCCCTTGTTTGCCCGCGCCACGATGATCGGGCTCGCCATTGCCGCCGCCGCCCCGGCATTGGCGTTTCAGCAGAGCCTCGAGCAGACGGCTGCATCGCAGTTGGCGCAAGCGCCGCTGGGGTCGCGTTTCGGCCTGGTCGTGACCGACGCTCAAGGGCGCGAGCTGATCGCGATCAATCCGGACAATCGCTTCATCCCGGCCTCCAACACCAAGCTGTTCACGACGGCGGCGGCGTTCGCGGCCCTGCCAGGGCTGGACCAGCCGGATTCGGCCGGCGGGGCCGCGGTGAGGCTCGTCGAGGTGAGAAGGCGAGTCCGCGACGTCGTTCTGGTCGGCCACGGCGACGCTCGACTTTCGAGCTCTGCCGACTGTGTCACCAACTGTCTCGCCACATTGGCCGACGCCGTTGCCGCGCGGACCCGCCGGGTACGCGATGTGATCGGCGACGACACCCTGTTCCCGGACCAGCGCTGGAGTCCGGGCATGGGCTGGAACAACATCGTCACCGCTTATGGCACCGGGATCTCGGCGCTGACCCTGGACGACAACGAATTTCAGCTGCGGGTGACGCCAGCCGAAGTGGGTCAGCCGCCTTCGCTCGATGAGCTTCCTTATTACCGGGTCACCAACCAGGCGGTGACCGTCGCGGAAGGCGAAACAGACCTTCGCTTCACGCGAATGCCCGGCAGCCTGGATCTTCGCCTCACCGGTCGGATCGCAGCCTCCGCGGAGCCGCGGACCCTGCGTCTCGGGATCGACGATCCGGCGCTTTATGCCGCCCAAAGGTTGCGCACCTTGCTCGAGGCGCGTGGGGTCCGCGTGACCGGACATGCCAGGGCTCGCCACCGGCCCGCAGAGGGCGGCGAAGGTGAAGAAGCGACCAGCAACGCACCGCCGCCCGTCGCGGCCGAGCCGGAGCTGGCACGCGTGGTTCCGCCGCCGCTGCGCGAAGATCTCGTCCGGATCAACAAGGAGAGCCAGAATCTGCACGCGGAATTGATGGTCCGTCGTCTGGGCATCCTCAGCGGTTCGGGATCCATCCAGGACGGCGTCGCGGTCATCGCGACCTTGCTCGAACAAGCCGGCGCACCGCGGACCGGCTGGGATCTTTCGGACGGATCCGGAATGTCGACCTACAACCGGATGTCGCCGCGCGCCGTCGCCCGCCTGCTGCTTTGGGCCACCACGCAATCGTGGGGCACTGCCTGGCGCGAGACCTTCCCCGTCGCCGCCGTCGACGGCACCCTTGCCAACCGGTTTCGGGGGTCGACGCTTGAACGGCGGCTGTTCGCGAAAACGGGGTCACTGAACGCGACGAACGCCTTGTCCGGGTACATGACCGCGCGCAGCGGGCAGACCCTGATATTCTCCTTCTTCGCCAACGACGTGCCGCCGGGCGGC
>DASTDX010000047.1:0-6272 GCA_035710145.1 Allosphingosinicella sp.
ATCCACGCGACGGCGTCCAGCGCGGCTTCGATTCGATTTTCGAAAACCCGATCTTCGCCGGCGCCGACACCAGTTACTGGATCCGCCAGACCATTCCGTTCGCCGGCGGCGCCCGGGCGGTGTCGGTCAACGGCCGCAACGGCATCCTCAATTCGCTCCGTTCGTCGAAGGAACAGGGCCAGTCCAACTTCGTCAACCCGGGGACGATGCTGCTGGGCGTCGGCGTCGATTTCGATCTCACGCCCGAGATACGGCTCACCGGCAACCTCAACCATCTCTGGTTTCACCGCACCGAGGTGATCGAGGCGTTGAGGATGCAGGGCACCGTCCGGCGCGACATCGGCTGGGACGTCAGCGCGGCGGCGATCTGGCGGCCGCGAATGACCCAGAACATCGTGTTCAGGGCCTCGGCGGCGATGCTCCAATCCGGCACGGGCTTTCGCGACCTGTTCGAGAATCTCAACCGGGATCGCCGTTATTATTCGGTCCTCCTCAACGCGATCCTGAGCTACTGATGCGGGCCCGTTTTTCTTCCCTCCTGATCCTGGCGGCTTTGGTCGCCGTCGCGCTTTTCGGATCGTCCAGGCTTGGCGCCTCGGAGAAGGAGAAGCCGGTCGTCCGCGACTACAGCCTGGTCCGTGCCGCACCGGCGCCGCGAACCCAGGAATGGGCGCAAGCCGAAGCGAAGAGCGCCGGCTGCGTGACCTGCCACACGGAAAGCGACGCCCACACGATGCACCGGTCGCCGGCCGTCGTCCTGGGCTGCGCCGATTGCCATGGCGGCAACGTCGCCGTCACCCGACCGGCGGGATCGGAGCAAGGCGGTTCGGCCTACATGATAGCGCAGAACGCGGCCCACGTATTGCCGCGTTATCCCGGCGCATGGCACTTCCCGTCGAGCGCCAACCAGGCGCGCAGCTACACCATCCTGAACGTCGAGGCGCCCGAGTTCGTCCGCTTCGTCAACCCGTCCGATTACCGGGTGGTCCGCGATTCCTGCGGCGCCTGCCATATCGAGATCATCGAGGCGGCCGAACGGTCGATCATGTCGACCGGAGCGATGCTGTGGGGCGGCGCCGCCTACAATAACGGCATCGTCCCGTTCAAGAACTACATCTTCGGCGAGGCCTACACCCGCACCGGCGAGCCGGCCCAGATCCAGTCGCCCTTGGCGAACGGGCAGCTGACCGAGGAGCAGCAGGCACGCGGCGTCCTCGCGGCACTCTATCCGCTGCCGACCTGGCACGTCATCCCGCCAGGCGACATCTTCCGGGTGTTCGAGCGGGGCGGCCGAAACGTCAGCACCCAGTTCGCGGAAATCGGCCTTCCCAACCCGTCCGGGTCGATCCAGCGCCTCGAGGAGCCCGGCCGTCCGGACATCCGTCAATCGAACCGCGGCCCCGCCACTGGTCTTCGCGTGGCGATCCCGATCCTCAACGTCCACAAGACCCGGCTGAACGACCCCTTCATGTGGTTCATGGGGACCAACGACCAGCCCGGCGACTATCGCCATTCCGGCTGTTCGGGCTGTCACGTCGTCTACGCCAACGATCGCGAGCCGAGACACAGCCTGACCTATGCGCGCTACGGCCGCGACGGCCAGACCGCGACCGTCGATCCGACCATCGCCAGCCTTCGCCACGGCCGGAGCGTCGGCGAGCACGAGGCGGAAGCCGGACACGACGCGGGCTCGGGTGAAGCGGAGGGCCACGCGGCCGCCGGGGAGCACGCAGCACCCGCCGACGAAAACCATATGGCGGTCGGCGAGCGGGGCCACCCCATCCGCCACGTCTTCAGCCGCGCGATTCCGACCTCGCAGTGCATGACCTGCCACATGCACCAGCCGAACATCTTCCTGAATTCCTATCTCGGCTACACGATGTGGGATTACGAATCCGACGCCGATTTGATGTGGCCCGGGCCGGAGAACCGGTTGCCCGCACGCAATGCGGACGAGGAAGCGCGCTTCCGCACGCAGAGATATCCGACCGCAGCGCAGGTGCACGAAGTGCTGGAACGCAATCCGGAAGGCGCGGCGCCGCGCGGGCTGTGGGCCGACGTCGAGTTCGTGCGCGAAGTCTATGACCGGGTGAACCCGCTGGCCCGGCACACCCAGTTCGCCGATTATCACGGCCATGGCTGGAATTTCCGCGGCATCTTCCGCCGCGACCGCCAGGGCAATTTGCTCGACGCCGAAGGCAATATCATCCCGCCGGGCGACCCCGACACCTTCCGCCGCGAGAATGAGGGCCTGTTCGTTCCCGTCGGCACCAATCCGGGCCGCTCCGTCCACATGATGGACATCCATGCGGAACGCGGCCTGCAATGCGCCGACTGCCATTTCAGCCGCGACGCGCACGGCAACGGCTTCATCTACGGCGAGGTCGCCAACGCGATCGAGATCGGCTGCAAGGACTGCCACGGCACCGCCCGCGAATATGCCAATCTTCGCACCTCCGGCCCGGCCGCGCCGCCGCGGGGGACAAACCTGGAGCTGATCCGAAACGAGGACGGCCGCCGCCGCTTCGAATGGATGCAGCGCGAAGACGGCCGGCGGGTGCTCGTGCAAAGATCGATCGTCGATCCCAACCTGGAATGGGAAGTGAGCCAGGTGCGCGACAGCGTCGATCCGAACAATCCGGATTTCAACCAGCTATCGGCGCGCGCCAAATTGATGTCGAGGCAGGGCGCCGAGACCGGCCGGTTCGTGTTCGGCGAGGGCGTGACCGATGAGGATCTCGCCCACCCCGACGAGGAAATGGCCTGCTTCACCTGCCACCTGTCGTGGACGACGAGCTGCGGCGGCTGCCACCTGCCGATCGAGGCGAACTGGCGCACCAGCATGCACCATTACGAGGGCGAGGAGACCCGCAATTTCGCGACCTACAATCCGCAGGTGGCGCGCGAGGACATGTTCCAGCTCGGCCGGCACATGACGAGCAAGGGCAATATCGTCGCCCCGATCCGATCGACCTCGGCCCTGATCCTGTCGTCGACCAACCTCAACCGCGAGCGGATCTACGTCCAGCAGCCGCCGATCGCCTCGTCAGGTTATTCGTCGCAGGCGTTCGCGCCCCACTTCCCGCACACGGTCCGCCGGACCGAGACCAAGACGTGCAGCGACTGCCATGTCAGCGAAGCCAACGACAATAATGCGATCATGGCCCAGCTGCTCCTGCAGGGTACCAATTTCGTGAACTTCGTCGGTCTCCACGCCTGGACGGGTCTCGAGGGCGGCTTCCAGGCGACGAGGGTAACCGAGTGGGACGAACCGCAGGCGGTGATCGGATCCTATCTCCACCGCTTCGCTTACCCCGATTACTGGCGCGCCCATGTCGAGCGCAATGGCCGCGAGCTGATCAACTGGACCCGGGGACGGACGTTCGACGAGAATCGCAGCGGCGAGACCCAGGCGCTGGAGGAATTCGCCAACGTCGTCCAGCGCACCCGCGGCCAGGTCCGCTGCCTTCAGAATCGGGGCGAATATATGTACGTCGCCGAAGGCCGCGGCGGCTTCAGGGTCTATGACATCGCCAATATCGGCAACAAGGGCACGTCCGAGCGGATCGTCACCGCGCCCTTCTCCAGCCTAGGCCAGGACACGCGGGTGAATTCGCGCAACGCCACCTGCATGGCGCTTCCGACCAACCAGCCGATCCGCCCCGACCGCAATCGGGAGATGGCGGCGACGATGCGGCCGCAGGCAGACGGGACGACGATCAGTTTGCTCCAGGAAAATCAGGAGCAGCCCTTCCACCCGATCTATTCCTACGCCGTGGTGACGGACTCCGAGGAAGGCCTGTTCCTCGTCAACGTCGAGACTCTCTCCGACGGCGAGCCGCGCAACAATTTCCTTCGCCGCGCGGTGACGTGGAACGAGAATGGAGTCCTCAACGGCGCCCGCCATGTCACTTTGGCCGGGACGATCGCCTACATCACCGCCGATTCCGGGCTCGTCGTCGTCGACCTCAACGATCCGCTTCACCCGAGACACGTGACGACCGTTCCGATGACCGACGCCCGGTCGTCGGCCATCCAGTTCCGCTATTTGTGGGTGACCGATGCCGAAGGGCTGAAGCTGTTCGATGTCACCCAGCTCGCCGATCCCAGGCCCGTCCCGGGCGGCACGGTCCGTTTCGCCGACGCCCGCCGGATCTATCTCGCCCGCACCTACGCCTACGTCGCGGCCAAGGCGCAGGGACTGGCGATCGTCGACATCACCAATCCCGAAGCGCCGGCAGCGCCGGTCTTCGTCACCTTCGACGGCCAGATGAACGACGTCGAGGACGTCATCGTCGGATCCACCAATGCCTCCTTGTTCGCTTATGTCGCCGACGGCCGGAACGGGATGAAGATCCTCCAGCTCACCTCGCCTGAGAGCCAACCCAATTTCTACGGCTTCTCGCCGCGGCCGGTGCCCGAGCTGATCGCCTGGGCGCGGACCCCGTCGCCGGCTTTGGCGCTGGCCAAGGGCCTCGACCGCGACCGGGGCGTCGACGAGACCGGCCACCAGATCGCCGTCTTCGGCCGGCTGGGCTCACGGCCCTTCACGAGGTCGGAGATGGAGCGACTTTTCCTCAACAGCCGCGGCCTTCCCTACCGGGTCAGCGACCGCGGCAACATGCAGGACTGGGTGGCGAGACGTTAACAGCCAGCAGCGGAAAAGCGGACGCCGCCCAGGTCCGGCAAAGCTTTTCGGTGGAGCAGGCCGTGGTGGAGGGGCGTGGTGTACCGAAAATTGATACTCGCATGCCTGCTGCTGAATGGCTGTCAGCATCTTCCTTCCGAACCTGACCGAAGCAGCTCCCAGATTCCTGTTTTCGATGGCCACAGCGATTTCGCCATTCACTATGCCCGAGCTCAGCCTGGTTGGTCCGCGACCGCTCTCGACGTGACGGAAGGCCTGCCGGGCCAGGCCGATTTACCGCGCTGGCGAAGCGGGGGAGTCTTTGGAATGCTCGCGACGGTAGGTTCCGACCGGGGTCCAGGCGCACCCGATCCGTTCGCACGACTGAATGTGGCGCTGGACTGGGCGGACGCATTGGCCGCCCGCCATCCTGACAGCATCATGCTGGCCCGTACGGTCCAGGATCTGCGGCGCGCCAGATCCAGCGGCAGGATCGGGTTGATGCTCGCCATCGAAGGCGGCGACCACATCGAGGGTTCGATCGAGAAATTGCGTCAGGCTTATTCGCGGGGCGTCCGATCGATGCTGATCGTCTACGATCACCATAACGATCTCGGCGACGGTGCCATGGTCCTTGAGCAGTCGCGCTCCATCGCGCGTCCGGCGCACGACGGGCTTTCCCAACTTGGTCGAGCTGTTGTCGCGGAAATGAACCGTCTCGGGATGCTGGTCGACCTCTCACACGCCAGCGAAGAAACCGCCAATGAAGCGATCGCTCTTTCAACCGCTCCAGTAATTTTCAGCCATTCTGCCGCTCGGGCACTGGCCGACACGCCGCGCAACCTTTCCGACAGCACATTGCGGAGCCTCCGTGCCAATGGCGGAGTGGCGATGGTGCCCCTGGCTCCATATCTCGTGACGACTCGGCATTGGCGATGGTGGTCCTCCGGTGAACGGCGCTACGCGGAGCTGCTGGCAACGCATTCGACCGACGAGGCCGCTGTTCGGCAGGGCATGGAGGCCTGGGACCGCGCCAACCCGCAGCCCGAGGTAAATGTCGCCATGGTCGCCGACCAGATCGAGCACATCGCCAATGTCGCTGGCCGAGATCATGTCGGGATTGGGTCCGACTTCGACGGCATGGGAGATTTCTCGATCAACGGGCTCGAGCACGCAGGGCTATTGCAGGCCCTGATGAGCGAGCTTCGTCGTCGAGGCTGGTCAGAGCGGGAACTTGTCGCTTTGGGCAGCGGCAACTTCGAACGGGTCCTTGCTCGGGTCGAGGCGACAAGGCGACGATAACCCCGGACGGGAATATTCCCGCCGCGGAAACGAAAGCCTAGTGCTCGTCTTTTTCCTTCATCAGCATCTGAACGAGGGGCTGGAGCTTGGACGTGTAGCGGGCGAGGACCTCATGGTCCTCGGCCGTGTCGAAATGGCTGATCAGCTCGCGGCCGTTCCAGTAATGGAGCGCGTAATAAGGATGGTCGGCGACGATCATCGGCCGGCCATCCGGCTTGTCCGCGTCGATCGTGTTGAGATCCAGTGCGACCTGCGGCGCGGTCGACGGGCAGACGGCGAGGATCGTTCCGGCCCAGCGGGTGACGATCGGGCGGTGGAGATGGCCGGCGATCATCGCGACGAC
>DASTDX010000048.1:0-13118 GCA_035710145.1 Allosphingosinicella sp.
TGACCGCGTCCGCCTGGCCGATCACCTTCTTGCCGATCTCAGCTTCCATGTTCAGCAGCTTCTCGCGCTCGCCTTCGAGCATTCTCTCCATCGGGATTCCGGTCCAGCGGGCGACGACGGAAGCGATGTCTTCGCTGGTCACCTCCTCACGCAGCATTGCCGTGTGGCTGGCGGCTTCGGCTTCGCCGAGCTGGCGCTCGAGCTCTGGGATCCGGCCATATTGAAGCTCCCCGGCCTTGCCGAGATCGCCGGCACGCTGGGCCTGCTCGAGCTCGAGCCGGGCGCGGTCCAGTTCTTCCTTGAGCTTCGCCTCGCCCGCCAGTTTCTCCTTTTCGGCCTGCCAGCGCTGCGTCAGCTCCGCGGATTGCTGCTCGAGATTGGCCAGTTCCTCCTCGAGCGTGGACAGCCGGTCCTTCGAGGCGCGGTCCTTCTCCTTCTTGAGCGCCTCGCGCTCGATCTTGAGCTGGATGATCCGCCGGTCGAGAGTCTCGATTTCCTCGGGCTTGGATTCCACCTCCATCCGAAGTCGGGAGGCGGCCTCGTCCATCAGGTCGATCGCCTTGTCGGGAAGGAAACGGTCGCTGATGTAGCGGTGCGACAAAGTCGCCGCCGAAACCAGGGCGCCGTCGGTGATCCTGACGCCGTGATGGAGCTCATATTTCTCCTTCAGCCCGCGCAGGATGGAGATCGTGTCCTCAACCGTGGGCTCGCCGATGAAGACCGGCTGGAACCGCCTCTGGAGGGCCGGGTCCTTCTCGACATGCTTGCTATATTCGTCGAGCGTCGTCGCGCCGATGCAGTGTAGCTCGCCTCGGGCCAAAGCCGGCTTGAGCAGATTGGAGGCGTCCATCGACCCTTCCGATTTGCCGGCGCCGATCAGGGTGTGCATCTCGTCGATGAACAGGATGACGTCGCCCTCGGCCTGCTTCACCTCGTCGAGCACGCCTTTGAGGCGCTCCTCGAACTCGCCGCGATATTTGGCGCCGGCGATCAGCGAACCCATGTCGAGCGCCATCAGCCGGCGGTCCTTCAGGCTGTCGGGAACGTCGCCATTGGCGATCCGAAGCGCCAGCCCTTCGGCGATCGCCGTCTTGCCGACGCCGGGCTCGCCGATCAGGACCGGATTGTTCTTGGTCCGGCGGGCGAGGATCTGGACGGTTCGCCGAATTTCCTCGTCGCGGCCGATCACCGGATCGAGCTTGCCGTCGCGGGCCGCCTGGGTGAGGTCGCGGGCGAACTTCTTGAGGGCGTCGTAGCGGTCTTCGGCCGACTGGGTGTCGGCGGCGCGGCCACCGCGAAGCTCGTTGATCGCCGCGTTGAGCGCTTCCGCCTTCACACCGGCGTCCGCCAGCGCCTTGCCGGCGTCGCTTGCCTGAGCGAGGACCAAAGCCAGCAGCAGGCGTTCGACGGTCACGTATGAATCGCCGGCCTTGGTGGCGATCTGCTCGGCCTGATCGAGGATCCGGATCGTTTCGCCGTCGAGCGCCGGCGCCGCGTTCGCGCCGCTGCCGGACACGACCGGGATCTTCGCCAGCGCCTGATCGGTCTCGCGCCGAGCCGCTTCCGCGCTCCCTCCGGCGCGTGCGATCAGTCCTGAAGCCATCCCCTGCTCGTCTTCCAGAAGCGCCTTCAACAGATGGATCGGCGCGATCCGCTGATGATTGAGCCGAAGGGCGACGGTCTGCGCCGCCTGGAGGAAGCCGCGGGCGCGGTCCGTGAATTTGTCGAGGTTCATGGCGTGATTTCGACTCCCTGGATCAATTCGGACGGCATGTAGTGTTGCTAATCTGCAACACAAGAGGTCGGCGTCATCTCCTGCATCTGGCTGTCCCCGGATGGCCGCGCTTCACGCGCGAGTCCATCCACCCCAAATCGGCCAGCGGCCGCAGCGAGGGCTCTTCTTGCCTTGTCCGATCAAGACGTTATGAGTCCTTTCGGTTCCGTGATGGGGGATTTGCATGCGCAGGATTTTTACCGCTTTGGTGTTCGCCGGTCTCAGCCTTGCAGGCTGCGCGACCACCGCTGAAGAATCGGCCCCCGCCTCACTCGCCGCCGGCCCAGCCGCGACAGGCAGCGACGCCGCGGTCCAGCAATTGCTCCAGCGCGTCGACATTCCTCACGAAACCTTCACCCTCGACAACGGCCTGCGCGTCGTCGTCCATGAGGATCGCAAGGCGCCCGTCGTTGCGGTGTCCATCTGGTACAATGTCGGCTCCAAGGACGAGCCTGCCGGGCGGACCGGCTTCGCCCACCTGTTCGAGCACATCATGTTCAACGGCTCGGAGAACGCGCCGGGCGAATATTTCGAATATACGCGGGCGATGGGGGCCACCGATCTCAACGGGACCACCTGGTTCGATCGCACCAATTATTTCCAGACTGTCCCCCGGCCGGCGCTCGAGCGATCGCTCTTTCTCGAAGCGGACCGGATGGGTCACCTGCTTGGGGCCGTCACCCAGGAGAATCTGACCAACCAGATCGGCGTCGTCCAGAACGAGAAGCGCCAGGGCGACAACGAGCCCTTCGGACTGGTCGAATATGCGCAGCTCGAAGCCCTGTTCCCGGAAGGCCATCCCTACCGTCATTCCACGATCGGATCGATGGCCGACCTGTCGGCCGCCTCGCTCGAAGACGTCCGCAACTGGTTCCGTGAAAATTACGGCCCCAACAATGCGGTTCTCGTTCTCGCCGGCGACATCGACGCGGCCGAGGCGCGGCCGCTGGTAGAACGTTATTTCGGGGACATCCCGCGCGGCCCGGTGAACGAGCCAGCCCAGGCCGCCGTGCCGACCCTGGCGAGCCGGGTCGACCAGGTCATGAAGGACCGGGTCGCGAATGTCCGCCTCTATCGCAACTGGGTGGTCCCGGGTCTGACTCATGACGACCAGGTACCCTTGTCGGTCGGCGCCACCGTGCTCGGCGGCCTCGCCAGCTCGCGCCTCGACAATATCCTCGTGCGGCAAGAGCAGAGCGCCGTCCGGGTGAGCAGCTTCTTGTTGCCGTTCCAGCGGGTCAGCCTGTTCGAGGTTCAGGTCGACGTCAAGCCGGGCCAGGACGCCGACGCCGTGTCCCGGCGGCTCGACGAAATCATCACTGAATTCGTCACCAACGGACCGACGGAGGATGAAGTCCGCCGCACGGTGATGCGCACCTTGTCGGGCCGGATCCAGGGCCTCGAGCAGGTCGGCGGCTTCGGCGGAAAGGCCGTCGCACTGGCCGAGGGCGAACTCTATGCCGATGATCCGAACTTCTTTCGCACCCGGTTGGAGCAATTTGCCGAGGTCACGCCGGCGCAGGTGCGCGAGGCGATGCAGCGCTGGCTGACGCGGCCGGTCTACGCCCTCCGGGTCGAGCCGGGCGAGCGCGAAGCCTATGAGGAAGCCGCTGGAGTCACCGGCGCCCGGGCCCCAGGGGTCCAGGTCAGCACGTCCAGCCAGCGGCCGCGTTATTACCGGACGCCGGAGCCGGGCGAGCAGCCGCTTGCGCCTGCTCCTTTCGCCCAGGCCGAACTGCCGCCGATCAGCGGAACGCCGTCGCTCGATTTCCCGGACATCGAACGGGCTCGGCTGTCGAACGGAATCGAGGTGGTTTACGCCCGCCGCTCCGTCGTGCCGATCACCCGAGTTGCGGTTGAATTCGACGCCGGCATCGCGGCGGACCCGACGAACCGGCTCGGCACCCAGGCATTGATGCTGGACCTGCTTTCTGAAGGGACCACGAGCCTCAACTCCATCCAGCTTGCGGAAGCCCAGGAGCGGCTCGGTGCGACCATCGGCACCAGCGCCAGCCTCGATCGCACGGCGGTCCTGCTCACGGCGCTGACGCCCAATATCGGGCCTTCGCTCGATCTGCTGGCCGACGTCACTCGCAACCCGGCCTTCGATCCGGGCGAGGTCGAGCGCCTTCGCCAGCAACAATTGGCCGCCATCGCAGCGGAAATGACCCAGCCGGGCGGCATTGCGGCCCGGGCGCTTCCGGTCGTTCTTTACGGCGCTCAGCATCCTTACGGCAAACCGGGTACCGGCACGGGCAATGCGGATTCGGTCAGGGCCGTGACCCGGGACGAACTGATCCGCTTCCACCAGAGCTGGATCCGTCCTGACAACGCGACCATCTTCGCCGTCAGTGATTTGCCCCTGGCCGACCTGGTGTCCCAGCTCGAGTCGCGCTTCGGCAATTGGCAGCCGCCATCGGTGCCCAAGGGCACCAAGCAGTTCTCCGGACTGGTCGAGCAGCAGCAGCCCCGGATCGTCCTGATCGATCGGCCGCAGTCACCCCAGTCGTTCATTCTCGGCGCGCAGCTTCTCCCGGTCGAGGGGACCCAGGACCTGCTCAACCTGAGCGCTGCGAACGAAGTCCTGGGCGGCAACTTCCTGGCCCGGATCAACATGGACCTGCGTGAGCGCCGCGGCTGGTCTTATGGAGCGGGCAGCGGCGTCAGCCTTCGCGAGCACCAAGTGCCGCTGCTGGTCCAGGCACCGGTGCAGGCGGACCGGACCGGCGACTCGATCCAGGTGATCCGCGAGCATGTCACCGCTTTCCTGTCGGCCAACGGGGTCCAGCCGGCTGAACTTCAGCGGGTCATTGCCGGTAATACCGGTCAGCTTCCGGGGCAGTTCGAGACCTCTCCGGCGGTGCTTGGCGCGCTTCGTTCCAATGCGCTCTATCGGCGTCCCGACGATTATTGGGAGCGGGTCGCCGACCGCTACCGTGGGATGACCGCCCAGTCGCTGGACCAGGTGGCCCGCCAGCACATCAATCCCAACAATTTCGTCTGGGTCGTGGTGGGGGACGCCGCCCGCGTTCGCCCGCAGCTGGAGCGTCTCGGTCTGCCGATCGAAGTGATGCAGCCGAGGTAAGACAAGGGGACTGGGGGCTGGGCGAAAGCCTTGCCTCCAGTTCCGAGTGCCTAATTCTCCGGCCCGAAATCCAAACGCGTGACATGGCCCATTTTGCGGCCCTCACGAGCCTCGTCCTTGCCATAGAGATGAAGGTGGGCGGTCCGGTCGGCGACGATCTGGGGCCAGGCCTCGACATCGCGCCCGATCAGGTTGCGCATCTCGACCCTCGGGGCCGTGAGATCGGTCGCGCCGAGCGGTAGCCCGCAGATGGCGCGGATATGGTTCTCGAACTGGGAGGTCAGTGCGCCCTCGATCGTCCAGTGGCCGCTATTGTGCACCCGCGGGGCCATCTCGTTGAAGATCGCCTGGTCCCCCAAAGCGAAGAATTCGAGCGTGAGAACCCCGACATAATCGAGGGATTCGGCCACTCGCCGCGCAAGCCTTTCGGCGTCGGCAATGGCCGGACCCAGTTGCGGGTCCGCCGGGACCGTCGACATGACCAATATGCCGCGCTCGTGCGTGTTTTGAGGTGTCGGCCATAAGCGGATTTCGCCCTCCGCCGAGCGGCACAAGAGGACCGAGAATTCGGCGTCGAACGGGATCAGTCCCTCGAGCACGCAAAGCGCGCCTCGCACTGAAGCCCAGGCGGCCGCCGCGTCCGCCGGATCGTCGATCCGTATTTGTCCCTTGCCGTCATAGCCAAAACGGCGGGTTTTCAGGAGTGCTGGGGTCCCCAGGCGAGCTAGCGCCGCCGCAAGACCGGCCAGGTCGTCCACCTGGAGGAAAGGCGCCGGCTGCCCCTGCTGCGCGAGCACGAACGTCTTTTCCCGAAGCCGGTCCTGCGCGATCTCGAGCGCCTCTCGCGGCGGATGGAGCGGCACGTGCTCGGCCAGAGCGGCGAGCGGCGCGGCGGCAATGTTCTCGAACTCGTAGGTGGCGACGTCGACCTCGCCGGCGAACCGGGCGAGAGCTTCGGCATCGTCGAAGGCACCCCGGGTGAACCGCGCCGCGACCTCCGCCGCCGGAGGCGCCCCGTCGGGCGCGAAGATGTGGCATTTGTAGCCCAACTGGGCCGCGGCCATCGCCAGCATCCTGCCAAGCTGGCCACCGCCGACGATGCCGATGGTCGACCCCGGAGCGAGCGTCATTCGGGCCGTTCTGAGACTGAGTCGGTCTGTTTGGTCCGCCAGTCCTCGAGCCGCTCAGCAAGCTCCGAGTCGCCGTTGGCGAGAATGGCCGCGGCGAGCAATCCGGCGTTGGCCGCGCCGGCCTTGCCGATCGCCAGAGTTCCGACCGGCACTCCAGCCGGCATCTGGGCGATCGAAAGCAGGCTGTCGAGGCCGGCAAGGGCCTTGGATTCCACCGGGACGCCGAGAACCGGAAGCCGCGTCATGGACGCGGCCATGCCCGGCAGATGGGCGGCCCCGCCCGCGCCGGCGACGATCACCTGGAGGCCGCGGTCGACCGCGCCTTTGGCATAATCGTAGAGCCGCTGGGGAGTCCGGTGCGCGGAGACGACCTTGGTCTCGTAGGGCACCTGCAATGCGTCCAGCATGTCGGCAGCGTGCCGCATCGTCTCCCAATCGGAGCGGCTGCCCATGATGATGCCGACGAGGGGTGCTTCGCTCTCCATGTCTCCCAATCCGCTTGGACCGACGAAGCGCAACCTCTTATCCAGCGGCCGAGCGTCCGGCAATCGCCGGCAGCCTCTTATTCTCCAGAGGCACAACTGAAACGGGCGCTAGCGATCCTTGAGATAGTAACGGTCGACTTCGGCCAGATTGTCATCGAGCTCGTAGACGATCGGTTCGCCGGTCGGAATTTCCAGGCCGGTGATCTCGTCGTCCGGAATGTTCGAGAGATGCTTGACGAGCGCGCGCAGCGAATTGCCGTGGGCAGAGATCAGGACTCGCTGGCCGCCGCGCAGCACCGGGGCGATCCTATCCTCCCAATAAGGCAGGACCCGGGCGATCGTGTCCTTCAGGCTCTCGGTCACTGGTACGTCGATGCCCGCGTAGCGGGGATCGTGGCTGAGATCATACTCGCTGCCCGCCTCCATCGCCGGCGGCGGGATGTCGAAGGATCGGCGCCAGATGCGGACCTGCTCGTCGCCGTGCCGCGCCGCGGTCGCGGCTTTGTCGAGGCCGGTGAGTCCACCATAATGGCGTTCGTTCAGGCGCCAGTGCTTTTCCTCCGGCAGCCACAGCCGGTCCATCGCCTCCAGCGCGATGTGAAGGGTCTTGATCGCGCGGGTCTGAAGGCTGGTCAGGCAGAGGTCGAAATCGAATCCCCTCGCCGCAAGCAGCTCGCCCGCCGCCTTCGCCTCCGTCGCTCCCTTTTCGGTAATGTCGACGTCCCACCAGCCAGTGAAGCGGTTCTCGAGGTTCCAGGCCGACTGGCCGTGACGGATCAGGACGAGACGGGGCATCAGCGGCGATACTCGCCGATCCGGTCGATGATGGCGTGGAGCGCGTCGAGGCAGGACCCGGCGAGCAACCGGCAGCGATCCGGCGACCAGCCGTGAACCGGGTCCGGCAGATTGTCATTGTCCTTGAACGGCATTTCGAGCGTCATCGAAATCGCGCCGAACCTTTCGGCCAGCTGCGCGGTCGACATTGACAGGTTGGCCTGGCCCGGGGCCGGGACTTCATAACCCTTCTCCGTCTGGAAATCCGGGGAAAGGCTCACCAGCGCATCGCTGAACGCGTCGAACAGTTCCTGCTGCGCCTTCTTCCAGCCAGGTATGCCCTCGAAACCGGCGAGAAAGTTGGCGGCGATGGCTTCATCGCCATGCACGTCCATAGCGAAATCGACGCCCGTCTTCGTCATCTCCTGCAAGGCATGATGAACTTCAGGGCTTCGCTTCAACGAGGGCTCATGCCATTCCCGGTTGAGGTTGACGCCAACCGCGTTGGTTCTCAAGTGGCCCCTTTTTGAACCATCTGGGTTCATATTCGGAATGACGTGAAAGGTCGCTTTCTCGCGCAGTCGGCGCGACACCGGGTCCGCCTCGTCGAGCAATTTGTCGAAGGCGCCTTCCATCCAATATTCGGCCATGGTCTCGCCCGGGTGCTGCCGAGCATAGAGCCAGACCTGCAAGGGGCCGCCGGGAAGTCGGAAATAATCCAGTTCCTGGCCGTCGATCGTCTGGCCGAGCGAGCGATACTCCACGCCTGGGAACTGGGCGATCGACGCGACCAGCTCATGATGCCGTTCCATCGTGTAAGGTGCGAAGTAGGCGAACCAGACGCTGTTGGAATCGGGAGTGACCCGGATCGTCAGCACGCCGTCGGAATAATCGGTGTCCACCCGCTCCCACTCCTCGCGGTCGTAGGACATGCAGGCACGATAATCCTTCCAGCCATGCGGGTAGGCCGAGCCGGCGCAGTTGAGAATCCTCAGCGTGAGTGGCCGGCCTTCCGCGCCGGTCACCCGAAAGTAGAACCATTGATAGAAATCGGACTCGTGGTCCTTGAGGATTTCCAGGTCGATACGATCGCCGTCGATGCCGGCGAGGCGAATGTTGCCGCCGTCGAAGGCGCACGAAACGGATAGGGTCATCTGACCCTGATAGTGCGGCCCGATTCCCCGGGAAAGTCTTGAAAGAGCGCGGCTGCTAGCCTATCAGCCGCCGCCGCTGGCTCGGCTAGGGGCGTGCCTGCGCGGGCTTCCAGCTCGGCTCGTCCTTCCCACGCCACCGTCGCGTCGGAGCGCCGCTGGATACGGACTCCAAGCTCGGTGACCACGATCTCGCTGGACCGGCTTCCGATCGGGATCGACGCGCCGACGCCGACGCCGACGCCGCTCCGACCCCAGCCGCCGGAGCCGCCGCCGATTCCGACACTGACACCGGAGCGTGAACGCATCGCTTCCCGACTGCCTTGATCGATTCGCACCAGAGCGACCTGCTCGGATCGGGCATTGCCGCGTGCGATACGCCAGCCCAGTCGAGCCAGCTCACGCTCGACGGAGGCGGCGATCCGGGCGAATTCGATGCTGTTGGCGTTGCCCGGGTTGGTCGGCTCGACCCGGATCTCGCCGCGCGCGATTTCCTGGCCGAGATGGAAACGGGTGACGGACGGGCTGCTTTCGAGACCGGAGCCGCGTTCCGTCGCGCAGGCCGCGAGCGAGGATGCGAGGAGCAGAATGCTCACGCCCGACAGAGTTTTTTTCATACTGCACCTCGTCCCGACCGAAGAGGAATGTATAGGGCCTGTAACCCCCTTAACGTCAATTCGCTGCATTGCGAGCGAAGCGGAGCCTGAATGACAGATCGGAAAGAAAAGGTGCCCGTGCTGGTGACCGGGGGCGCCGGCTATATCGGCAGCCACGCCGTCCTTGCGCTGCTGGACTCCGGCTGGCCGGTCGTCGTGATCGACAATCTCTCCACTGGCTTCGAATGGGCCGTCCCCGCCGGTGCCCGTTTCGTGCGTGGCGACATTGCCGACCAGGACCTTGTGGGGCGGCTGATCGCGGACCACGGGATCAAGGCGATCATCCATTTCGCGGGATCGATCATCGTCCCGGAATCGGTCGAGAACCCGCTCAAATATTATGAGAACAATACCGCCAAGTCCCGCTCGCTGCTGGAAAGCGCCGTGCGTGGGGGCGTCAGGCATTTCCTATTCTCCTCGACGGCCGCGACCTATGGCCTTCCGGAGCGGGTGCCGATCGACGAGACGGCCCGGACCCAGCCGATCAATCCCTATGGCTGGTCGAAGCTGATGACCGAGCGGATGCTCGCCGACGTCGCTTTCGCCCACCCGCTCAATTTCTGTGCGCTGCGTTATTTCAACGTCGCTGGCGCCGATCCGCAGGGACGGTCGGGGCAGTCGACCGCGGGGGCGACCCATCTCATCAAGGTCGCGGTTCAGGCGGCAGTGGGCAAAAGGGACCATGTCTCCGTTTTCGGCACCGATTACGACACGCCCGACGGCACCGGGGTGCGCGATTACATCCATGTCAGCGACCTTGCCGACGCTCATGTTCACGCGCTCGAGAAGCTGATCGCCGATCCCGGTACCAGCCACATCCTCAACTGCGGCTACGGCCATGGTTTCTCGGTGCTGGAAGTCCTCGACGCGGTCGACAGGGTGACCAATCTGAACATCGAGCGAAGACTTGAGCCGCGCCGCGCCGGGGACCCGGATTCGCTGGTGGCGGACAATCACCGCATTCTCGCCACCCTGCCGTGGCGGCCGAGGCTCGACGATTTGGAGACGATCGTCAGGCACGCTCTGGCCTGGGAACGAAAGCTCGCGGCGCCCGGCCCGGCTTGAGCTTCGACTCGCCGGCGCGAATCTGCCGAAGACGAGCGGTCCGCGTTTCGACCAAATGCCGTCCATTTTCTGCGAACAGGGCGCCCGGCCTATCCTCGAATCTACCGTCATCAATTAGGAGAAGTCTCGAACAGCGACGGAAGAAAAGATGAACCGATTCATGAAGACTGCGGCTTTTCTCGTTCTTGCGGCGGCTCCCGCGGCAACGCCCACCGCAGCCGCCGCGCAGACTCCGTCCCCGTCGCTCGCGCCGACCGCCACGGCCCAGCCGCTGGTCGACGAAATTCTCGCCACCGACCGCGCCTTTGCGGCCGCGGCGGCACAGACCGACACGGCCAGCGCGATCGCGGCGATGTTCCATGAACAGGTGATCATGCCGCTCGCGGACGGTAGCTTCGCCCGCGGCCGAGCGGCGGCGATCGAGGCGCTTCGGGCCAACCGGTTCAACACCGAATCCAGGGCGGAATGGACCCCCGTCCGAGGCGGCGTTTCCGCCGACGGGCAGCACGGTTTCTCGCTCGGTTACATGACCTTGCGGGCGAATGACGGAAGCGTCCGGCTCGCCAAGTACCTGACCTATTGGCTGCACACGCCGCAGGGCTGGCGAGCGGCCGCCTTCAAGCGCATGGGCCGCCCCGAAGGCGAGGTTTCGCACGCGCTGATGCCGGCCTCGCTGCCGCGGCAGATCGTGTCGCCCAATGCCGATCCCGCAGTCGTCGGCCGCCATCGACAGCATCTTATCGCGGCTGAGCAGGCCTTTTCCGACGAAGCCCAGAGGATCGGGATCGGCGCCGCCTTCCTTCGCAACGGCCGCGACGACGCCGTGAACGTCGGGAACGAGGCCAGCTTCGCTGTCGGCGCCGAGACGATCTCCCGAATCGTCGGTGACGGTTCGGCCACCAGCCCGGTCCACTGGGGCGCCGACGATGCCCTGGTCGCATCCAGTGGCGACCTTGGAATTACCTTCGGCGTCATTCGGCGCAACGGCCCGCCGCCCGAGGGCCGCCCGGCGGCCTTCGCCTTCTTCACCATCTGGCGGCGCGATTCACCTGACGATCGCTGGCTCTACATCGCCGAGTGAACGGCTTGACTTGGGTGAGCCGTCTTACTAGGTGAGCGCCTCGCTTTTTCAGCAACAGCATCGATTAGAAACAGGCAGGCGTCCCGGGCCATGAAGATCCGCAACTCGTTGAAGTCCCTCAAGTCGCGCCATCGCGACTGTCGCGTGATCCGCCGCCGGGGCCGCACCTACGTCATCAACAAGACGAATCGCCGGTTCAAGGCGCGCCAGGGCTGAGCCCAGCGGTCAGCGACCGACGTCACCCTTGTGACGGCAAGAGCGCGTGACTGAAACTCCCGACAGACCCCGGGCCGTCATCTTCGATGTCGGCAACGTCCTGTATGGCTGGGATCCCGAAAGTTTTCTCGTCCGGCAGATCGCCGAGGACCGCCAGCGTCTGAAGTTCATCGAGGATGTCGGCCTCTGGGAATGGCACGACACGCTCGACGGCGGCCGCGACTTCCGTGAGGCGGCCGACGAACTGAGCGGCAAGTTCCCCGAATATGCCCATCTCATCGAAGCCTGGGGCGACCGGTTCGGCGAGACGATAACCGATCCCATCCCCGGAATGCAGAAGATCGTCGAGGAGCTGGACTCGCGCGGAGTCCCGCTCTTCGCCATCACCAACTTCTCGGCCGATTTCTGGCCGCCCTTTCGTGCCAAGGAGGAGGCTTTCTTCAGCCGCTTCCGCGACATCGTCGTCTCGGGCGAAGTGAAGCTTCTGAAGCCGGATCCGGCGATCTATTTTCTCGCTTTGGGTCGCTTCGGCCTCAAGCCGGCCGACGCCTTGTTCGTCGACGACCGCCAGATCAATGTCGATGGTGCCGAAGCAGTGGGGATGAAGGCTCAGCTTTTCACGAGCGCGGAGGACCTCTGGGGCCGGCTCGAAGCCGAAGGCCTGCTCTGAACTTTCCCGCTCCTGGGGCTTTGTTTCGGCCGTGCGACAAAGATGGCCTTCCCGATTGTGGATCGTGCGGCACGGCCAAAGCGCCGGCAACGTCGCTCGCGCCGCGGCGGTGGCGGCCGGCGCTCACCAGATCGGCCTCGAGGTCCGCGACGTCGACATTCCGTTGAGCGACCTGGGCTTTCACCAGGCGGAAGCCGTGGGTCACTGGTTCGGAGCGATGCCGGAGACCGAGCGGCCCGAGATCGTCATCGCTTCGCCATATGTTCGTGCCCGCCAGACCGCTGAGGCGATCTGCCGCGCCGCAGGCATCGCCGATTGCGCGCGCGGGCCATTGATCGACGAGCGGCTTCGCGAGCGGGAGTTCGGCATTCTCGATCGGCTGACGACGGAGGGCATTCGCGCCCTCCATCCCGACCAGTCGGAGCACCGCCGCCTGCTCGGCAAATTCTACCATCGGCCGCCCGGCGGGGAGAGTTGGGTCGACGTCATCCTCAGGCTCCGGAGCGCGCTCGATACGATCAGCCTCCATTATGCCGACCGCCGCGTTCTGGTCGTCTGCCACCAGGTCGTGGTCCTTTGCCTTCGCTACATCCTCGAAGAGCTGGACGAGGCGGAAGTGCTGGCGATCGACAAGGAGAGCGCCGTCCTCAACTGCGGCATCTGCGAATATGATTTCGAGCCGGATGACGATCGGCTCTGCGTGCCGCGCCTTCGGCGCTACAATTTCGCGGCGCCCCTCCGGAAGGAACATATGCCCCTCACCGCCGAGCCCGACGAGATACTGGGCGCGCGATGAACAAGCCGATCGATCTGGACGAGACCGTGCTCGCTTGCTTTCCGATACCGCCAGTCCCCGAGGATGCCGGCAAGGAGGATCGCGGCCGGCTGCTGGTCATCGCCGGCAGCCGCGAACTGGGCGGCGCCGCCTTGCTGGCCGGCGTCGCCGCGCTTCGTGCCGGCGCCGGCAAGCTTCAGATCGGAACCGCGGCGAGCCTTTCGACGGCGATCGCGATCGCGGTGCCGGAAGCCAG
>DASTDX010000049.1:0-4361 GCA_035710145.1 Allosphingosinicella sp.
AACCATGACGATCCGGAGATCCTGACCGCGGCGCTCAACACGATCCGCCTTCAGCAGACCGTGACCGACGCCGACGGCGACACGGACACGGCGACGGTTGACCTGTCGACCGGCGTGTTCCGGTTCGAGGACGATGGTCCCAGCTTCGTCGCCGGTACTGTTACGAGTGCGGTGGGCGAGGACACATTGCCAGATGGCCTCATCGACGCAGGCGATACCAAAACCACGTCCACAGGTGCGATCAGCTTGGCAGGCCTTGTCGATTTCGGAACGGACGGGGCGGGATCGCTTCGCTTCGATGCCTCGGCAATCGCCGCGCTTACGGCGCAGAACATTTCCTCGAATGGAGTGCTGCTGAAGTACGCGGTGTCTGCCGATGGGCTTACGCTGACCGCCTATACGGGCGCGTCCGCAGGAACCGGTACCGACGTGTTCACCGTGACGCTCAGCGGAACCGACGCCACGTTCGTCCTGCTTGATCAGATCGATCACACGGGAGCCAACCTCAGTGGCTCCGGCGACGATCAAATCAAGACGATCGATCTGAGCGGCGTGATCCGAATCTATGACGCGGACGGCGACTCGGTCGCGCTCGGCGCCAATGCGTTTCGGGTGACGGTCGAGGACGACATTCCCGATGTCACGCAAGCGTCGAACATCAATATCCAGAACAGCGGCGATGTCGCCCATACCGGGATATTCGTCGCCAAATCCGGAGCGGACAATCCGTCGGTCACGAATGACCTGTTCAAGAGCGTCACGTTCTCAGCCGTAGTCAATTCGACGACGGTGCAGACGACCACGCCCCTCACGCAGGTCAGCGAAGACGCCGACAAGGCGGTGTTCAGCTTCAGCTTCTCCTACAATTCGGGCAGCGGGTCGACTTTGGCCACCGGTACGATCACCTTCTATAAAACCGACGCCAACGGCGCGACTCCGGGGACGTACACGGTCGATCTGGACAACCCCATCGCGGGACTCTCGATCCAGAGCGTGCAGGGAGGGCAGGCGCCAGTCTTCCATGACCTCGATTTGAACGGCGATGGCGACACCACTGACAATGGCGAGGATAATCTGGTTGCCGTCGTCCAGGTCGGGTCCGACTTCTTTATCCAGTTCACGGGCAGAACGGGGGTCAACGCTCCGACTTCGGATTTCGGACACGATGATCTCTGGGGCGGCGGCACCCGAGCCGAAGTGAAGATCAGCTCCAGCGCAATCGGGGTGTTCGGCAATTCGGTGCAGGACAAGGACGTGCTCGACTACAACTTCTACTCGTCGGATCCGGGCGCTACGCTAGGCGCGCCAACGACGAGTGCGGGCACTGCGTTCGTCAAGATCACGCAATTCAACCCCAATGGCGGCGAGGATTTCGTGATCACGCTGAAGCTTGCTGATCCGGCAACACCCGGCACCTTTATCACGCGGACCATCGTCGTGAACTCGAACGATGTGCTCACGACTGCGCCGGCAGGCTACCCGGCGCTCAGCAACGGCGAGGGCTACATCATCATCGAGCCGAATGATTATATCTACCTGCCCGCGGTGCCGGACAATTACGAGATCGTCGGCATCCAACTGCGCTCGTCCACGGAAGGCGTTCAGTCCACGACTGGTGAAGTCTATAACTTCAATGGCAACCTGGGAGCGTTCGACAGCACGACTGCCGTCTTTGGTCCAACGGGCGGCGGCGATCAGGGTACGAACGACAATGATGTCTTCAAGATCATCGATATCGGCGTTGTCCGCACGAGCACAGTCAATCAGACCGCGACCCTGACCTTCAACGTCACGATTGGCGACGCCGATGGAGATACGGACACTCAAACCGTCGTCGCGACAATCAACAGCAGCCCGGACTCGTCGACTCCGATCCCGGTCACTCCAGTCGTGCTCGACATGGATGGCGATGGCGTCGCCTTCCTCCCGCTGGCGGCGGGCGTCATGTTCAATTACGGCGCGGGCTGGGTTTCGACAGCCTGGGCCGGTCCGAACGACGCGATCCTGCTGCGCGATGTCAACGGGAATGGCTTGGTCGACGATGCGAGCGAGTTCGTGTTCGGCGGCAACGGTTTGACCGACATGGAAGCGCTGCACGCAATGTACGGGGAGCAGCTCGACGCCAGCGACGCGGACTTCACGATGTTCGCATTGTGGACCGACGCCAATTCGAACGGCGTGGTCGACTCGGGCGAAATGCAATCGCTCGCCGAAGCGGGAATCGTAAGCATCGGCCTGGTCAGCGATGGTCAGAGCTACGTCGCCGCCAATGGGGATGTGTTCGTCGCCGGAAGCTCGACCTATACCCGCACGGACGGTTCCACGGGCGAGGCCGCCGACGCGGCATTCGCAACTGGACTTGTCGCCCGCACGCAGGAAGTCGAGCGGATCGCGGCCAACAGCAATACGACCGTTCTCGCTGCCGCGGTCGCGGCGGCAGGAATGGCCGCGAGCAGTGCTGCTGCGGCCGGCACCGGCACCGATTCGGCTGACTCGGCGATGCGTACTGCGCTTTACGCGATCGAATCGGTCAGCATGCCCGACCTCAGCGGCTCAACTTCGGCTCAGGCCCTGGCGACCGCGATCCAGGATGCGTCGGCAACGATCGCCTTCCCGCTTGGCGGAGCAACGTTCGACGGGCCGCAGTGGACCGGCTTGATCGGCGATCTCGGTCAGGTCGGCGGCTTCGACGCGGCGCCTAGCCCGTTCGGTCAGGGAACGGAGATGCTTGCCGTGCAAATCGCGCTGCCGTCGGTCATGAGCGATGTCGGAATGCCGTCGGCCGCGCAGATGGCGACCATCGACCGCGGTCCGGTGCAGACCATCGATACGGTGGAGATGATCCTCGTCGATGCGCTTGAGGGCGGCGGCGTAAATCCGATCGATACCGTGCTGAACGGCTTCGTTCCGGAAATTGGCGGAATTGCTGTCATCGACGGCGCCGCAAGCGGGTTCCAGGCCGGCGTTTCGACCTGGGACATGGGTTCAGCCGGCATCTTTACGCCGGCTGTCACCAACGTCATCACGAACGAAGCAATGATGCTTCATCATGATGCCATTCAGCCGGCCGCGAACGGCTGAACTTCCAGCGGGCCCCTGGTGGACGGGGGCCCGACCTGGAAAAGACCAGAAAAGGGGGAAGACATGAAGAAGCATTGGTTCCTGATCGTTCCGGGAGCTCTGATGGCGGCGGCGACACCGGCCGGCGCGATCGAATTGCGCGAGGCCGTCCAGGCCGCGCTCAACACCAACCCGGAAATCCGCCAGGCCGTCAGCAACAAGCAGGCGACCCGCGAAGAGCGCCGCCAGGCCGAGGGGCTATGGCTGCCGCGCATCTCTGTCGAGGCCTCGGCAGGGGTTCGCTCGCTGCGCAACCCGACGCGCCGGTCCATCGGCATTGCCGACGAGACGCTGTGGCCGGTCGAAGGCAGCATTACCGCCGATCAATTGCTGTTCGACATGGGCGGCCGCCAGGCGGAGATCCGGCGCCAGGCTTCGAGAACCGACGCCGCCGCGGCGCGGATCGAGGAGCGTTCCGAGTTCGTCGCGCTCAATGTTTCGCGGGCCTATATCGACTATCTGCTCCAGCAGCGGCTGGTGGCCATCGCTACCGACAATACGACCTTCCATGAGCGGCTTGCCGGCGACCTTCGCGAAGGCGTCGCCAAAGGCTCGATCAGCATTGCCGATCAGCAGCAGGCGGAAGAGCGGCTGCAGTCGGCGCGCGCACGCCTGACCGAAGCGCGCGAAGACCTCGATACGGCCGCGATCCAGTTCCAGACCCTGGCCGGCGTCCCGATCGATAGCGTGACTATGCCGCCGGATCTGTCGCACTGCCTCCCCGCCTCCCTCCAGGAAGCGGAAATGATGGCCCGCCAACAGAACCCGCGGGTGCAGGAGTCGCTGGCTGATCTGTCGACCGCGCGCGAGGTCACCAAGGCCGCGCGCTCGGAGATGGGGCCGAGGGTCAACCTCGAGGCGACCGCTCGCGGCGGGCATGACATCGACGGCTTCAGCGGCCGCACCACCGATCTGCTCGGGCGGGTTGTGATGCGTTGGCTGGTGTTCAATGGTGGCACCAATGTTCACAACGTTCGCGAGCAGCAAGCCCGGGCCGACGAGGCGCATGCCCGGCTGTTCGAGATGACTCGTCGGGCCGAAGAAGATGCCCGGTCGGCGTGGAGCAGGCTGTCCAACCAGACCCGCCTGGCGACCGAGCTCGAGACCCAGAGCCGCGTGTCGGATGACCTGCTGCTGTCGTATCGCGAACAGTTCAACGTTGGACGCCGTTCGCTGCTCGACGTGCTCGACGCGCAGAATACGCGCAACAACGTCCAGGCCCAGGCCGAGACAGCGCGGCT
>DASTDX010000050.1:0-2503 GCA_035710145.1 Allosphingosinicella sp.
GCCGCGAAGGAATTCCAGGACGCCCTCGAAAGCTGCAAGCGCGAGGCGGCATCCAGCTTCGGCGACGACCGGGTGCTGATCGAGAAATATATCCTCTCGCCGCGGCACATCGAGGTGCAGGTCTTTGGCGATGCCCACGGCAATGTTGTCCACCTGTTCGAGCGCGACTGCTCGCTGCAGCGGCGCCACCAGAAGGTGATCGAGGAAGCGCCCGCGCCGGGCATGGACGAGGCGACGCGGGAGGCGGTGTGCAGCGCGGCCGTCCGCGCCGCCAAAGCGGTCAATTACGAAGGCGCAGGGACGATCGAATTCATCGCCGACGCCAGCGAAGGCCTCCGCGCCGACCGCATCTGGTTCATGGAAATGAACACGCGGCTGCAGGTCGAGCATCCGGTGACCGAAGAAATCACCGGCCAGGACCTGGTCGAATGGCAGCTCCGCGTCGCAAGCGGCGAGAAGTTGCCGAAAAAGCAGGAAGAGCTGTCGATCAACGGCCACGCGATCGAAGCGCGGCTTTATGCGGAGGACCCGGCCAAGGGGTTCCTGCCAAGCGTTGGACGATTGGAGCATTTCGATCTTGGTGAGGATGGCCGGATCGAGACTGGCGTCGAGGAAGGCGATGCCATCTCGCCCTTCTACGACCCGATGATCGCCAAGCTGATTGCGCATGGTGACGATCGCGCCGACGCGATCGGCGAGTTGGCCGCAATTCTCGACGAGGTGGAGATCTGGCCGGTCAAGACCAATGCCGGCTTCCTGTTCAGTGCCTTGCTGGACGTGGATTTCGGCGCCGCACGGCTCGATACCGGATTTATCGAGCGGAAGCTCGACCAACTTGTGCCGGATCCTGAGCCGGACGAAGCGATTTGGCGCGGCGCCGCGGCCGTAGCCACCGCCGAGAATGAAGAGGATAATCTCGGGGATTTGACTGGCTTCCGGCTCAATGCAGTCGCAAGTCTCGGCGTTGCCCTGGGTCGCGCCGGCAAATTCCAGCGCGTCGAACTTGAGGATGGCGAACCTCTGGCGGCGGTGTCGGGTTTTCGCGATGAAGAGCGGGTGGTCGTTTTCTACGAGGGCCAGGCCTATGAGTTTGACCGGTCATCACGCGGGACCGTTGGGGCTGCCGCCGGCGACGGCGCAATCCTCGCGCCGATGCCGGGGAAGGTGACCAGCGTAGATATTACACAGGGCGAAAAGGTTACCAAGGGGCAACGTTTGCTGACCCTGGAAGCCATGAAAATGGAGCATGGCCTGGTCGCGCCGTTCGACGGGGTGGTGGCGGAGTTGAACGCCAAGGCCGGCGCGCAGGTGCAGGTCGATGCGCTGCTCGCACGGGTCGAGAAATCGGAGGGCTGAGGCAGTTCACCGACCCGGCATCGACGTTCGGCTGCAATCCCCGTTTCCCGGCGCCCTCGCGCCCTGCAGGTGGACGGCGGATTGACCGAAGGAAATCGCCGGCATGCTGAAAGTCGCCCGTCGCACCGCAATCGGGCTGTTGCTCGTCACGGTCCTCAGCGGACAGGGCATGGTGGAGGGCGGCGAGCCCAGGATCGGTCCTGCAACCGACCGGGTCGGGCTTCCTCCCGACTATCGCTCGACCTTCACGCATTTGCGGACCGCGCCCGCTGGCAAGGGCCAGACGCTCACCGTCTATGGCAACCATCCCGCGGCGTCGGTGCAGAAGCCTGAAAACCTGCCCTACCCCTATGGTTCGGTGATCGTCGCGGAATGGCGCCGCGCGGATTCGGGAGACGGGGAGCCGTTCCAGATCGACGTCATGCGCCGCGAAAAGGGCTTCGGCGAGGCCTATGGCGACGTGCGCACCGGCGAGTGGGAATATGTTCGCTACCGCCCCGACGGCGGTCACCTGATACCTCCGGGAAGCAGCGGATGGTGCTCTTCCTGCCACCTCAAGGCCGGCAAGGAGCGCGACTGGGTCTTTCACGGCCGCTTCTAGCGATCTTCATTGCAGGAAATCGTCACCCCGGACTTGATCCGGGGTCCCGCTTACTTTCTAGGCAGGAAGGACGAGCGGGATTCTCGTGACTGCGGGAATGACGAGAAAGGGATTTGCGCATGAAGATCGACGGAACGGCAGCAGTTGTCACCGGCGGCGCGTCGGGGCTGGGCGAGGCGACCGCGCGGGCGCTCGCCGCCAAGGGCGCCAAGGTCGCCATCTTCGACCGCGATGCCGACAAGGGTGAGAAGGTCGCGGCCGAGATCGGCGGCGTCTTCTGCGAGGTCGACGTGATGAGCGACGAGAAGGTCGCCGCAGCCTTCGAGAAGGCCCGGGAGGCCCATGGCCAGGAGCGGATCCTGGTCAACTGCGCCGGGGTTGCCAATGCGGTAAAGACGGTCGGCAAGGACAAGGCGACCGGAGAGCTCAAGCGCTATCCGATGAACCAGTTCGAGCTGGCGATCGGGATCAACCTGATCGGCACCTTCCGCTGCATCTCCCACTCGGCCTACGGCATGGTTCAGGCCGATCCGCTCGAGGACGGCG
>DASTDX010000051.1:0-3937 GCA_035710145.1 Allosphingosinicella sp.
CCGACCAGATTCGGATCGAACAGGCACTTCACGCTTCGCGAATGGCCGATCTTTCCAGCCTGACCTCGGCCGCGGCCGCCCGCGCGGCGCAGGCCGAACGGTCGGTCGCCGAGGCGCAGGCGGCCTACCAGGCGCGGGTCACCGCGCGTGAATCCCGTACGTCCGAAGCCCGGATCCTGCGGCCTCTGGTCGAGCGCGGGATCGAACCGCGGCTGAGCCTGGTCCAGGCGGAAAGCGCTGCCGCGATTGCCGCGAGCGAGGCTCAGCAGGCAGCCGAATCCATCTCCCGCGCCCGCGCCTCCGTCGCCGAGGCGCGCTCGGCGCTGGCCCAGATCCGCCAGGAATGGCGAGCTCAGGCCGCCAACGAGCTGGCGACGGCCCAGGCGGAGCTTGCCGCCCGTCGCCGCGCGCAGCCGGCTTTGGCCGAACGGGTCGACCGCACCGTCATCCGGGCACCGCTGGCGGGACGGATCAACCGGGTCCTCGTCACCACCCGGGGCGGCACCGCCCGCCCGGGCGAACCCCTGGTCGAGATCGTCCCGTCGGACGAGAGCCTGCTGGTCGAAGCGCGGGTAAGGCCGGACGACATCGCCTTCGTCAGCCTCGGCCAGAAGTCGCGGGTCGCGATCACCGCCTACGACCGGGCCGTCTACGGCGCGCTCGACGGCCGGGTCGTGGCGATTTCGCCCGACGCGGTCACCGACGAGCGTACGGGAGAGACCTTCTATCTCGTCCGGGTCCGAACGGACGAAAATGCGCTGCTCGACCAGGGCGGGAGGCGAATGCCGATCGGTCCCGGAATGGTCGCCGAGGTGAACATCCTCGGCGATACGCGGACGGTGCTTCAATATATCCTCAGCCCGATCACGAAGCTCAGCGAGACCGCGTTCAGGGAGCGCTAGGCGGCATTGCCGCCTTGCCCGCAGGATTCAGGTCCGGTCACTCTCCGGGGCCGTCAGCTCCGACCGGTCCAGCCATTCAAGCTCGGTCAGGGTCAGGGGACGGCCGTCGGCGGCGCGAACCGCCATCGTCGCGACCGGGCGCCGGCTTTGCCGGTCGACCAGCACCGGATTGCTCGGCGTACCCGATACCCAGCGTTCGCCCCACTGGCGAAGGGCGATCAGGACGGGCAGAAGATCACGGCCCTTGTCGGTCAGATGATAAGCGATCTTGCGGCGATCGGCCGGATCGGGCTCACGCTTCAAAATGCCGTTCTCGACGAGACGAACCAGCCGGCTCGACAGGATGTTGCGGGCGATCCCGAGATTGCCCTGAAATTCCTCGAAATGGGCGAGTCCGTTGAACGCGGCCCGAAGAATCAGGAAGGACCAGCGCTCCCCGACGACCTCAAGGGTGGCCGGAAGAGAGCATTCCTCGAAGATGACCTTGCGATGCTCTGGGCGGATCACGGCGGCTAAACTACTTCGTTTTCGAAGGAAGTCACTCGTTCATAGGCTGATGAGCATCAGCTTTGACAGGATTCAATTGCTTTGCCGAGGAATTAATCTCGATCAACAGGCGAGCAAGGAAGTGGGCCGACGACCGGAGCGCCGAATCGCGGTTTGGCAACCAGCCATCGGGGAGGTTCGTCGGCCCGAATATCGTTTATGGGTTGCATGATTGCTGCGGCGCACCCCATCTGTGGGTGTGCTTCGGCAATATGAACTGGTGGAGAAGGTCAAAGGGTATGACCCGGACGCCGACGAGGCGTTGCTGAACCGCGCCTATGTCTTTTCGATGAAGGCGCACGGTTCCCAGACCCGCGCCTCCGGCGACCCTTATTACAGCCACCCGATCGAAGTCGCCGGAATCCTGACCGACCTCCGGCTCGATGACGAAACGATCGTCACCGCCATCCTCCACGACACGATCGAGGACACGCTGGCGACGACCGAGGAGATCAAAAAGCATTTCGGCAAGAACGTCGCCCGCCTGGTGGACGGCGTGACGAAGCTCTCCAAGATCGAGGCGCAGAGCGAGAGCCAGCGCGCCGCCGAGAATCTGCGCAAGTTCCTGCTCGCCATGTCGGACGACATCCGGGTCCTCCTGGTGAAGCTTGCGGACCGGCTCCACAACATGCGCACGCTCCATCACATCAAGGACGCGAACAAGAGACGCCGGATCGCCCGCGAAACGATGGACATCTACGCCCCGCTCGCCGAGCGGATCGGCATGTACGAGTTCATGACCGAGATGCAGACCCTGGCGTTTCGCGAGCTCGAGCCCGACGCCTACGAATCGATCAACAAGCGCCTCGCCCAGCTTCACAAGGGCGGCGGAAGCGACCTGATCCAGCGCATCGGCCGCGGCATCAAGGCCCATCTCGAGGCGAACGGGATCGAAGCCGAGGTCGAGGGGCGCGAGAAGCATCCTTATTCGATCTGGCGCAAGATGGCGGAACGCCACGTCAGCTTCGAGCAATTGTCGGACGTGATGGCGTTCCGCGCGATCGTCGGCACGGTCGAGGAATGCTATCGCACCCTGGGCCTGATCCACCAGCGCTGGCCCGTGGTCCCGGGTCGTTTCAAGGACTTCATCTCCACGCCGAAGCGCAACGGCTACCGATCGCTCCACACCACGATCATCCATGACGAGCAGATGCGGATCGAGATCCAGATCCGGACCGAGGAGATGCACGCCCAGGCCGAGCACGGCCTCGCCGCGCACTGGGCCTACAAGGAAGGCAAGATCGCCGCCCGGACCAAGCATCCCTGGATCAGCGACCTGGTCGAGATCCTCGAGCACGCCGCCACCGCCGAGGAACTGCTCGAGCATACCAGAATGGCGATGTACCAGGATCGGATCTTCGCCTTCACGCCCAAGGGCGAGCTGATCCAGCTGCCCAAGGGGGCTACGCCGGTCGATTTCGCTTATGCCGTCCATACCGATCTCGGCGACCAGACGGTGGGCGCCAAGATCAACGGCCGGGTGATGCCGCTTCGCACCCCGTTGGACAATGGCGACCAGGTCGAGATCCTCGTCTCCAAGGCCCAGCACCCGCAACCGGCCTGGTTGAGCTACGTCGTGACCGGCAAGGCGCGGGCGAAGATCCGCCGCTGGGTGAAGTCGAAGGAGCGGGAGGAAACGATCGCCCTGGGCCGGAAGATCTTCAACGAGATCGTCGAGCGGCTTCCGGCGCCTCTGGGCTGGGAAGCCATGGCCGAGGCGCTGCGCCGCCTGAACCTCCACGACGACGATGCCCTGATGGAGGGGATCGCGCTGAAGCGGATCGACGACGTTGCGGTGATGGAGGCCCTTGTCCCGGGCTCGACGACCCAGGCGGGCGTGAAGCCGCCGCCCCAGCGCACCGCCATCTCGATCAAGGGTCTCACCCCCGGCGTGGCGTTCCAGCTCGCCGAATGCTGCCACCCGCTACCGGGCGACCGGATCGTCGGACTGAGGCGCGAGGGCGAGGGAATCGAAGTCCACATGATCGGATGCGAGAGCCTGGCGAGCGGCATCGATGCCGACTGGGTCGATCTCGCCTGGGGCGACGAGACGGACGGCGGCACGGCCCGGCTGGCCATCGTGATCAAGAACCAGCCCGGATCGCTGGCCGTCATTGCCGGGATCCTCGGCACCCACGGTGCCAACATCGTCAGCATGGACCAGACCGCGCGCGACGGCTCGTTCCACACCTTTCACCTCGATATCGAGGTTCATGACGTCCAGCATTTGATGCGGATTCTCGCCGCACTTCGCGCCACCGACGTGGTTTCGACGGCCGAGCGGCTTTAGGCGCCGTTCGGCGATGGTCGTCCTTTTCCCGAGCGGGAAGGGCGTGATAGATGCGTGCCATGACCAAGCCCAGCGACATGACCTACGGCCAGTATCTCGCGCTCGAGCCGCTTTTGTCCGCCCAGCATCCGATCTCGGACCATCACGACGAGATGCTGTTCATCATCATCCACCAGACCAAGGAATTGTGGCTCAAGCA
>DASTDX010000052.1:0-18105 GCA_035710145.1 Allosphingosinicella sp.
GGTCTGCGGGGGCTTTATTGGAGCCCTCGCCGGAGCCTGGGCCCCGAGCGCTGCGGCAAGACAGGCACGCGCATCGTGGCGTTTAAGCTCGACATGAAGGCTCTGAAGCCGCCGGAAAGTCACTTCGTCGACCAGCCGCTCGGCGACGCAGGCACGTTCCATCATCGGCCAGTCGCGATCGTGGAAATGGATATGATGGATCAGCGAGCGGATCCGTCGAGCGATCGCTGGAGTGACGATGCACGCCCTGCAGGCGGCGATCAAGGTCGCCCGGACTTCCACCATCGGGATCGTCAGAGGCACCCAGCGAAGCCGCTCGTCGGCGTGGATCAAGGCGACTTCGTCATCGCCGAGCAGCAGCCCGTCCCGATAGGCGCGAAAAATGGCACCGACGCCGATCATCCCGAAACGGTGGAGCTCCGCTGCCCGCAACGCACCCATGCTGGCTGCGCCGAACACCAGGGTTCCCCGAGCCATTACCTGCAACAGTTCCTTATGCCACGGCGCGGGCCGGGAATCGAAGAATCCATCGATCAGGCACAGCCGAGCCGGCGGCCTCTCAACGAGCGCGAGAATGTCGCCTGCGGAGGCGGGAGGGCGCCACTCGAATCCGCTCGTCGGTCGGTCTCCGGGCGGCAGCGAGGGCCCGACGAAAACCGGAATCGCCGATATCGTCATGACGGTATCGGCCGGCGCCGGCGAACGAGCGACCCTAGGCCGCAGACGAAGGCGCGGACGACATTCAGTCCAGTCGGCTGAGCAAGATCGATGACGGCTATCTGATCGTAGCCGGCCACTTCCAGCGCTGCTGCAAGTTCAGCGGCTCCGGAGGGACCAGAGGCGATCTCGGCAAAATCGACTCCCTCCATGTCGGGGGGCAGGGGAAAGCCGAAGGCGATCTGAATCGCGCTGTCATTGGCCACATAATCGGACGGCATGAGATCGTCGCGAGCGCCGGCGATATAGGTCGCTCGTCCCTGAATGGCTTCGGCGAGCGCCTTGAACAACGCGATTTCCGGCAGCGGATGACAGCCGCGGCCCTGGATCGCCCGATAGGCCCTGCCGTCCTTCGCGAGGTCGTTGATTTCACACGCAAAGACCGGTGAGCCGGTAATGGATGGCACATAATAACAGCGAACAAAGGCGCCCGTCGCGGCGATGCGCTCGCGCAAGAGGCGAAGCCAGGCGAAGGGTACGCTATCCAGATCGACCGTGGATTCCATGGCCGCGAGGAGCCCGGCCGCCTGCCATTCGATCACCGAATCCCGTTCAATGAGCTCCTGCAGCGCGGCCGCGATGGCTTCGTCGCGCGTGGCGGCGGTCGCGACGCCGTTGCTGGCGCGGTCGAACAAGGAGGGGACGTTGCGGGTGAAATCGAGGGAAATGAGATCGAACGGCAAGTAGATCGGCTCGCCGCCCAGGAGGTTCTCGCATTCCACCCAGCGGACCGTCTCCCGGTCGTCGGGAGGCCGGTCGCGACTGACGGCGAAGTCTCCAAGGGAAGGGGGTCGGTTACGCTCCGGAAGCGAGTCAAAGCTGCAGTCCATCCCGTCGGAGCTGAACGTCTCGGCCGAGTGGCTCTCCACCGCTTCGAGCAAGGCCCCGAGCTGCGCGTCCGCGTCGGTCGCGCCTTTGCCCTGGTGAACGCTGAGCGCCCGGCTCATCGGCCTGACCGCCTGCCAGACGGGCAGGCCGATCCGGTCGAGACGGGTCACATCGGCAAGACGGGTCACTCCGGCGGCCTCGGCAGCGGCCCTGGCGAGCGGCAGCAATCGATCGGCTGGAACCGACCGCGCCGGATCGGACGGACCCAGCGGTATCATGACTGAGCAGGAGCTCCAGTGAGGCGGCTAGGTCACCTGCCCGGTATTCATCGGCCCGAACCCGGCAATGTCGATCTCTACAGCCTCATAGAAAGTATGAGGGGCGTTTCTGATCCGATCAAAGGTCTCTTTGGCTTCCTTGACGCCGGCCTTCTTCTTGGCCCTGATCTCGGGCGGATCAGCAGGATTGTCCGTCGCGTTGGAATCGTAAGTGAGCAGTCTTCCAGTAGTCAGATAATAGACACCACCCTTGTTGATCAGGAACTTGGTCATGATAGCCCCCTATGAGATCGACGCCTGAAGGTATCATGATCGCTACCTGGCCGAAAAGGTTATCTATTGGTGTAGGTTGGGACCCCCATCGATCACCGGCCCGGCTGTTCCCGATATCATGGCGCTGGCGGGGAAGATGCGGCGCGGAGCGTCGGAGTCCCGAAATCCACGTCGGCAAAGGGGATGACCTCGACATTGGGATATTGCGCGCGGAGGGCTTCGATGAACTCGCTCGCCCGGCCGGCTACAACGATGCTCGCCTGGGCCGGATCGAGCTCCGCAGCTACCGACTGCGCGACCTGCTGCGGAGTCACCGCCTCCAGTCGCGATAGATAGGCGCCATATTCCGTCATCGGCAGACCCTGGACAGCGAGGTTGGCAAGGAAACCGGCAAGGCCGGCGGTCGTCTCGACCTGCCGGCCGAAGCTTCCCACCAGCAGATTGCGCCGCTTCTGGAGGACTTCCTCGCTGAGCGGTTCGGCGGCAAGCCGCCGGATCTCGGCCAGCATCACCTGCGCTACCTCCGGTACGGCATCATTGCGGGTCTGGGCCTGAGCGACGAGCACGCCCTCGTCACGGAAGGCTTGAAAGACGCTGTAGGCGCCGTAGCTGAGCGCCCGCCTGACCCGGACTTCCTGGAAAAGTCGTGCCGTCGATGAGCCGCCGAGGGCATTATTGGCGACAGTGAGCGGATAATAATCGGAGTCGGTTCGCGACACGCCGCGCAAGCCGACCGAAACGGCGGCCTGATCCGCGTCAGGCATGTCGACGACGATCACGCGCGGCGCGGCGGCAGGTCCGGCGCGATTGGCAGGCAAGGCCGGCATCGCCGCCGCCGGCGCCGCCCAATCGCCGAACAATTGTTCAGCCAGGGCGAAGCCTTCCTCCGCGCTCAAGGCGCCGGCGATGATCATCGTCGCATTGTCTGGGCGCCACCAGTTGCGGTGATAGGAGACGAGATCATCCCGAGTCATGGCAGCCAGTGAAGAAGGCGTGCCGCCGGCGGGAGCGCCATAGGGCGCCGCGCCGTAGAGCGCCCGCCCGGCCGCCAGCTGATTGACGAATGCGGGATTGCGCATGCTCACGCGGAGCCGGTCAAGTGACCGCCGGCGCTCACGCTCGAGTTCATCCTGAGCGAAGACCGGTTCGCGAACGAGCTGGCTGAGCAGCTGGCCGGCGGCGCCGATGTTCACGGTGGGCGCACTGACAAAGGCGATCGTGCTGTCATTGTTCGCGCTGCTGCCAACGGATCCACCGAGCGATTCGATGCGAGCGGCAATCTGGGGGGCGGTCATTCCGGCCGCCCCCATGTCCACCAGGTTCGTCATCATCGTGGCGACTCCCGGCCGTGCGGCCGGATCGGCGGAGACGCCGCCGCCGAAGACGAGATAAGCCGCCGCGAGCGGCAGATCAGTCGAGCGGGCGACCACGACCCGAAGACCGTTCGGCAAAGTCCGCTCCGCGAAGGCGGGCGCGCTGAAGGGCCTTGTCTCACCCGGCTCCGGCGGAGCCACGCGATCGGCTTCAGAGGCAAGCGTGTTCGGCGTTTCGGTCGAGGCCGGAAAGGCACGGCCGAGAGCGAGGTCGGTCGGCTGGGCTGACGGATCGGGTGCCGTCTCGCCGGTCCGTTGCGACTGATCCAAATAACGAATGGAGACCCTGGACTCGTCACGCAGATATTGTCGCGCCACTCTTTGCACATCGGCGGCGGTGACTCGCTGGACAGCTTCGAGCAGACGATCGCCCCAACGCGGATCGTTGGCACCGGTGATCGACTGCCCGACCTCGAAGGCTCGGTCCTGCGGAGCTTCGCGGGAGAAGAGGGCTTGCGAGATGAGTTCAGTCCTCGCCTCCTCGAGTTCCGCCTGGCTGACCCGTGTATCTCGCAGGCGGGCGACTTCGCCCGCCAAAACCGATTCCACGTCGGCGATTTCCTTGCCGCTCGCGACGATGGCCTGAACTGCGAACAGTCCGGCATCCTCAAGCCCGAAGTCGAGTGTGGCGGCACTCTGGGCGAGCTGGCGCTCGTAAACCAGCGACTGGAACAGACGCGAGGACTGGCCGCCGGAGAGGATCTGATCGAGGACGGCCAAGGCGGCCGAATCAGGATGATTCTGCTTCGGGCGCTGCCAGGTGTAGACCACAGCCGGGAGCGGCACGTTGGGGCCATAAAAGGTGATCGAGTGCGCTTCGCGTCGCGGGGCCTCGCTGGCCTGGTGGCGAAGGATCGGCCGGTCAGGGCGCGGGATCGCCCCGAGATGTTCGTCCACCCAGCGATCGAGCTGCTGCTGATCGAAGTTGCCGGCGACGATCAGAACAGCATTGTCCGGCCGGTAGAAATTGGCGTGGAAGGCGCGCGCTTCTTCGAGCGTAGCGGCATCGAGATCGGCCATCGTACCGATCCCCGAGCGACGATAGGGATGGGTCGTGAAACCGGTGTCGAAAGTGTAGTAACGCTGAAGCCGCCCGTAAGGCTGAGACAGCACCCGCTGGCGCATCTCTTCCTTCACGATGTTGCGCTCGGCGTCGAACACGGATTGATCGAGAACCGATCGCCCCATCCGTTCGGCATGCGCCCAAAGCATCGCCTCGAGCTGGTTGGCCGGCACGGTTTCATAGTAATTGGTCGTGTCGGGTCCGGTCGATGCGTTGCGGGTGCCACCCGCTTCCTCCTCGACGAGGCGACTGAGATCTCCGGGCGCGATGTTGCGGGTGACCCGGCTCAGGATGTGCTCGAACAAATGGGCAAAGCCCGAACGGCCCGAGGGATCGTCCTTCGATCCGACATTGTACCACATCTGCACCGTGACATTGGCGGTGCCGGTGTCGCGTAGCGCGAAGACCTGAAGACCGTTGGCGAGCGTCCGCTGGGTGAAGGCGATCGGAGGCACCGCGATATGACTTGCGCCGGCGTCCCCACTCTGAGCCTGAGCGGAGTTATGGGGGAGGGCCATCGCGGCTCCGAAAAGCGCCACCGACGCAATCCCGCCGCGCAAAAAGGCTTTAAGTGTAGACATATAGCTCCCCACTGATTTAGTCCTTTAGTACAGGACTACAGCGAGGGCCTCAGTCCGGCAAGTATGCTGCGGCTTTTCCATCGGACAGCAGGTCCGACCCGGCGGCACGTGAGGCGCCGGTCAGGCGGCTTCGCTCACGCTCTCCAACAGTCCCTCGAACAGCCTCCGACCGTCAATTCCACCATGGGCCTTTTCGACCATCCGCTCGGGGTGCGGCATCATGCCGAGCACATTGCCACCTTCATTGAGGATCCCAGCGATGTTGCGGGCTGAGCCGTTGCATTCGTCCAGATAGCGAAATGCCACCCGTCCTTCGCCTTCGAGCCGGTCGAGAGTCTCTTGGTCCGCCTGGTAATAGCCGTAATGATGAGCGACGGGGATGACAATCTCCTCAAGGGAATCGTAGCGGCTCGTGAAAGCCGTCTGGCTATTCTCCACCCTCAGAGGAACGTCGCGGCAGACGAAGTTGATGCCTGCGTTGCGCATCAGCGCTCCGGGCAGGAGTCCGGCTTCGGTGAGGATCTGGAAGCCATTGCAGACCCCCAATACGGTGACGCCGCGGTCCGCCGCCGATCTCACCGCCTGCATCACCGGCGACTGCGCGGCCATCGCACCGGACCGCAGATAATCGCCATAAGAGAAGCCACCGGGGATAGCGACGAGATCGACGCCATCGGGCAGCTCGGCTGAACGGTGCCAGATCATTTCCGGGGGCCTGCCGGTCACAAGCCTGATCGCCTCCGCCATGTCGCGGTCGCAGTTGGACCCTGGAAAGACGATCACTGCGCTCTTCATGCCGATACCCCTGCGGGCGCAGTCTCGGCTGACGTCCTTTCGATCCGGAAATTCTCGATCACGGTGTTCGCGAGCAGTTTTCGGCACATCTCCTCGACCTCCGCCTCGCCGACCGTATCGTCGACGTCGAGCTCGATCAGCTTGCCGGCACGCACGTCATTGACGCCACTGAACCCCAGGCCTTCGAGGGCGTGGTGGATTGCCTTGCCCTGCGGGTCCAGGACCCCGTTCTTCAGCGTCACATAGACACTTATCTTCATGGATCGCTCCGGCTTCGGGAATGTGCCGCTCATATGGCCGCAGCGCCGTCGCCGCACAAGCGCCGGTACGCCTTGTTGCCCGGGCCTTCCGGCCCTATCTCCAAGCGATGAGCGACATCTCGCTTTCTCCATCGGCCGCGGCGCGGGTCGCGAACATCGCCCGGCGCCAGGGCAAGCCGGCCATCCTTCGCCTTGCGGTGGACGGGGGCGGCTGCGCCGGTTTCACCTATCGTTTCGGCTTGGCGGACGAGGTTGAAGCCGAGGACGTCAGATCCGAGCAAGACGGCGTCACTCTCGTGGTCGATCCGGTCTCGCTCGACCTCGTCCGGGGCTCGACGGTGGATTTCGTGGAAAGTCTTGGCGGCGCATCCTTTCAGGTCACCAATCCCAACGCCGCCTCGGGCTGCGGTTGCGGCACCAGCTTCAGCATCTAGCCGACCGACGGCGTCCGCCCCCGGTCAGATCGCCGGAGTGAACAATGCGAAGGCGGTGAAGAAACCGAAAATGATAAGTCCGAACGCGAGCAACATCATCCCGAAGATCATCAGCGCATAATGAGCGGGGTCTTCGCCGGCGCCGGGCCGGCTCCGGCTCGGATCGACTGACTTGCCAGTCAGAATGGCCCACCAGGATCGGACTCGCGTCTGGGCGAACACCATCAGTGCGCCGACGACGATCGCGACGCCGGCCAGGAGATCGACGATGATGGTTGCAAGGCTGATCTCGTGTTGCTCCGGTCCTTGGCGCAGACTTCTTGCCGGGTGGGGGTCCAAACCCTAAGCCACGAGCATGAAAATCGTTTCATACAATCTCAATGGCATTCGCGCTCGCCTCCCACGCCTGATCGAATATCTGGAGGAACAGAAACCCGATGCACTCTGTCTCCAGGAGGTCAAATGCGCCGACGAAAGCTTCCCGATCGATGATCTTAGAGCCGCCGGTTATGACGGCATCTGGCACGGCCAGAAAGGTTTCAACGGCGTTGCGATCCTGACCCCGGGTACCGCGGCAACGCTCCGTCGGATCGGTCTTCCCGGCGATCCCGACGACACGCACAGCCGTTACATCGAGGCCGAGATCGCGGGAGTCGTCGTCGCTTCGCTTTATCTGCCGAATGGCAATCCCGTTGGAACCGAGAAGTTCGCCTACAAGCTGGCGTGGATGGATCGCCTGCGTGCCCACGCTCAGGATATTCTCGCCGAGGAGCGGCCAGCGGTCCTCGCCGGCGACTGGAACGTCATCCCGAGCGATGATCCCGACGACGTCTTTTCGGCCCGCGCAATGGCCCACGACGCGTTGATGCAACCGGAGAGTCGGGCCGCCTACCGCCGAATCCTCAACCTCGGTTTCACCGACGCGATCCGCGCCCGCTATCCCGAAGGGGCAGTTTACACCTTCTGGGACTATACGGCTGGCTGCTGGCAACGGGACGCCGGGTTTCGGATCGACCATCTGCTTCTGTCACCACAGGCAGCCGACCGTCTCCTCGATGCCGGGGTCGACAAGGAGTATCGTGGCCGGGAGAAAGCGTCGGATCACGCCCCGACCTGGGTCACGCTCGAAGACTGACAGCGACGGACACGAGGTTGGCGCGCGGTGGGGACTCCCGCCTCCCGCCCCTTCAGGCCCTGCGGCATGAAGGGGCGGCAGCAACCCCACATCACGCTCCGGTCGGCATGGGTGCCGGCCCGTGCTACGGCAGGGAGATTCACCGTGTCACGCGCGCCGAGCCGATCATAACAGAATTGCGCCGAGTCGCGAACGCTTCGGCCGAGGTGCTTGCCGCTGGCTGGCCTCCGTCTGGCTCGCCCTATCGATTGTCGCCGCCGCCGGCTTCCTGCATCACAAGGCTTTCTCGTAGATCCGGTAGACCCTGTTGACGCGGCTCTCGATCGCTTTGGCGATCGAAATCATCGGGCCATTATCGTCGAGCACCCAGCCGACCTCGGCTCTCCTGATGCCGTAATGGGTGGTTCCCGCCCGGCGTATATTCTCGATCATCATGAAGGCGAGCTGGCTGGCGAGTCGCGTGGCATGCAGCCGTTTGACCACACCCATCAATGGCACTCGGCCGCCCTTCGGCCGCATTCTCTTCAGCCGCCACAGCAATTTCGCCCAGCCGAACGGAAACAGCTCCCCATCGAGATCTCTGATGAACTCGTTGATGTCGGGGAGTGCCATCATGAAGGCGACCGGCTCACCTTCATATTCGGCGACCTGGATCATGTCCTCCAGGACGATCGGCTTCAGCTTCTTGCCGGCATAAGCGATCTCGCTGTCGGTCAGCGGAATAAAGCCCCAATTGTCGCTCCAGGCATCGTTGAGGATGCTGAGGATCAACGCCGCTTCCTCGTCGAATTTCTTCCGGTCGACGTTGCGGACATGGATTTTCGCATTCTTTTCCCCCGCTGCGACAATGCGCTCGAGGATCGACGGGAATGGGCCGGTCGGCAGATCATAAGTCAGGAGATCCTTGATCCCCTTGTACCCTGCCGCTTCCACCCAGCCTTCATAGCTCGGCTTGTTATGGCCCATCATCACCATGGGCGGATGATCGTGCCCTTTCACCAACAGCCCCGGCTCGTCCCAGATCGACAGGGAGAAGGGTCCCATCGATCGCGACATGCCTTTCCCGCGCAGCCAGTCTTCCGCCGAGGCGAACAGGGCAAGGGTGGATTCCGAGTCCGCAGCTTCGAGCATGCCCCATTGACCAAGTCCGGCCGCCATATGCTGAAGCACCAGTTGATCGACCTGGGCCGAGATCCGGCCGACCAACTCGTCGCCGCGGAAAGCGAGGAAAAGGGCCGCTTCCGCATGCTCGAACCAGGGATTCTTACCCGGGGTGATCAACCCCCGCACCTCGTCCTTGAGCGGCGGCACCCAGTTAGGATCGTCTCGGTTGAGTCGGTAGGCGATCTCAACAAAGGCCTTGCGATCAGCCTTCGTCAGAACCGGGCGGACTTGAACGCTCATCGTCGTTGCGTAGCAAGGCGGCCGGCGACAAGTCGAGAGGCATGCCCGGCCATTCGATCCTCATTGTCGCTGTGAAGGTTCGATCTCATGCGGCCCACCAGCAACTGATGGTTTGCCGGCGATAAGGAACTCCCGGCGTCCGAGCCCAGGAGCAGGCGGGCGAGCATGGCGCTTGCGGCCGGGCTGATCCAAACAAACGACCTTTTATGGTCGTTGCGCGAGAATTCAGCGGCGGGCGCCGTCCCTTTGCCGAGGATGGCCTGTGGCGACGCCGCCGCTCAACTGCGCCACGTACGGATAATCTTTCGCCACCTCGGGCGTGTAGCCGAGGTTGAACACGGTCGGGCTCTTCTCAGGCCTGTCGGGCCGGTCGTAATAGGTCGCAAAGACCTTGTCCCAGAAGAAGGTCGTGATCCCGTAATTGCCGTTCTCGTCGTGGAAATGATGGGCCAGATGGCGCTTCTTCATTTCCGCTATCGCCTTGTGCTTGGGCTTGTAGGCGAGATGCTGGATGCAATGAACGAACTCGTAGAAGCAGGTCGTCAGCAGGCCGGTGGCGAAAGCGATCGCCGCGGTGCCCAAGGCCGCCTGAGGTCCCCAGAAGCTACCGATCGCATAACCGAACGGGATGACGCCGATCGCGATCGTCGGAAGCGTCGTGTGTAGAGCGCCGAACAGAACCTCGAGATGGTTCGGATCCTGGTGGTGATCGTAGTGAATCCGCTTCCATGTTCCCGCCAGCCATTTGTGGCGCCACATCCAGCGGCTGTGGAGGACGTAACGGTGCAGCAGGTACCAGAAGAGGGGGTAGACCAGGCTTGCCGCGGCAATGCTGATCAAGGTCGCCGCCAGGGGTGCCGGACGCCAGGCATAGAAGCCGATCGCCGCCACGCTCAGTACCAGATAGGCGATGATGGCAGGATACTGGAAATAAGCGACGACAAGCCCCCGGAACGTCATCTTGTCGAGATGATGCTCGCGCTGCCAGAAGGACGGGCGAAGGGATGACCGGCTGGAGGTCTGGGCGACTTTCAAGGCTTCGATCCTGTGGCTCTGGCGCTCAACGGGCGCGGGGCAAACGGCTGTACGAACTGATATGTGAGCCAGTCATGAATTTGCAATAAGGCGGATTTGCGGCCTTTTCGCGGATTGCCGAGATGAAGCTAGGCCGCTTCGCGCTCGCGGATGATCCGGTTCGCAAGGTCCCAATCCTGCATTCGATCGACATCGATCGGCCCTTCCGCGAAGGGGATCAGGACCGGCGCCGTGCTCACGCCGACGGTTCGGGACAAGGCCTTCAATACCGTTCGAAGGGTGAACAAGCGGCTCTTGTAGAGCAGGAAGGCGAACAGGCCGAAGGCGCCGATCAGACGGCGCGGCTTCTTGCCGAACTGGCCGCCTGAGTTGAATACGCGCGGCGCCTCCAGCGCTTTCGGCGTCAGCAGGGCGTATAGGTTGCAGCTCGAAAAGGCGCCGTCGCGGAAACGATGGAAGGCTCGATTTCCTTCCGGATATTTGGCGAGGATATATTCGGCGGGCGTAAGGCCGAGGGCCCCGTCTTCCTTCACCCCGTCCAGCGCGTCGCAGAAATAGCGTACCAGCTCCGGCGTGTGGAGCGCATTGTCGCCAGTCGTGATCACCAGTGGCAGCAGATCCGGCGTCGCCACCGCGGAAACGCTGCTGCCGATATTCTCCCGGCTGGCGACATATTCGATCGTCTCGGCACCTGGGAGGTCGGCAAGGATGGCCTTCGCCTCGGCAATGCTTTCAGGCTCGATCGCGACGATGGTCCGACCGATCCGGCCGCTCGCCATGACAGCAGAGACGACGCGACGAAGCATCGGCTGCCCGGCAATGTCGATGAAGCATTTGTGGCTGACCCCGCCGGCCTTCGCCAGCGGATCGAGATTGCCGCGGCTGGCGGCAAGCACCAGGCCGGTAAAAGATCCGTCCCCCATCGGCCTCCTCTAGCCCCTGGCTTGAAGATTAGGAAGGGAAGGGACCGGCCAAGATCCTCATAACCGGCTCAATTGACGGCGAATGTGGCATTTCTGCAAGTGCCTGGCGGAGCGCCTCGAGCTTCGTGGGACTCAGAAGACCTTGACCGCAACCTTCGAACTTGGCCCAATATTGGTCCATCGTGAACGGCGCCGCCAGGCTTCCCGCCGGCATCGGCACCGAAGTTTCGAATCGACGGCCGTCAATTAGCCTCACCTCCACCCGGGTCGGAAACTCGCCTTCTGCCTTGTCGACGGGGTGACGGTGTATCTTCGGATAGAGGGCCAGAACATCCGGCCTGTTCACCCTGTCGTCGGTGAAGTCGGAGAGCGTGCAATTGCCCGTGAGCAGAGCGACGGCGACGCCATATTCGAGCGAGAATTTAGCCTGCAATGCGTCCTTCGGTCTTTCGTACATCAGGTTGTTCAAATGTGAGACCGGCGCCCAGACGTGGACCTCATGCGCCTCCGCCGCAGTGAACCCATGCCGATCCTTGAGTTCCAGGATTCCGTCCATCGACCGGTGCGCACTTCCGCAATTCGGGAATCTCTTCACTCTGAATCCGCTCGAGAGGATGAGCAGGGGATCGCCGATGCTGGCCGTCTCGAAGCGCAGGGTCTGGCCATGCTCGACATGGGTCAGGCCGTCGCGCAAATGCTCGTAGTCGGGGCCCACCATCAGCCGGTTCATGCCCGTTGGACCATCGAGCGTGTCGAGGCCCGCATCGATCCCGGCCCGTGCAAGGCTCGCTGCAAGCACGCCCGATTTGGCAGCGAGGCCAGCGTGAAGCGGCTTGGTCATGGTCCCGAACTGCGACATGAAGCCGCCGGCCATGCTCGTGGCGATCGACACGGCGAAGGCGGCCTGCCGTCCATCAAGCTTGAGCAAGCGCGCGCAGGCGGCGGCAGCGCCGATCGCACCAACGGTGGCGGTGGCGTGCCAGCCGCGGTTGCGATGGGTCGGGTTCACGCCCTGGCCGACCCGGCCGAGAATCTGAAGTCCTGCGATATAAGCGTCGAGACAAGCGAAGCCCGAAGCTCTCTCCTGTTCGGCAAGGGCGAGGATCGCAGGGGCGAGGACCGCCGTCGCGTGCGCTTTGGCCGGATCGAAATTGTCGTCGAAATCGAGCGCGTGCGCGGCGGTACCGTTGACAAGAGCCGCCCAGGGCGCGGCAAGGCTCGCGTCCTGGCCGATCGCGGTCGAGCTTCCTCCGCCCCAGTTCCTCAAGGTCGCAAAGACCCGGCGGGTGGCGGGATCGACGGCGCCGGGAATGGAGACGGCGATTACGTCGATGAACTGGCGGTGGGCGGAATCGAGCGCGGTTTCCGGCCAGTCGCTCCTGGCTTCGGCCAGCCAGCGGCCATAAGCGAGGACAGGATTCTCGGACATCGCGATATTCTAGACGAGCCTGAGCCGGCGTGACAGGCCGCCAAGTGCGAGCCGATCCTCGCGCGTCAGGCCGTAACGCAAGGTAAACCAGCTCGTCACCGCCCAGATCACCATGTTCGAGACGAAACGGACGGGGCCGCCGGTCACAAATTCGACCAGGGCCATAAAGCCGATGCCGATCATCGCGATCGCCAGCGCCTGAAGGAGCTTCCGGCCAAAGGGCCACAGTCCGTCGCTGACGCGGAGCTCGATCGCGGCGGCATAAGTCGAGACGATGATCCCCACCGCGACTGCGATCGCCATCCCGAACGCGCCCTCCGTCGGGGTCAGCCAAATGGCGAGCCCGAGCCACAGGATGACGGCGATCAGGCTATTGAGCAAAGGCAAGGCGCGATGGCCGATCATCTCGACGATCGTGCCGGCGGGCCCGACAATGGCTTCGAGAGCGCGGGCGGCGGACAGGATGACCAGGATCGGAAGCGCCGCCTGGGCTTCCCGGCGGTAGACGCTGAGGACGTCAGGCCCGGCGAAGATCATCAGTCCGGCAAGCGGTACCACCAGGGCCGTCGAGACGCGGCTCGCGAAATGATAGAGCGGGGCAATCTGGCGCCGATCGGCATGCGCCTGTGCCGACGACAGTGGCGCAAGCACATATTGGAACGACTGACGGACGATATAGGGTACCGTCGAAAGCTTGCGGCCGACCTCGAAAAGACCCGCGGCGGAGGCGCCGGCAGCGCCGGGAAGCATGAAGTTGATCGCCAACGGCGGCGCGTCGATCAGCATCCGGCGAGCAAGATTGGCCGGGAGGAGGGCGATTCCCGAGCCAAGCAGCTCTCGCGCCTGCGCGCCACCAAGCGGCGCCCGCGCGAGAAGGCGCAAATCGTAATAGCGCGCCAGGAGCGGTACGCAGAGCAAGGCGACGAGCAGAAGCGAGCTCAAATGGGCGATCATCAGTCCTTCGCTGCCGAAGCCAAGGAAGAAGAAACCCAAGGCGAACAACAAACGCGCCAGTTGCTCCCAAAGGATCCGGATCCTGATCTCGGGACCGAAAGCCCGGCGCGCTCGTGCGGCCGAAGTGGCTACTTCTATGAAGACCCACAGGGGTAGTGCCCAGACGAACAAGGCGATCGCGGCCGGCAGCCTGGTCTGGTCCTCGGGCGCCGCAGAGAAGAAGTTCGCGACGGTCCCCGCGTTGAGGGCGACCAGCAATGCAACAATTAAGGAGGGCAGGATCGTCACCAACAAGGCGAGCTTCACCGCGGCGTGCACCTCCGTTTCCTGCTCCCGGGTGGGCACGATCCTCTGGAGTGCGCTCGTCATCGACAGATCAAGCAAGTTGGTGAGCAGATTGATGGCGCCCCACAACACGACGTAAAGGCCGTAGGCGGCGAGCCCGAACATCCAGATGTAGAGCGGCTGGGCGAGCGCCTCGATGAAGGCGCCTGCACGAGACAGGCCGGCGAGACCGGCGCCCCGCGCCACCTCGCCTCGGGTGACGGCGGGACCCGCCTCTTCGAAGGCCTCGCTCACTCCTCGGTCCGGACCAAAACGGCTTCACCGACGAGCAGAAACAGGAGGAACGGCCCCCACGCAGCGAGGAAGGGCGGATAGGCGCCGAAATTGCCCATCGCCAACGCGAAATTGTCGGCGACGAAATAAGCGAAGCCGAGAGCCATTCCGATCACCGCGCGCATGAACAAGGCCCCCGACCGGGCAATGCCGAACGCGGCGACGGCGGCGAGCAAGGGCATCAGGACGGTGGACAGCGGCCCGGATATCTTGTGCCACAGGTTGGCGGTAAGGGAAGCGACCGGACGATCGGCTTGCTCGAGCTGGCCGATCGTATTCCTCAGCTGCCAGAAATCCAGCTCGTTCGGGTTGACCTTGGCGAGGGTGAATTGCTCCGGCCTGATATCCTCGTGGATGACGACCGAATCCATCTGCGCCAGTCGGCCGTTGTCGACGCTGAACATTCGAACGTCGCGCAGTTCCCAGCCTTCGGCGACGCGCCGGCCGGTTCGCGCCTCCATCATCTGCCGCAAGGTTCCGCCGGCGCGGTCGTAAATCTCGACGCCCTCGAGGCGAAGGCCCGAATCTCGCCCAATCACCCGATGGACGTGGACAAGGTCGTCCCCATGCCGAAGCCAGACATCCTCCTGCACCCCCGTCCGCGGCGGGATTTCCCCATAGTCGACGGCTTCCCAGGCGCCGAGGGCGGCGTTGGCCCTCGTGACGATCCGCTCATTGAACGCGAAATGGACCACAGCAACGGCGATTCCGGCCAGGACCAGGGGAGCGATGATCTGATGCGCGGAAATCCCTGCGGCCTTCATGGTGATGATTTCGCTATGCTGGTTGAGGGTCGCCAGCGTGATCAAGGTTCCGAGCAGGACGGAGAAAGGAAGGAAGCGGGCGATGAGCTGGGGCACGCGGAGCCCAACATAGCGCCACAATTCGGCGTCGCCATTGCCGGGATGGGCAAGGATGTCTCCTGAATTGCCCAGCAGATCCAGGGTCATCAAGATGAGCACCAGAGCGAACAGCACGGCGAAGCTGCGCGTCAGGAACAGGCGCATCATGTAGCGGGCGACCTGCCGCGAAGGGAAAAAATGAAGGTTCATCATGAGGCCGCCGGCAAACGGCGCCGGCGGCGAAAGATCCGCCCGATCCGCTTCGCGACCCGGTCGAACAGCCGCTCCAGCGCCCCGATCGGCTGGCCGCCCGGCTTTTGGGCGAGGGTCCAGTACATCCAGAAGATCAGGCCGGCGAATAACAGGAAGGGCAGCCAAAGTGCGATCAACGGATCGATCCGGCCAAGCGCGCCCATCTGTTCCGCATATTGGTTCACCTTGTGATAGGTGACCACCAACACGATCGACAGGAAGATGCCAAGGCCGGAACTGCTTCGTTTCGGCGGCACTGCGAGCGCCACCGCGAGGAGTGGAAGAAGCAGCATCATCACCACTTCCACGAGCCGGAAGTGGAAATTGGCCCTGGCGGCGTTGCGTCGTTCGTCCGGCGTGCGCCGGTCGCTGCCGATCCGGATAAGCTCGGCCAGGCTGAGTTCCTCGGCGCTGTTGCCGCGGCGCCGGAAGGCCTCGATCGACGGCAGGCTGATGGGCAGATCGTGCTGGACGAAGCTCAGCACCCGTGGCGTCTGGTAGCTCGGCGCGTCATGCACCAGGCGCCCATTGTGCAGCCGAAACAGGATCGTGTCGGGATCGTCCGTGGCGAGGAAGCTGCCACGTTCGGCCGACACTGCCACCATTCGGCCGCTTCGGCTCTCGGTCCGGAGGAAGACCCCGTGAAGGTCCGTGCCTTCATTCTCGCTGCGCTCGACGCGAAGCGTGATCCCCCGACCGAGGTCGGTAAATTCGCCGACCCGGATCGATGCGCCGAGCGCGCCGGAGCGAAGCTCGAAGCGCAAGCCTTCATAGGCATATTGGGCGCGCGGCTGAACGAAGCCGATGATGATGAGGTTGGCCGCAAGCAGCAGCGCGGTGAACAGATAAGGCACAAGAAGAAGGCGGCCATAGCCGAGGCCGACCGCACGCAAGGCATCGAGTTCGGAGGACAGTGCCAGCCGGCGGAAGGCCAGCAGGATCCCGAGCATCAGCCCGATTGGAATGCCCAGTCCGAGATATTCCGGAATGAGATTGGCGAGCATTCGCCAAACAACGTTGACTGGCCCGCCCTCGCTGACGACGAAATCGAACAGTCGCAACATCTTCTCCAGCAGCAGGAGCATTGCTGCCAGAGCCAGGGTCGCGAGCAATGGCACCAGGATCAAGCGGGCCTGGTAGCGGTCGATTTGTGTCGCAACTCTCAACTTTTCGACGCTCCATGACCACATTTTGGCCGCAAGCTTAGCCGATCTGGCATGCATGGGGGCGTGAGACAATCACCCGGCCCCGGTCGGGCCGGCCTATAGCCGCCAGGAGTTGCGTGGTCATGTTGAAACTGTTCGCCAAAGGAGCGGCCTTCGCCGGCGCGGTCGCGCTGGCGCAGCCCGGGTCGGCCCAGGCCGCCTTAGGGCCCGATGCCGCCTCCTGCCGGAGCGGTGCAGGCGGACCGGCGATCCTCGTCAACGTCAACGGTTTCAAGGCGCGGACGGGCAACATCCGGGTCAACGTCTATGGCAGCGATCCTGCGAAGTTCCTCGCCCGCGGCCAATACGTCCGCCAGATCAACCTGCCCGTCACTCGCGCCGGCGCGATGCCGATCTGCGTCGCGGTGCCGCGCACTGGAAGCTATGCGGTTGCCGTCCGCCACGATGTCGATGGCGATGGCAACGACTGGGGCGACGGCGGCGGCTTCTCGCGCAATCCGCGGCTGTCACTGACCAGCCTTCGGCCCCGCTACCAGAATGTCGCGATCAATGTCGGCCAGGGAGTGCTCGGGCTGAACGTCGTGCTCAACTACCGCTTCGGCCTGTCGGTTCGGCCGGTGCGGACATGAGGATTTACAGCTGATGGCCCTGGTGGCGCTTCTTTCAAATCCGCGCTCGACCGGTAACCAGTCGCTGCTGCCGCGCGTGCGCAGTTTTTGCGCAGCCCATGACGACATCTTTCATTATGAGGTGGAGCATGCCGACCAGATCGGCGCCGCCTTGAGGACGATCGCACGGGTGAAGCCGAAGGTCCTGGTCATCAATGGCGGTGACGGCACCGTACAGACGGCTCTGACCGAGCTTCATCACGGCGACCAGTTCGGCGGCAATCCGCCCCCCGTCGCGGTCCTTCCCAACGGCAAGACGAACCTCATTGCCCATGATCTGGGGGCCGAGGGAGATCCGATCGTCGCGCTCGAACGCGTGCTCGAACTCGCGCGCACCGACATGAGCCTGAACATCGTCCAGCGCGAGCTGATCTCCCTCACCGACGGTGATCCAACGCGCCGCCCGGTGCTTGGGATGTTCCTTGGTGGCGCTGTGCTTGCCGATACGATGCTTTACTGCCGTCACAGGCTTTACCCTGTCCTGCCGACCGGCATCGCGCACGTCGTCGCTCTCGTCCTTGGGCTGCTGTCGATCCTGCTCGGTAGCTGGGCGAGGTTCCTTCCGCTTACGGCCAAGCCGCTCAAGGTATCGGTACTGAAGCAGGGCGTGCTGCAGGGGCGCTTCGCCTTCGTCATGGTGACGACGCTTCAGCGTCTCCTGTTCAGCGGCAACATGCCCGCTGTCGGCCAGCGCACTGGGGCGATGCAACTCCTGGTTATCGAACGGAGCTTCCCGGCGCTGATCAAAGCCCTGGTGGCATCGATCCGGGGCCGGCTCGGTCGTTATCGGCTGGACGGAGTTCATCTGCAGCGCGGGGACGAGATCCGGATCGAGGGCGATCATTCGAACGTCATCCTCGATGGCGAATTGTTCGAGGCCAATTGCGGCCGGCCGATCGTGCTTCGGCCGACCGGGCCGGTGCCGTTCCTTAGGCTCGCGGCCTAGAGCCGATTGCCCCGGGCCTCGCGTCTTGTCGAATTACCTCACTTTTGTCTGGCGAAGTCTGAAAGGCCCTCCACGCGCCTGTAGTCACCAGCCAAACTTCTAAACTTTCGTTTACCGTACTGTACCGAGGT
>DASTDX010000053.1:0-14880 GCA_035710145.1 Allosphingosinicella sp.
ACACGCTCTACGGCGATACGGACGACGACATCATCGTGGGCGGGGCCGGCCGCGACAAGCTCTTCGGCGGCGCGGGCCTCGACGTGATCGGCGGCGGCACCGGCAACGACAGCCTCGACGGCGGCGACGGCAACGACCAGATCAACGGCGGGGACGGCAACGACAATTTCGTCGGCGGCGCCGGCGATGACGTGATCGGTGGCGGAAGCGGCGACGACTATATCGTTGGCGAAGACGGCAGCGACACGATCGACGGCGGTGACGGCCATGATATCGTCGCGTTCCGCCTCCCCGAGGGGACACCGGGCCTGCTTCGGATCGTCGTTGGAACTGGTGCCGACGAAGGCAAGCTCATCGTCGAGCGCGTCGTCGACGGTTTGGTGGTCGAGCAGGTCTATCGGGTCACGGTCACCGCCGAAAGCGCGACGGTCGAAGGTCTCGGGTCGGCGGCCGGCCAGGGCACCGACGTGGTCACCAATTACGAGCAGCTCCATTTCTACATCAATGGCGCGAACCAGCATGTCGGGATCAACAGCCCGTTCCTGGGCACTTCCGGTGCGGATTTCCCCGGCGGCGACTGGAACAGCGACGTCATGTTCGGCGGCGATGGCGAGGACGGAATCTTCGGCGGCGCCGGAGCCGACATCATCCTCGGCGAAGGCGGCGATGATTATTACCTGCAGGGCGCAGGCGGCGACGACTATATCTCCGGCGGCGACGGCCATGACTTCATCAACGGTCAGGCCGGGAACGATTGGGTCAAGGGCGATTCAGGCGACGATTACGTCAACGGTGCCGGCGGCGACGACATTATCGACGGCGGCGAAGGCCATGACCGGACCGGCTATTATCACATCAATGCGAGCCTTGGCGGAGTCACCGTCTCGCTGCTTCTGCAGGGCCAGTGGCAGGATACGGGGATCTGGGGACAGGACTTCCTCGTCAGCATCGAAGCCGTTTCGGGCACGCCATTCGGGGATACGTTGACGGGTGACGACGCCGGCAACTGGCTGTGGGGATCTTCGAGCTTCTACGAGCCCTACGGTCCCGGCAATGGCGTGGTCCAATCAACGACGAACAATGACGTCATTTCAGGCGGCGGCGGCGACGATCTGATCCAGGTCGGCGCCGGCAATCACACGCTCGACGGCGGCGACGGTTCGGACTGGCTGGCCTATAACGAAAATGGCAATGAAACGGTCGGCGCCACGGTCTCGCTCGCCCTTCAGGGGCAGGCACAGGATACCGGCGTCGGTAGCTGGACGATCGGCGGGTTCGAAAATCTCGACGGCTCGCGGGTCGGCGACCATCTGACCGGCGACGCCGGCGACAACATCCTCGGCGGCGGCGGCGGCGACGATGTCCTGATCGGCGGCTCCGGCAACGACCGGCTGCTCGGCGACGGCGGCGCGGCCCTGGACACGAATGGCTATGCCGGGCCCGTCTCCTACATCGACGATTACGGAAACGTCGTGGGCAACGACACGCTCGAGGGCGGCGAAGGCGACGACACCTTGATTGGCGGCGGCGGCAACGACGTTCTCGATGGCGGTACGGGCGGTGACCACATGGTCGGCGGCACTGGCGACGACGTCTATGTCGTGGACCAGTATTGGACGGAAACGCAGGTCGGCGACAGCGTCGTCGAAAATGCGGATGAAGGTGTTGACGAGGTTCGCACCTGGCTCAACTGGGGTCTTGGCGACGACAATCTCGAGAACCTGACCGCGCTGGGCTCTGCTGATCTTTACCTCGGTGGCAATGCGCTGGCCAACGTGATCACCGGCAATGCCGGCAACAACTACATGGTCGGCAGCGGGGGCAACGACCAGATCGAGGGTGGCGACGGGCGCGATACTGCGGCCTTCCATCTGCCGGCGGGGACGACCGGTTCACTGCGTATCGCCGAAGCGCCAGACGGGACCTTGCTCGTTCAGCTGGTCCAGGCGAATGGCACGTTCGAGAATATGTTCTCGGTCGTGATCGAAGGTTCCGGCTCCGCGACGGTGACGGGCCTCGGCCTGGCGGCGCACCTCGGCACCGACACGGTGACAAATGTCGAAGAACTTCATTTCATGGTCGATACCTGGCCCGACCCGACCCCGCAGGACCAGTTCACGTTCCTGTCGTTGTCGGTGACGGACTTTGGCGGATATGTCGCTGGATCGTCGGCCGACGATGTGATCGACCTGGCCGACTATCCGGGCGCCAACAATGTCGGCGGGGGCCTGGGTGACGACGTGATCACCGGCGCCGTCGGCAGCAGCGACTATATGCGTGGCGACCAGGGCAACGACGTGATTACCGGAAATGGCGGCAGCGACTTCGACGTCGCCGCTTATGGTCTTCCGGCGCCGATGTCCGGCACGCTGCGGGTGGTCGCGGGCACCGGCGCCGACGTCGGCAAGCTCCTGGTCGAGCGCGTCGACGGCGAGACGGTCGAGACCCTGTTCATCGTGAGCTTCGACGAGGCCGGCACCGCAACCGTTGTCGGCGTGAACTCAGCGGCCTTTCTGGGTACCGACACCGTGACCGGTGTCAGGTCGATTGATTTCACCGTCGACAACCCTGAGTGGGATCCGGCGCAGTTCGCACACATCCTGGCGCCGGCCAGCGTCAGTGACGGCAATGATCTCGCCGGCGGCTCGAACGAGAGCGACTTCATCGCTGCAGGCTCTGGCGACGACCAACTTCGCGGCAATGGCGGCGACGACGTTCTGTTCGGGGGTGACGGCAACGACCTGTTCCGGGGCGGTCGCGGGGTCGACTATTTCGATGGCGGAGCCGATTATCCGGAGAATAGCCCCGTCAATGGCACGTTCGGCGACCGAATCAGCTTCTTCGAAGTGGCCGCGACCCAGGGCGTCATCGCCGATCTTCGCACCGGCATCATCTCGAACGACGGCTTCGGCAATATCGAGGCGATGGTTGGTATCGAGAGCCTTGGTGGCGACACGGCTTTCGTCGACACTTTCTATGGCAACGACAATGCCAACTGGCTCCTCGGTTCCCGCGGCGACAATCTCTACGGGTTCGGCGGCAACGACTCTTTTCAGTTGAGCGCGGCTGCCGCCGTGATCGATGGCGGGGAGGGGCACGACGCGCTCTATCTCAATGCCTCGGGCGGGTGGCTGACTCCTGACACCAACGGCGACGGCTTTGCCGAAGGCATGGCGGCGCCGACGGCAGGCTTCACGGTCAACCTCGCCGCAGGGACGATCGGCGACGGCTACGGCAATAATGGCATCATCACCGGCTTCGAGGCTATCTACGGTAGCCATCTGACGGATACGCTGATCGGCAATTTTGCCGACAATTCGCTGTACGGCGGCGATGGCGATGACACGCTCGTCGGCCTTGGCGGCAATGACGTCCTCGATGGCGGCGTTGGTCACGATTTCGTCGAGGGCAGCGCCGGCAACGACATCGTAAGAGGCGGCGACGGCGACGATTATCTCTACGGCAATGCCGGCGATGATCTGCTGGATGGCGGCAATGGCTTCGATCGCGTCGGCTACGCTGCCGGGGCGACCAGCGGCGTAACCGTGGACCTGAATCTCCAAGGTGTGGCTCAAGACACGGGCAGCCAGGGTTTCGACACCCTCGTCGGGATCGAAAATGTTTCGGGCACGATCTTCAACGATGTCCTTACCGGCGACGCCGGCGACAACTGGCTATGGGGCGGGTCTGACGGAACTGGAGTCACCGGCGACGACATCATCTCCGCTGGTGCGGGCAATGACCTGGTCGATGTCGGCAACGGTAATCATGTTCTCGATGGCGGCGACGGCATCGACTCGCTCGGACTCGACGGCAACGGCACCGACATCACTGAAGCGGGTGTGACGGTTTCACTGGCGCTTCAGGGTGCCGCCCAGGACACCGAGCAGGGAATGATGACCCTTACCGGATTCGAGAACCTCTCGGGTTCGCTTTACGACGATCATCTTACCGGAGACGACGGCGACAACGTGCTTGCCGGTTATGCGGGTGCCGACACTCTGGTTGGTGGGAAGGGGAACGACACAATCCTGGGCGATGGCCTGATTACCCCCGACACCCACGGGATCGGTCGGTCAGGGCCCATCACCACCCTCAATGATGTGGGCGCGAACGCCGACGACACGCTCGAAGGCGGCGAGGGCGACGACACGTTGATCGGCGGTGGCGGAAACGATCACCTGGATGGTGGCACCGGCAATGCCGACACGGCCCTGTTCGACCTGCCAGCCGCAGGCGCAGGATCGCTTTCCATCGTGGACGGCACGGGTGAACAGGCCGGCATGAAGCTGGTGGTCGTGACCGACGGGGAGGCCTCGACGACGCTGGCGACCATCGCGATTACCGATGGGGTCGTCACCGTCACCGGAACCGATGCGGCCGCTGCGCTCGGAACCGATACGCTGACCAATATCGACCGTCTTGTGTTCAAGGCGGTCGACGGCGCCAGTGTCGAGCTCAACATCGGCACCGGGGTGGTTGCCGACGGGCTCGTCGCTGGCGCCACCGTGTTCATGGATGCCGATGGCGACGGAATGCTGGACGAGGGCGAAGCCTTCACCACCACCGCCGCAGACGGCAGCTTCTCCTTCCTGTCCCCAGGATCGGGACCGATCGTCGCCATCGGCGGCGTCAACACCGACACCGGTCTGCCCAATCTGGTCACTCTGACGGCCCCGGAAGGGAGCAGCGTGGTCAACCCGATCACCACCCTGATCAACGCCGTCATCGCCGGCGGCGATGCCTCGTCCCCCGAGGAAGCCGCACAGATCGTGGCGTCCGCGTTCGGGATCGATGGCTCGATCGACCTGCTGAACCTGGATCTGGTAACCGCGGCCGCGGAGGGCAACCAGGCGGCGCTCGACGCCCAGAAGATTGCCGTTCAGATCGTCGCGATCATGGTCACGGCGTCCGATGCCGGCGACTCCGAAAGCGCCGATCTCGCTCTGGCGAATCTCGCTTCTCTGGCGACCGAGACCGCAGAAGGGGACACGCTGGATCTCGCCGATACCGCGGTCCTGGCCGAAGCACTGGACGGCGCGGTTCCACCCGAGTCGATCGAGACCATCACCGAAGGCCTTTCGGATACGCTCGAGCAGATCGAAAATGCGGACAGTCTGGACGAACTTTCCGACGTCCAGGCCCAGGCGCTCACGACCGGCAACGATCTTGACAATCTGATCGTCGGTGGCGCCCAGGAGGACGAGCTGTTCGGCCTGGGCGGGAACGACATCCTGGTCGGCGGGGCCGGCGCCGACGTCCTGAACGGCGGTGCGGGGATCGACACCGCCAATTATGCGACCGCGCCTTTCGACGTCCGCAAACAGCAGGGCGTGATCATCAACCTGACCAGCGGCCAGAACAAGGGCAGCGACGCCGACGGCGACCGCCTGATCGATATCGAAAATGTCCGCGGCAGTCAGTTCGCCGACACGCTCGTCGGCAACTCCGGCGCGAACCAACTCTGGGGCGAGTTGGGCGATGACAGCCTGTCCGGCAATGCTGGTGACGACACTATCGACGGGGGCGGCGGAAACGACCAGATCCGCGGCGGCTCTGGTCTGGACAGTCTGATCGGCGGCGAAGGCAGCGATCTCTTCCTGTTCGGTTCGGCCGACGAAATCTCGATCAAGGTCGGGGGCCAATGGTTGTCGGACGTGATCCTGGACTTCGACGCCGGCGGCGAATCGGCGAGCTCCAGCGTCGACCGAATCGACCTGAGCGGGCTGGACGCCATTTCGAAGTCGAAGTCGGACGACGCCTTCAGCTTCATCGGCGACGGCGCCTTCACTGGGGTGGCTGGACAGTTGCACGCTCTCGCCACCGGCACCGACGAGCAGGGCAGGACCATCTACCTGATCGAGGGCGACATGAACGGGGACAGCATTGCCGACTTCCAGCTGAGCGTTCACGCAACCGGAATCCTCGGGGCTGGCGACTTCATCTTCTGATGAGGGAGACGGGGACGGCTCCCAGGCCGTCCCCGCCCCAGTGCCACAGTGTGCGAGCAGCAGTTCCGCAGTGGCGCGAAGTCATGCTACGAGCAGCGCGATGAACGCCGGAATGCCCATGCGCCTGGTGGTGACGTTCACCGCACTGACCGCCTGCTCTGCCTCGCCGGCGCCGCAGCCGGCGGCGGCCGGCCCGACGACCTATTCCTATCGGGTCGAAAATGTCTTCCCGCATGACCGCGGCGCCTTCACCCAGGGACTGATCTACCAGGACGGAAGGCTGTTCGAGAGCACCGGGCTGCACGGATATTCGACGATCCGCGAGGTTCGACTGGAGGACGGCGAGGTCCTTCGCTCCGTGTCCCTGTCGCCGGACCTGTTCGGCGAGGGGCTGACCCACTGGGGCAACGAGCTGGTGTCCATCACCTGGCGCGACGGCCGGGCCTTTCGCTGGGACCGGAACACGTTCCGGCGCGCCGGCGAATTTCGCTATCGTGGCGAGGGCTGGGGCCTGACTCAGGACGGGCGACGGCTGATCATGAGCGACGGCACGCCGATATTACGCTTTCTCGACCCGAACAATTTTCGGGAAATCGGGCGGGTCACCGTCACCCTGAACGGCCAGCCGCTTCGCAACCTGAACGAGCTGGAATATGTGAAGGGCGAGATCTTCGCCAACGTCTGGCAGACCGATTATATCGCCCGGATCGACCCGGAGAGCGGGGTCGTGACGGGGTGGATCGACCTGTCGCGGCTAGTCGCCAGCGTCGACCGCCGAAGCGGCGAGGACGTTCTCAACGGCATCGCCTATGACGAAGCCGGGGACCGATTGTTCGTGACCGGCAAGAACTGGCCGAGCCTGTACCAGATCAGGATCGAGCCACCGCCCGGGCGATCCTGAGCGCGAGCGGGAGAGCGCCATGTTCGTCGCGGTCTATTGGTGGCGCGTCCATCCCGGCAAGGAAGCCCAGTTCAGGGAGGCGTGGCGCCGGGGCACGGAGGCGATCACCCGAATCTACGGGAGCCATGGGTCGCGGCTTCATCTGGATCGCGACGGCCGTTTCGTCGGTTATGCCGAGTGGCCGGACGAGGCGACCTGGCAAAAGGCATTCGACGCGAAGATGGTCTATGACGACGCGGAGGCGCGAGCGTTGTTCGTCGATGCGGTCGCCGAAACCCCGCCGGGCAACGCCCCGGTTTTCACCATGCATGTCACCGACGATCTGCTCGAGCGTTCAACCCGTTAGGGCAGCTTTGGCCGATGAGCCGACGCTCTCCATCGATGGGCGCGCACCAGCCGTAATCCGCCCGCTCAATAATCCTTCGAGTAACGAAGGTTCACGTTGGTCGCGTTGCTCGTTCCGAACTGGGAGAGCAGGCTGAGGGTACGCGACAAGGCGACTTCGAGCTGGGTCGCGGTGAAGCCGCGAGCGTCGGTGATGATCTCGATATAGATGTCGTCGCTCAGATACATTCCGGCCGAGATCGCGGTGCCGCGGCCGGTCGTATCGTCGGCGTCGAGAATACGAATACGGTCGATGCCGGTCGCAGAGCGAAGCTGGCCGAGCGGATTGAGGCCGCCGCTGCTGCCGCGAAGGGTATTGAGCGAGGCCGCCAGCTGGACCGCCTGAAGCGCGGAAATCTCGGTGAGCGAGCTTCCGAACAGGATCCTCGATACGATCTCGTCCTGGGGCAGACCCGGAGAGGAGCTGAACGCGATCTGCGGATTGGTGGAACTGCCCGAGACGGTGATCCCCACCTCCACGTCATCGACGTCGGCAACCGCTTCGAGATCGATTCGCGGATTGGGCGGCCGTGCGCCGGTGAAGGAGACGTGACCACGCCTGACGTCGAAGCGACGGCCGGCAAGGCTGAGCGTCCCCCGAATGAGATCGACTTCGCCGACGATCGTCGGGGTAGCGGTGGTGCCCTGCATCCTGAGATCGGCAGACCATTCCGATTCCAGCCCCATTCCGGAGACGAAGACCCGATTGTCGGCGCGCGCCCGGATATCGAGGTTCCAGATGCTGGGCACGCTGGCATCCTCGGTCAAGGCGTCCGGAGGCAGGATCGGCTCGCCGCGGCGCCGGACTCCGGCCAGCTGGCGGACCTCCGCCGCGGCCTGGCGGATGATCTGATAGCGCGCCTCGCCGAGCTCCAGCTCGCCCGAGATCAAGGCGGGGCGCCCCCGGCTGTTGGTGATCGACAGCGACCCGGTAGCGGTGCCTGCAAGATCGTCGCTTCGGGCGAGCTGGGCGTTGTCGAACTGGAGCTGCATGTCGATCGGGAAGCCGGCGGCGGAGGCCAGTCCGATGGTGCCGCGGCCGGTGACCGTACCTTCTCCGGCTCGTCCCGAAAGCTGTAGAATTTCGAGCTGGGACGCATTGAACCGGCCGTTGACCGCCAGGTTCGTCACCCGGGTGCCGAACCGCTCGTTGACGTAGACGAGATTGTTCGCCCGGACGACGCCGGTGAACTGCGGATTCTGCACCCGGCCGCTGAAATCGGCGGCAACCCCGATCGGCCCCGAGAGCTGATGCCCCGGCAGGTTGGCGAAGGACATGAGCACGTCAGCCGGGCCGTTGTAGCGGATGCCGCCGGCGAGCGGCGCCGCCAGCAAGCGGGTGGTCCATGAACCCGCAGCAGGCCCGAGCGGCTGAAGGCGCGCCTGGATCCGGCCGATGATGGCGCCGCCCCGGCGGATGACGGCGGCGATCTGGCCGCCTTCCGGGCGAAGCGCCCCGGCGAGAGCCATGTCGACCGGGACGGAGCGGGTCGCGATCCCGGTGCGGGTGAAATCGGCGATGTTGAGCCGGGCTTCGGCCCGAGGGAAGGATCCGTCCGACGGCTGCGAGAAATCGAGGCTCCCGGTCGCCCGGCCGCCGAGGCCCAGACCGGGCACGAACGGATTGAGCATCGACAGATCCAGGTCATCGAGCCGCGACTGGATGATCAGGCCGTCGCCATAACGACCGGCGAGCCTGACCCGTCCGTGCTCGAGCAACAGGGTCACCGGATCGAGAATCCATTCGCTGCCGACACGGCGGACCTCCGCCGGACGGGCGAACCGGAAGTCGATATTGTTGACGTGACCCTGGACGGCGGCGCGGATCCGCTCCGGGGTCAAGGCCGCGTTGGCGGCGAGCCGGAACGGCACGCCGCGGCGGCCTTCGGCGAACAGCTGGGCGCTTCCAGTGCCACCGCGATAATCGATCCGAACCCGCGCGCGCTCGACGAACAGATCGCCACTGGCAAGGCCCGCAAGCTGGGCGTCGCCGACGATTTCCGGCGCATCGGGATAGAGGATGACGCTGGCGCGGACGAAACCGCGCTGGAGGATGATCGGAACGTCGCCCGGCGTTCGGGCCCCATTAGCGGTGGCGGCGACATCGAGCCTCTGGTAGCGGCCGGCGGCGCTGAGCCTTACGCTGCCTTCCAGCCCCTGACCAACGAGGGTCAACGTGCCGACGAACGGCCCGCCCCGCGACTGCACGACACGACCCTGGAAATCTATTCCGGCAAAGGTGAGCCGATTGACGTCGATCGTCATCGGTCCGCGTCCGCTACGGATCACGACGTCGGCGCTGAACGGCCCGTAAGCGGACTGGCCGGTGGCCTGGATGGCCCAGCCGCCGGCCGTCGCCCGTACCGTCGCCTCCACATCGCGCAGGCCAATTCCGAAGCCGGGATTGGCGGCGATCAGTTGCAGCTGAGGCTGCGACGCGGTGCCGGTGACCCGGACGTTGAGCGGTCCATAACTTTCGCTCACCCCCGCCAGCCGGAAGTCGATACTTCCGTTGGGCCGGTAGACGCCGGAACCCGAAGTGACCCGCAGCAGGGGGGCGACGACCCTGATGTCATTGACCCGAACCAGCCCGTACGGGTCCATATCGATGGTCGCGCTCCCGGTGGCGGTGCCGCCGAGCAAGTCGCGGATCGCGCTGTTGTCGATTCGTCGGCTGCGCGCCGCAACCCGGCCGCTGAGGCCGAAGCCGCCCCTCTGGCTGGTCATGTCGAGGTCGAGGTTGAGATCGAACAGGCCCACGCTCTGAACGAGATAATTGTTCACCCGGCCCTGAAGCGCGGCCAGATAGCGGCCCGTGTTGAAATCGAGCGCAAGCGCCAGCAGCGCGTCGACCCGGTCGGCGCGAAGCCGGAGATCGTCTGCAACGATGCGAGCGCCGGACACGCCAAGCTCGCCGTCCAGCCGAACGTTGGCGAGAGGCCCACCGGCGACTGCGTCGAAACCCAGGATTCGGTCCGCCCGGGCCGAGACCGGGACGACGATATCGCCTGCCCGTACCCGCGCCCGCCCGACCGCGCGCAAGCCCTGGACCGTCGTCGATCCGAACGTCAGCGACCGTGCGCGAAGATCGTAGGCCACCGCGGGCGTGGCGAACGGCCCGTCGAGAATGAGCGCAACCTGCAGATCGCGGCCAGCGAGATTGGGAGCAATCGCTCCCGGCTGCCTGACACGCGCGCCCACCTCCAGCCCTTCGAATCGGCTTTGGCCGAGATCGACGATGCCGTCGGCCGTCACCGCCAGGGCCCGGCTTCCGAGCCGGAGCCGCATGTCCGCCCGGCGGTTCTCGAACGTGCTCGTCAGGTTCACCTGTACCAGCGGCTCGAGCAGGCGCGCCATCGGCCCGCGGACGACCAGAGCGGGGCGCACCGGTCCGCGCACATTGAAGGTGCCGTTGCGAGCGATGATGGCGAGATTGGCAAGTCCCTCCCCGTCCAGTGCGGCCAAAGCGCGCCCTTGCCAGCGATCCCAATTGCCACGGCCGTTGATCCTGGCCACGACGGGTCGGTCGAGGCCGGCGAGGCCAGCGATGAAACCATCGCCGGGGCCTTCTGCGACCAGGGCGATATCAAGCTGGTTCGCCTCGGGCACCGCGTCGAGGCGGAGAGTCAGCCGGTCGCCACCGGGGAAGCCGGGTGCCCGGACCGTTCGAGCGTCGAGACCGAGCTCCGCCCGTCCGTCCGCTATCTTGATCCGGCTGTCGAGCCCGAGCAGGTGACGGCGCCCCGACACCGCCGGGTCGATCAGCAACCGTTCGATTCGAAGCCGGCCGACGTCGATGTCGATGTCCGGCAGCAGCGGGGCGTTGGGATCGACGGTCCGGAGCCTGGGAAGGCGATGCAGCCGCGCCTGCGGGATAGTGAGCTCGCGAATGTCGATATGGTTACGGAAATAAGCAAAGGGCCGGTATTCGACCTCGGCCTCCGGAGCGCGGAAGAACACGCCCTCCGAATCGCTCAAGGTGACACCGTACAGGGTGAGCTGGCCGAACACCGATCCTTCGATCCGCTCGACATTGACCTGAAGGCCCGACGCAGCCTCGAAATTGTTGATCTGACGGACGATGAAACGGCGGCCGGGGTCGGTGTTCAGCCAGACCAGGAAAGCGCCGATCAGCAGCACGAGGCCGAGAAGGCCGAAACCAGCATATTTCGCCGCCTGACGGGCGCGGCGGTGGCGGCGAATCCGGACCACCTGCGGTTCGCCCCCACCGGCCACGGGCGCCTGGCTCGCCATCAGAAAGCCTGCCCGATCGACACGTAGACCGAGATCAGGGATTCGCCTTCGCGCCTGCCGATCGGCGTGGCGACGTCGACCCGAATCGGTCCGAAATTGGTGTAGACCCGGCCGCCGATCCCAACGCCGAAGCGCAGAGAATCCAAAGTCGGGAACTGGCTTTCATAAACCTGTCCGGCGTCGATGAAGCCGACCACCCCGTAGTTTCCGAATCGGTAACGGCCCTCGATCGCGAACTCGGCGAGGCTCCGACCGCCGATCGGAACCGAAATCGTGGGCTTGGAATCCGGGTCCTCCGGATCGAACGCCGGGTTCGGCAGGATGTCACGCGGACCGAGCTCCTGGAAGCCGAAGCCGCGCACTGAGCCGCCGCCACCGGCATAGAATCGCCGAGACGGGGCCAGCTCGTCGCGGGGAATGCCGTAGATCGAGCCGAAGCGCGCCCGGCCGGCAATGACCAGCTGCTCTCCGACCGGGTAATAGGCGCTGCCATCGAGCAGATTGCGGGCATAATAAAAGGTGCCGTTGCCCAGGGACGCCTCTGGATTCACCCGCGCCTGGAGCCGGAATCCCTCGGTCGGATCGAGCAGGCTGTTGGAGCGATCATAACCGAGCTGGCCGATCAGGCCACCGATGAAATAAGCGTCGCTGAGGGACAGCCGGGCCCGTCGATCGCGCGCTTCGTTGGTTGCGAGGATCTCCGCGCCGTAGGCGTAGGTCCATCTTTTCTGCCAGATCGGCGTCGATTCTCGAGTGACGAGACCGTGCAGGCGGGCCGTGTAACCCTGGAACGCCTCGTAATCGCGCTGACCTGCCTCCAGCTGGAGAAGCAACGCCCGGTCGCGCTGGCGCCAATTGTTGCGCCGGAAGCGGACACTGACATTCTGCTCGGCGGTCCCCAGGACTGCTGCCACCCGAAGCGCACCTTCCGGGCGAAGCAGGTTGCGATGCTCCCAGGCCCCTTCGATCCGGAACCCCTCGCCTGTGCTGTAACCGGCATTGGCATCGATCGACCGCGCCGGGCCGGCATCCTGGCGAACCAGAATGTTCACATATTCCGAGCCGTCGGGGGCCCGCTCGCCGGTGAGAACCGGCTCTGCGGAGACGCTGTTGAACAAGCGCGTCGCCACCATCGCCTCGCGAAGGTCGTCGACCATTCGACGGTCGTAGATCTCGCCGCGGCTGAACCGGGACAGGACTTCGACATGCTCGGCGTCGAAGGCGAGATCGCCCTCGGTAGTGAAGCCGGCGAAGACGGCGCGCGGTCCGGGCGTGAGCGGAAGGCTGTAATCGCCGACATGCGTGTCGGGATCGAGGAGGATATCGCGAAGGCCGATCTCAGGGAACGGATAACCCTCTTGCGGCAGCCGGAGCAGGACATTGGCCTCTGCAGCCTCGACGTCGGCAGCGACGATCGGCTGACCCGTTTCCAGCTTCAGGGCCTCGCGCGCCAGTCCGGCCGGTTCCGTTTCAGGGCCGGCAATCGCGATGGTGCCGAGATTGTAACGCTCGCCGGGGGCGGCAACCAGCGTGATCCGAAGCTGGCCCGCTTCGGGAAGCTGCTCGATCGAGGAGCTGGCGACCGCGTCATAATAACCTTCGGAGCGAAGCAGCCTCACGGCCAGCACCTCGTCTTCTTCGGCACGGGCCTCGATCATGGCGCCGTTCACGGCTTCGCCGCGCGCATCCTCGAGTGCGGAAAGATCGCGGAACCGGTCCTCAAGGCCGATCTCCGCAAGCCCCTCGACGACGAGGATATAACGGATTCGAAGAGCCTCCTCCTCGGCCTCCGTCAGTGCCGCTTCGTCGACGGGCCGGACATCGAAGGTGGACAAAGGCGGCAGCGGCTCGGCGAGCGCCGGGTCGCCCAAAGGCGTATCCTCCACCGGGCCGGGCACCGGCGGAAAAGGCGGCGCCGCGGGATCGATCGGCTCGAGCGGCTCGTCCAGCGCCGGGTCAAGCGGTGGCAAAGCCTCCTCAAACGCTGAATCGGGGACGATGGGATCGTCCGCATCCTGCAGCGGCGGAGGTGACTGATTCTGCGGCTGCGCGGCCAGCGACGTTGCCATCACTCCGGCCAGGGCAGCCAAAAATATCCGCGACTTGCTCAATAAACCCCGCTCAGCCGTCGGCGGGATGCGACGGCGGCGTAACAAACGCCCAAAGGACAAGAAGGTTCAACATATTAGCCCGTTTCGAACCGATCCCCGGAACCACCTGTCTACTGGTTCAGCAGGCCGATCAAGGGTCAGCGCGAGGCGATCCGAGTGTCGGCGGGAATCACGGGGGCGGAACCGTCACCAACCACCGCGAAACCGGACCAGTAATAAGGATGGGAGGTCGCGGGATCGTCCATCAGCGCTTGCTGCGCCGCGCGCAAGGCGCCTGCGGTACCCGTTCCAGGCACCGCGCTGAACAGACCGGAGATCAGCCGGCCCGTCGCGTTGAAGTCGTCCGGCACCGGCCAGTGGCTGGCGACGACCATCCGCCCGCCGGCACCGACGAACGCGCGAACGAGACCGTCGAGGGCGAAATCGCCGCCGCTCGTGAGACCGGCCTCGCTCGTCGCCGCGCTGCTCGCCCGGCCCGCCGTGTCACAGGCGGACAATATGATCAGGTCCGCGTCGAGCTTGAGGTCGAAGATCTCGGCAAATGTGAGCAGCCCGTCGGAGCCGCCTTCCCCGAAGCTGGTCAAAAGCGCTGGCCGTGCCGGGCATTCCGGCCGCGGCGGCGTGACCAGCCCATGGGTGGCGAAATGGAGGATTCGATATTCGTCGAGATCGCTTCTTTGCTTGATCGCCGTATCGGTGAACGCCGCTCCGGTGATGATCTCCGATTCGTTCGGATTGCCGCCGGCAATGGCCCGGCTTGCGGTGAACAATTCGGCCGGGGAGATCGGCCGGTTCCACACCGAAAGCGACCACTCGCAGCCATCCGCGGCGCCACCACCCCCCCGGGTCGTCCCGGACTGAACCCCGGCGTTGAAGAATCCGTTGTTCGGCATGTTCTGGCCGAAGCCGAGATATTCGGAGCGGGCATCCGAGACCGGCGCCTGTCGGACATCGCGAAAGGCCTTCGCGGAAACGGCGGTGCTGATATCGCGATCGCGTCCGAGCCAGGGAATTCCGGTGAAGTCGAATCCGTCGGCATTCGGATCGGCGGTGCGCTGCTGATAGGCCGCCACCGCCGCCGGATCCATCACGAGCAAGTTGGGCGGCAGGGTCAGCATCGCGCCGTCGGGCTCGAAGACCAGATGGCGCACGGCGGCAACCTCGGCCGCGACCGGCGCGAACAGGGCCTGATAGAGCTGGGAAGCCAGGGCCACGTCGAACGGATAGGTCATCTGCTGACCGTCCTCGACGACCGAGATGGTATCTCTGAGCGCGCCGA
>DASTDX010000054.1:0-30108 GCA_035710145.1 Allosphingosinicella sp.
GGACAGCAAGCGGGCCGTCTTGCGGCAATGACAGTGATAGGGATCGCCCAGCTCCAGGGTCCGTTGCGGCATGCCGTGGAAGCTGGCGACGATCGCCTCGGGCGCGAAGTCCAGCCGCGCAAGCTCCAGCTCGATCACCGATTTGAGGGCCGAAATGTAATCGGGCGCGTCATGATAAGGCGGCAAGGTCCGGATCGCCGGCTGCCAGCGCATTCGTCGCAAATGGGCGAAGGCCTCGTCGTTGGCGGTCGCCGTCGTGGCCGCGCAATATTGCGGGTAGAGCGGTGCGATCAGGATCCGATCGCAACCCATTTTCTTGAGCGCGTCCAGCCGCTCTGAGATGGCCGGCCGACCATAGCGCATGGCGTGATCGACGATCACGTTCGGTCCGAACCGGTCCTTCAGGGCAGCCGCCTGCCGGGCGGTGATCGCCGCCAGCGGCGATCCTTCCGCCGTCCAGACCTGGCGATAGGCATGCGCCGACTTTTTCGGACGCGAGTTGAGGATGATGCCACGAAGGATCGGCTGCCAGACCAAAGACGGGATCTCGACCACCCTCGGATCGGACAGGAATTCCTTCAGATACAGTTTCACGGCCCCCGCTTCGGGCGCGCTCGGGGTGCCGAGATTGATCAGCAGGACCCCGATCCGGGGCGGCGGCACGATGGGGTGATCGGGCGGCCGGTTCATCGACTGCCGATCACGAGCGGAAGCGTCCGCAGCCTCTGCCCGGTCAGTGCGAACAAGGCGTTCGCCACCGCCGGCGCCGCGGTCGGAACGGCGAGTTCCGTGACCCCGCCCGGCTCCTCCCCGCTCTCGATCAGCTCGACCGTGACGTCCGGCGAATTGCGCAGGATCGGGAGATCGTAGCTGCCGATCGTCCGTGCCGTGGGAAGGCCGTCGGCAAATTCGATCACGCTCCCGGTCGCCGCCGAAATGCCGTGGACGATCCCGCCTTCGATCTGCTGCCGGACGATCTCCGGATTGACGATCCGGCCGCAATCGACCGCACAGACCGCTCTCAGCACGCGGGGCTTCTGATCGGCGCCGATCTCGATCTCAACCAAGGTCGCGACGTGGGATCCGAAGGCAGAGTGGGCGGCGATGCCCATGGAGCTTCCCGGGGCGCCGCCGTCCCATCCGCCGATCGAGGTGGCGGTGGCGAGCACCCGCGCGAGCCGCGGATTGGTCCCGAGCATCTGCATCCGAAAGGAGAGCGGCTCATGGCCGGCCGCTCGGGCCAGCTCGTCGACGAAGCATTCGGTGAAGAAGCAGGTGTAACTGTGGGCCGCCGATCGCCACAGGCCGGTCTCGACATTGATCACGACGGGGACGTGGTCGATCGCCACGTTCGCGATCCCGTAAGGCGGCGACGCCCCGGCGACCGGGCCTCCGCCCGGGCGGAACAGGCTGGCGGCCGCGCCGAGCCGGCGCGCCACCTCGCCACCGGTGTCGGGCACGGCGATCCTCGCCTGCCACCCGGCGATCGTGCCCTGCCGCATCCAGGCCGTCATCCGCGCCGCAGCGGGCGGACGAAAAGTGTCGCGCTGGATCTCCTGGATTCGAGGCCAGGTGAGCTGGACCGGCCGGCGCAGCTTCATTGCGATGAGAGCCGCCTGCTCGATCGCGGCGGTCTCCAGCTTGCGCCCATAGCCGCCGCCCACCAGAGTCGGATAAAGCGCGACGCTGCTTTCGGGGACCCCGAGGGCCTTCGCGGCGGCGGCCCGGGCCAGGCCCGGCGCCTGGGTTGGCGCCCAGATCTCGATCCGATCGCCGGTGACCCGGGCGGTCGCGGTCAATGACTCCAGCGCCGCATTGGGTGCAAGTCCGACCTCGTAACGCGCTGTGACCGGGCTGGCGCCGCCCACCGAACCCAGATCGCCGGCTTCGAAGACGCGGTCCTGGTCACCGCCGTCGAGCGCGGTCGCGAGCGTCGCCGACAGGCCTTCGCTGCTTGGCAAACCGGGCAGCTCCCAGCGCGGCCGGAGCGCATCGAGCGCGCGCGCCGCTGCCCACCAGTTGGTGCCGACCACTGCCACCCAGGCGGGATTCTCGATCAGGGAGATGATGCCGTGCAGACGATTGGCGGCTTCCCGGTCCAGGCTCACGCGCCGGCTCCCAGGCGGTGCGCTCCGGACCGCCGCATAGACCATATCGGGCAGCCGAACGTCGGCGGCGAAGACGGCCGAACCGTCGATCTTTGCTGGCAAATCGAGGCGCTCGAGTGGCTGCCCGATCAGCCGGTTTTCGGCGCCACCACGGATCGGCAGATGGTCCGGCAGGGTGTAGCCGGATGCCGCTTCGGCAAGCTCGGCGAAGGCGATCCGGTCGCCGCCCCGCCAGACGAAGCCGTCATGCGTGTCGAGCTCCTCCCAATCGGCCTCCCAACGATCGGCGGCAGCCATGCTGAGCAGGGCCCGGGCGGCCGCCCCGGCTTCCTGCATCCGCCCCTCGAAGGCACGCACCGAGGTCGACCCGCCGGTCAGCATCAACGCTCCGCGCGTCGCATATTCGCGCGCCGTCCAGCGCCCGACCCCGCGAAGGAGAGCAGGGAAACTGTCCTCGGCGCTTTCCTCGGCGACCAGGGGATTGGCGTAAAGCGGCCCGATCGGCGCCGGCTCAACCGACACCGTCCGCCAGTCTGCGCCCAATTCGTCGGCCAGGATCTGCGGCAGGCTCGTATAGACGCCCTGGCCGAGTTCGGCCTGCGGCACGGCCACGACGACCCGGCCGTCATGGCCGATCTTGAGGAAGGCATTGAACAGGGTTTCCCCCGGTCCGGCGCGCAGATTGGGGGCGTAGGTTCGAGGCCAGAGCGACCAGGCCAGGACCAGGCCGGCGCCGACGCCGCCGCCGACCAGCAAGGTCCGGCGGCTGATCCCCCCGGCCCGATCGCCTCCCCTGCCCGCATTGCCTCTCGCCATGCGACGCGTGATAAAGAGCGGTTGCCGCTGCCGCCAGACCTTGATCGCAACCAAGGCCCGGCGGCATGCGTTTCCCCCGAGCCGCGCCGACGCACCCGCGAAGCGCGAGTTGAAAGGCCGGTCATGTCGTTCTTGCTGTTGCTCGCCGCCGTGCTCGGACAGGAAGATGGGTTCGAGGCCCTGGGCGAGACGGAAGGGTGGCACATTGCCCGCGCCGGCAGTGGCTGCCTGATGACCCGGGAATTTGGCGGCGACGGCAACACCATCCTGACCCTGTCGATCGATCCTGCGGTGGCCGAAGCGCCCTTGCGCCTGCTCGTCGGCAACAGCGCCTGGGCCTTGCCCAATGCCGAAGATGGCGGTTTTGTCCTCGACTTCGGCAACGGCGCGAGCTGGCCGGGTCTCGTGGCCCGGACCTTCGCCAGCGAGAACGACGATGGCAGCGTCGACGGCGTGATCAGCCTCGGCTTCACCCAGGGAACGATGACTCCCGTGCTCGAGGACATGGCGGGCGCTCGAGGGCTGCGGCTTTCGCGCGCGGACGCCACGATCAGCGAGCTGAGGTTCGACGGCGCCGAGGGGGCAATCAGGAGCCTCGGCCAATGCGTCGCGGCCTTGCCTCCACCGGCTTGATTAAACGCCCGCCTTTCGCCATTCGCCTGACCAGAACATGGCAGCAAGCCGAATTGCTCCGGCAATCAGGCTCCGGGAGTCAAAATGGCCGCACGTCTCTACCAGCGCTACCGAAACGCGATGCAGTCGGGCAAGGCGCACACCGGCGAATGGGTGCTCGAGTTCGAATCCCGCGCCGCCAAGCGGCCTGACCCGCTCACGGGCTGGTCAGGCGGGGCCGACACTCAGGAACAGGTCAAGCTGACCTTTCCCACGCTGGAGGCGGCGAAAGCCTATGCGGAGCGCTACGATATCGACTTCCATCTGATCCCGCCGGCCCAGCCCAAACTGAGACTTCAGGCCTACGCCGACAATTTCCGTTAACTGAGAGCTTCCCGAAGGAAGGGGCTATCGTCCCGACCCGGTCGCCGCGACGATCCCCTCCGCAAGGAGGATCAGCATCTTCACGTCGATCGCGCAGCCCTCGGAGCGCTTGCGTTCGACAAGATCCGGGACCTGACCAATGGGGATTCGGTGAACGATGATGTCTTCGCCCGCTACCCCGCCGCCCTCACCGACTTTCTTGAGGCCTTCGGCGCGAAGCAGGACGAAACCCTCGGCCGACATTCCCGGCGAGGCGTGGAAGCGGCCCAAATCGATCATGCGTTCGGCCCGGTAACCGGTTTCCTCCTCGAGTTCCCGGATCGCCGCCTCCTCCGCCTGCTCGCCTTCGGAATCATCGCCGATCAGCCCGGCCGGAAGCTCCAGGCAGCTAGCCTGGAGCGGCGCCCGGAATTGCTCGACGAGCAGAACGTGACCGTCATCGACGGCCAGGATGACGGCGGCGCTGACGCCCCGCGTTCGGGCGACATATTCCCACTTGCCGCGGCGCTTCGCCGCGATGAATTTTCCTTCCCAGACGGTCTCTTCAGGCGCCTCGGCGTCCGCGCTCATAGTTCGATCAGCCGATCCGGCAGCTCGTTCGGATTCTGGCTCGACTTGGGCACGACCCGGGCCAGCACCTCCGACACTTTCTCTACCGCCGCGGCCATGCCCGCGCCCGCCTGACCCGACTTCACCCGTTCGATCATGACCTCCATCGCCTCGCCCCATACTTCAGGCTCGACCTGGCTGGCGATCGCCTCGTCGGCCACGATCTCGGCGCGATGCTCGGCGAGCGAGAGATAGATGAGGATCCCGGTTCGGCCGAGGGTCTTGAGCTCGCAGCCGGACCGAAACAGCTGGACGGCGCGGCGATGAACCCGCCGAGACTTGGTCCGCCCGGGCGTCAACGCCATGCGCAACGGCATCCAGGCGAGACCAAGGCGGACGATCAGAAAGGCCAGGACGAGCAGGACGAACAGGGCGATCATCGCGGCGGCCCGGCTGAAGTCGCTGTTCCAGCCCAGCATCAGGCCCTCGGCCCAGTCGATCCATCCCTGCGGAAGCAGGGCCAGAAGCGCGGGGACGATCAGCATCGCCAGAACGGCATAATGAAGCGCCACGTCGTGGTAGGCGTCGGACCGACCGGCAACGATCGTCACGATCTCGCCGTCGCTACGCGTCTCCGCTTCGGCGACCGCCGCGGTCACGAGGTCATGGTCCTGCGGGCTGAGGCGCTGCATCACCAACCTCCCGAGGCGCCGCCGCCGCCGAATGAGCCGCCGCCGCCCGAAAAGCCGCCGCCACCGCCGCCCCAGGAGCCGCCGCCCCAACCGCTCGACGAGCCGCTGCTCCAGCCGCCGCTGCCGAGACCAGGCCCCCAGATCACGATCGGCAATCCGCGCCGGCGCCCACGGCCATATTTGCGGCCACCGAAGCCGCTTCGAAGCATCGGAATCACGATGAAGAAGAGGATGATCATCCAGAAAATGAGCGGGAAGACCGATCCGCCGTCGCCGCCCGCATTCGCCTGCTCGGCGCGGGCCGCCTCCAGCGCCCTTTGCTCGGCCTGTTCCGGCGGGGCCTGAAGCTGGGCGATGATCGAGTCCGCGCCGGCGGCGATCCCGCCCGGATAATCATTGTCGCGAAATCGCGGCAGGATCTGTTGCTGGATGATCTGGTTCGACAAGGCATCGGTCATGATCGGCTCAAGGCCGTAACCGACTTCGATCCGGACCTTGCGCTCGGCAGGCGCGACGAGGAGAAGAATGCCGTTATTGGCCTCGCTCTGGCCAATCCCCCAATGCCGCCCGAGCTGATAGCCATAATCCTCGATCGGATAGTCTTCGAGGCTTCGGATCGTCGCGACGACGAGCTGGCGCGACGACGCCTGCTCGAGCGCCTCGAGCTTCTGAGTCAGCTGCGCCTCCTGCTCCGGCGACAGCAGCTCCGCCTGATCGACGACTCGGCCGGTCAGCTCCGGAAAGGTCTGCGCCGCTGCGGGCGCAGCGACCAGAAAAGCGAGCAGGAAAAGGAGCGCGCGGATCATGTCACCTCGCCAGCCGCTGTCGGCATCTCTCGTCAGCCCGCCGTCAACGGCCGGAACCCGGGACATGGGCGGGGGCCGAAGACGCAAGGCCGGCGATCAGCTGCCGTTGCCGAAGTCGACCGTCGGCGCGACGTCCGCATTCGGCGCGGTCGCTTCGAACGGAACCATCGGATCGGAGCCGTAGATGATCTTCGCGCCAATGACCGAGGGGAAGGTCCGGATCTCGGTATTATAAGCGCGGACCGCCTCGTTATAGTCGCGGATCGTGATGTTGATCCGGTTCTCGGTTCCTTCGAGCTGGCTCATCAAGGTCGCGAAATTCTGCTGACTTTGAAGGTTGGGATAGGCTTCCTGGAGCCGCTGGAGCGGGATGATCGCGGCGCTCAGGCGGCTCTGCGCTTCCTGGTAGCGGGCCATCGCCGCCGGATCAGTCAGCTGGTCCGGGGAGACGGTGATTCGAGTCGCGTCGGCCCGCGCCTGGGTCACGCCGGTCAGGATTCGCTCTTCCGACGCCGCGGCGCCGCGAACGGTGGCGACCAGGTTCGGGATTAGGTTGGCGCGACGCTGATAAGCGGCCTGGACGTCCGCCCACTTGGCCTTGGCGTTTTCTTCCGCGGTCGGGATCGAATTGACGCCGCAAGCGGAGAGGAACAGCAGAACCGGCGCGAGGACGGCGATCAATCTCGTTCGGGTCATGAACGGGCTCCCTTTCAATCCAGTGCTGCGGGACGTAAGCATTTCGCAACGGGACCGCAACGGCTGGGCAGAAATTTGGGTCCCCTTCGCGGCAGGGAGGGAAATATGCTGAAAGAATTCCGGGATTTCGTTGCTCGCGGCAACGTGCTGGATCTCGCCGTTGCAGTGATCATCGGCGCCGCTTTTGCGACGATCACCACTTCGCTCACCGACGACATCATCATGCCGGTGGTCGGCGCCATTTTCGGCGGCCTCGATTTCTCCAGCTACTTCGTTCTGCTCGGACCGGTTCCAGAGGGATATTCCGGCTCGATGACCAACTATGAGGCGCTCAAGGCAGCCGGCGCGCCAGTGCTGGGCTGGGGTCAGTTCGTCACCGTCCTGATCAACTTCATCATCCTCGCCTTCGTGATCTTCCTGCTGGTCCGGTGGGCCAGCCGGCTCCGGCCCAAGGCGGATGAAGTGGCAACCGACGCAGCCGAGGTCGTCCTGTTGCGCGAGATCCGCGACGAATTGCGCGGGCGCCCCCGCGCCTGACCCCTGGTGACGGGGCCGCGCAGGACGAGAATGCCGCTCACTTCACATTAAGGGGCAGGTCCCTATATAGGGTTTGCCGGTTTCGGCCGGATATGGCGATAAACTGCGGCGTGTTATAGGCGCAGCGGACCCGGGGGCAGTACCCGGCGGCTCCACCAAATGTCCCGACGAAAGCCGGGATCTCTGACGGGGCCGAACTAGGATCGACGTGTGCTGAAAAGCGCTGTTTTCGCCCGGAATGGGACCACCGCAACGGCCCATAACACAAGTGCCAACGATAACGAGGCGCTCGCGATTGCCGCGTAACAAGGTCCTCACGGACTAAGTTACAAGGACGAAAGCGCGGTTGGACCGCACCGGGCAACAGAAGCGGATTCCAGCGGCCCCGGGGGGGCCGGGCAACAGAACCCCCCGACTTCCTTCAACGCCTGCGGAGCAGCGGGCGACAAAAGCCCCAGCCGAGCCGCCGCTATTTGCGCGCGGCTTTTTTCTTGCGCTTCGTCGGCCGCTACGGCTTTCTGTCACTTCCCGGGAGACCAGTGCGTCATGACCAAGTTCGCCGCCGCTTTCGCCTTGCTCGTCCTCGCCGCCTGCGGCGCCGAGGAAGAGGAAACGATCGAGGAGAAGTTCAGGCGCACCGAAGCGGCGATCGAGAAGACCGCGGCTGACCTGGAAGCCAAGAGCGAGAATGCGGTCCGCACGACCGAAGAGCTGCTGGAAAACCGGGCCGGGGCCTTTGAAAACAGTATCGAAGCGGCGGAGCCGGCCGAGGGCAATGCGGTGGACGGCAACGAGACGCATTGAGGCTTTCGCCAACCACCGAAGGAGGCGCGTTCCATGGCTGCCATTCGCGCAACTTTGATCGCCTTGGGCCTTTCCATCGGCGGATGCGCCCAGCCCGTCTCGAGTCAGGGTCCCGGGTCCTATCAGGTCATACACGGCTGGCCGCAGCTGCCGGAGGGCCGGATCCTGGGCCAGGCGACAGGTGTGGATATCGACTCCCATGGCCAGGTCTTCGTTTTCCACCGGGCCAACCGGATGTGGTCGGAAGATCCAGCTTTACCCGTCATAGCGGAACCGACGATCGAAGTGTTCGACGCCGCAAGCGGTCGCCATCGCCGCTCCTGGGGCGAGAACCTGTTTCTGATGCCCCACGGGCTCACCATCGATGAACAGGACAATGTCTGGGTTACCGATGTCCTTCTCCATCAGGTCTTCAAGTTCAGCCCGAGCGGCGAACGGCTTCTGACGCTCGGCGAGGCACGGGTCTCGGGGGGTGATCGGACCCACTTCAACCTGCCGACGGATGTCGCCGTCCTGCCGGACGGGTCCTTCTACGTTTCCGATGGATACGGAAACACGCGCGTCGTGAAGTTCAGCGCCACCGGCGAATATCAGTTCGAGTGGGGGCGCCCCGGCACGGGTCCCGGCGAGTTCGACCTTCCTCACGCCATCGATGTCGACGACCAGGGCCGAGTCTATGTCGCCGATCGGTCGAACGCACGGGTCCAGATTTTCGACCCTGCGGGAAATTTCCTCGCCCAGTGGCAAAGCGACGCGCTCGGCCGCCCTTATTCAATCGCCGTCGCCGGCAACCGCGCCGTCGTCGTCGATGGCGGCGACCAGCCGGAAAGCGGACCGGATCGTTCGGGGGCAACGGAAGTCGATCTGAACGGGAGGATCGTCTCCCGTTTCGGTCGGTTCGGCAATCAGGATGGCCAGTTCCGCCTGGCGCACGATGTCGCGATCGCCGACGATGGAAGCATCTTCGTCGTCGACGCCTGGGGGCAGAGGATCCAGAGGTTCACTCGGCGATAAACCAAGCGCGCCGGCGACCTGGAAAGCCTCAAGTCCGCGCGGGTTCGACCGGGTAAGGCAACATCGCCGCATTCCAGGCCGCAAGATCGGCCTTCAGGCGTTGAAAGGTCTCGGGTTCGGCCTGGCGCAAATTGGCGCGCTCGCGCGGGTCGCGGCTGAGATCATACAAGAACTCCAGATCCCGGATTCGATAGTATTTCCAGTTCCCATCGCGCACGGCGGCCTGGCCGCCGGCGCGAAAGCGCCAGAAAAGTTTCCGCGGCCGGGGCGGAGATTCGCCGGTGAGCACATCCAGCAGGTTCTCGCCATCGGGCGGGAACGCTTCGTCGGGTGAGACGCCCGCCGCGGCAACAAGCGTCGGGAGCCAATCCATTGAAGCGATGACCTGATCCGACCGCGAGCGACGTGGAACGCTTCGCGGCCAGCGAACGATGAGCGGCACCCGAATTCCACCCTCGAGAAGCTCGCCCTTGCCACCTCGCAGCGGCCACATGTCGGAGAAACGCTCGCCGCCATTGTCGCTAGTGAAGACCACGATCGTGTCGCGCGCGAGGCCGAGGGTCTCCAGCTGCGCGAGGACCCGGCCGATCGCGGCGTCCATCGACCTCACCATTTCAGCATAGGTCTCGAGCGAGCCACCATCCTCATGCCACAAATTCTGGATCTGGGAAGAAGTGGCGGAGTCGCCGGGTCCTTGCCATGGCCAGTGCGGCGCCGTGAAATGCAGGCTCAACAGGAAGGGTTGGCTTCGGGCCGCGCTCTGGCGGATCTCGGCAACCGCGCGGTCGGCGAGGAGCTCGGTCAGATAACCCGGACGCTCGACCCTTTCGCCGCCTTCGAACAGGACGTTTTCACGAACCTGCCCGAAGGTATGGGTGAAATGATCGGCAGCGCCCGGCGCAATGCCGAAGAAGCTGTCATAGCCGCTGTTGAGCGGCCCGTTTTCCGGCGGCCAACCCATGTGCCACTTGCCGACCAGGGACGTGCGGTAGCCTGCGGATCTCAGCAGTGAGGGAAGAGTCGAATGACCGTTGGGGAGTCCGATCCCAACCTCAGTGCCGGTGATCGGCTCGGGCAGCCCGACGGCCAGGCGCTGTTGGTAACGACCCGTGATGAGCGCCACGCGCGTGGGTGAGCACACCGCGGAATTGGAATAAGCCTGGGTGAAGAGCATTCCCTGCTCGGCCAGGCGATCGAGCACGGGCGTTCGATAATCGCGACGACCGTAGCAGCTCAGGTCGGCATAACCGAGATCGTCCGCGAGAATGAAAAGGATGTTCGGACGGCGGGCCTGCGCAAGCAGTCCTGCCGGCATTGCGCTTGTCAGAGTCGCCCCCGCCGCTGCTCCAAGCAGTGTTCGACGGCTGATGCGCAGCTGCCCCATGCTTCCCCTCTGAGTGCCACGGCCTCGCTTGATCGCGATTAGGCAACTTGGCGGTCGAAAAGTCGAGTCCTGCGAGGTTGCGCTTTGTCAGGCGGCTCTCATCCCGAACGAGACGAGCGTCCGTCCCTCGTACTTCAGTCTAGGAGGATCAGCTCGGGCTTGAGATCGAGATTGGCGGCAAGGGCCTTCAGCCGGCCTTCGATGAGCTTGCCTGCCAGTGGCTCGAGCGAGCGCCGGAGCTTGAGCTGGAGGCGGTTGCCAGAGCGCTCGAGGGCGCTGCCTTCCAGTGCCGCTGCCATGCCACCGCTCAACCTTTGGCCGAGCGCCATGGCCAGGCCCCAGCGGGTCGCCCGTGCCACATCCTCTTCCGAGCACAAGCACAGGACGTCCGGAACCGGGAAGCCGCCTTTGCCCCCCAAGTGGATGAAGAGGGCCAGCGCCAGCATGACCCGCTCGCCTGCGTCGATTGCCACCCAGTTTCCATGCAAGGCGAAATCGACGCCGCGCTCCGCGCGAAAATCCGGATGGGCGCTCCACGCGACGTCGCTGAGCAGGCAGGCAGCGTGGCGCAATCGTGCCGCTTGCGGCAGATCGTTGCAGACCGGGCTGATCCAGCGGTCGAGCAGAGTGCCGTGCTGCTCGAAGCGGCCGAGCCCGGCGCCGGCCTCGCGCGCCTGCTCGAGCAGGGGGTCGAGCTGGCGGGTTTCCGGATCGAGATCGTCGTAGAGCAGGCCTTCGCGAATCCCGAATGCAGAGACGATCAGCAGGGCGGGGTCGAGCGCCGGGACGAGCGCCTCCAGCAACGCGTTCGCCCGGGGCAAGGTGTCACGACGACCGGATGAGATGGTCTCCAGCGCTGCAAGGGTTTCTGGCCGGGCTCCAGCGAGCGCGCGGCCCAGCTGCTGCGGACGCCCCGGAAGCATGGCGTGCTGATGACTGATCGGCAGAGGATGGCCCGACAAGGCCATGTCGAAGTGGGCCAGGCTTCGCCAGCTTCCGCCGACCAGATAGAAGGGCCGCCCTTCGGCCGCGTCGGTGAAACCGGCTTCGTCTACCGCTGCGCCGATGGCCCGCTTGAAGGCAGCGGGGCCCTTGGCGGCCATGGAATCGAGTCGGAGCACTCCGAGCGGCAGCGAGACCCGGCGAACCGCGCGGCCGCCGGAGATCTCGACCAGTTCGAGGCTGCCACCGCCAAGATCCCCGGCAATGCCGTCGGCTCCCGGGATGGCCGAAAGGACGCCGAGGCCGGCCAGCCGGCCCTCCTCCTCGCCGGAAATGATCTCGGGTTCGAAGCCGATCGCTCGAACCTGCTTGATGAACGCTGGCCCGTTGCTGGCTTCCCGAACCGCGGCGGTCGCCACGGCGCGGGTCCGGACTGCGCCCATCTGAAGGGTCAACAGCCTGAACCGCCTCAGGCCCTGAAGTGCCCGGGCCTGCGACTCCTCGGTCAGAGTACCGCTGGCGATCAGGCCACGGCCGAGCCCGGCAGACACTTTCTCGTTAAAGATGATCGATGGCACCCGGGTCCGGCCGGAAAAGACGACCAGGCGGACCGAATTCGATCCAATATCGACGATCGCGACCGGCTCGCGTGCAAACATGGCGCTCAGTCCCCGCCGCGACGGAGCGGCAGCTTTCGCGGGAACGCCCCGGTGCGGCGGGCCGCGCCGCGGCCCGAAAGGGACGGGTTGGTCATGAAATAATGATGCAGGTTGAAAGCCTTCTCTCCGGGACGCGGGTGGACACGGTGATACTGGCCGTCCGGTTCGAGGACCCAGCTCTGCTGGTTGTCGAGGAGGTTGGCGACCATCACCTGATCGAGCAGCTGGGCCTTTACCGTCGGGTTCTCGATCGGCACCGCGACCTCGATGCGCCGGTCGAAATTCCGGGGCATCCAGTCGGCCGAGCTGACATAGACCAGAGCATTCGGATTAGGCAGCTTTTCGCCATTGCCGAAGCACCAGATCCGACTGTGTTCGAGGAACCGACCGACGATCGACTTGACCCTGATATTCTCCGACAGACCCGGTATCCCCGGCCTCAGGCAGCAAATGCCGCGGACGACGAGATCGATTTCCACGCCCTTCTGGCTCGCCTCGTACAGGCGTTCGATGATGTCACGATCGACGAGGGAGTTCAGCTTCACCCAGATCGCCCCGCGTCGCCCGGAGCTGGCAATCTCGATCTCGTTGGCGATCAGTTCGGTCAGCCGTTTTCGAAGCGTCGCCGGCGACATGACGAGCCGTTCGAGCCGTGACGGCTCGATGTAACCGGTGACGTAATTGAAGACATGCGCCACGTCGCGGCCGATGGCCGGATTGGCGGTGAAAAAGCTGATGTCGGTATAGGTTCGAGCCGTCACGGGATGGTAATTGCCGGTCCCCAGATGGCAGTAGGTTCGGTAGCCCGAGCCTTCCCGGCGAACCACCATCGACATCTTGGCGTGGGTCTTCCAGTCGATGAAGCCGTAGACGACCTGTACGCCGGCCCGTTCCAGAGCGCTTGCCCACATCAGGTTCTGCTCTTCGTCGAAGCGCGCCCGCAATTCGATGATGGCGGTGACCGACTTGCCCGCTTCGGCCGCCTCGATCAGGGCCCGAACGACGGCCGATTGCTTGCCCGCCCGGTAAAGTGTCTGCTTGATCGCGACCACGTCGGGGTCTGCCGCGGCCTGGCGCAGAAAGGCCAGGACGACGTCGAACGTTTCGTACGGGTGGTGGACCAATATGTCCTTGGCCTGGATGGCAGCGAAGCAATCGCCGTCATATTCGCGAATGCGCTCGGGGAATCGGGGCGAGAAAGCCGGGAATTTGAGATCCGGGCGTTCCTCCTGAACCAGTTGCTCGAGATCGGCGATCCCCAGGATACCTGGCGTTTCAGAAACGAGAGCGGCGCCGGCATCGAGCCCGGCGCGGACGAGGGCCACGAGATCGCCCGGCATCCCGGCTTCCAGCTCGACCCTGATGACCCGGCCACGTCGCCGTCGCTTGATCGCATTGCGGAAATAAAGGACGAGGTCTTCGGCTTCCTCTTCGATCTCGATGTCGCTGTCGCGAATGATTCGGAAGGCGCCGCCGCCAAGCGCCTCGTAACCCGGGAACAGGGCGCCGATCCGGCGCCGGATCAGAGTCTCGATCGCGACATAATGGGCCTCTTCTCCCGGCATCCGGATGAAACGAGGCAAAGTCGCCGGGACCATCAGCAACTCCCGGATCGTCCCGCCGCCGGAAATCCGCTTGAGGTCGAAGATCAGGGAGAAGCCCTTGTTGCGGATGAACGGGAATGGATGGGCAGGATCGAGCGCCTGCGGGGTCAGGACCGGGAAGATGTGATCGTGGAAATGCCGGTCCAGCCAGTCCAGCTGCCGTGCCGGGATCTCCGCTTCGTCAAGCACCGACACTCCGGCGTCGCGAAGCTGCGCGCTCAGGCTCGACCAGACCTCCTCCTGGCTGTCGGTGAGCCGGTCCACGGCGGTGGTGATGGCCGCGATCTGCTGGGCGGGGTTCATCCCGTCGGGAGAGATCTCCTCGACTCCGAGCAGTTGCTGAGCCTTGAGGCCCGCCACCCGGACCATGAAGAATTCGTCCAGATTGCTTGCCGATATGGAGAGAAAGCGGAGGCGCTCGAGCAAGGGATGGGCACTGTTGCAGGCCTCCTCGAGCACTCGCTGATTGAACGCCAGCCAGGAAAGCTCCCGATTGAAAAAATGATCGGATGATGTCCGAGGCGCCGGTGGCGTGGCTTCTATGGAATCCTTGACTGAGCCCATTTCGTCCGGTCCGTCCGCCTGATTGGTTCTCTTTTCCGGATCGGAAGCAGGCGCCAATTTTGTGACGTTCATATGACGGGACGCTCGCTGGCCGGGGGAATGGCCCCCTTCAACGCATGGCCGGCCAGGAAGGTCATCGACTCAATCGGCCGGGTCGGGCCTGGAAGGCCGGGACGGCGGACGGCGGGGCCGGGACTTTGCCGGCGCACTCGCCGCCGACTGCTTTCCTTCCTCATAGCCCTCGAGAAAGCGCCTCGCGCCCTCGGCGACGGCCGCACTCAGGATGGCGCCGAGATCGGCGGCGTCGCCGCCGCCGCTTCGCCCCTTGTCGACCGCCTCGCGGGCCAGCGACTTCACCGCGCTCTTCGCCTTGCTGTCGGACGCCTTCGCGGCCAGCGAGCCTGCCGCAAGCGTCAAACCCGCCGCGGCGAGTTCGCGCCCCGCCGGGCTGTCGATGATTTCGAGCAGCTTCTTGGCCTGCTTGCGCAGTCCCTTCGGGACCTTCACGCCCGCGACTTCCTTGGGCAGCTTCAGTTTCGCCTTGGATTTCGACTTCTTCGCCATGGCCGCCTCCGCGATCGGATCGGGATATGGACCCGATCTATACGTCGTCAGCGCAATCGACCAGAGCCGACGACGAGCCGTAGGGCGCACCCTTCACCCGGGGTTCAGCCCGGATTGGGAAGCTGAACCCTTCGGCTGCCGACGGCAGCCCAGTTTTCAGCACACAAGGAAGATCATGAAGAAGTTCTCCATTCTCGCCGCCTCGGCGATGGCGCTTGGAGCCGCGCCCACCGCCGCGGCGGAGACGGCCGGCGCCAGGGTCGAGGCCCTCATCGGCCTCGACAGGGCTCAGCTCGACAGTTTCGGCACGCGCGACGATCCGTCCGAAAGCGGCATCGTCTACGGATTGGGCGTGGGCTATGATTTCGCGGTCGGACGCGGGGTCTCGCTGGGCGTCGACCTGGAGGCGACCGAGTCGAGCGCACGCTTTCGCGAAGTCTCGGCGCTCGACGACAACAGCTACAGCCTGGGCAGAGATCTTTACGCTGGAGCCCGAGTGACGACGTCTGTCTCGGACGCGGTGAATCTCTACTTCAAGGCGGGCTACACCAACCTGGGAATCCGCAGAGACCTCATCAATCCGACCTTCCCGGAGATCATCGAATCGAATGACGGCGGGCTGCGCGGCGGCGCGGGCGTACAGATTGCCGTCGGCACCAATGCTTATGTCGGCACCGAGTACCGTTTCTCCACTTATGACGAACTGGACCGTCACCAGGCCCTCGCCGCATTGGGCTTCCGCTTCTAGCCACCGCCCGGATAGTCTCGACACATCGAACGGAAAAAGGCCCCGCGATCGCTCGCGGGGCCTTTCCTGTTTCAGAGCGATTCAGGCTGCGATCAGTCGTCGTCGCGGGTGAGGAAAGCGGGCGCGAATTCGGGCTCTGGCCCGTCATCGCCGCCGCCACCCCGGCGCGGGCCGCCGTCGTCGCGGGGCGGACGATCTCCGCCGCCGTCGCCGCCGCGCGGGCGATCGTCACGGTCGCCCCCGCCTTCGCGGCGCGGACCGCGATCACGGCCCCCATCACGACGCGGGCCGCGGCCGCGATCGCCATCACGGCGCGGTCCGCGGTCGCCTCGATCAGGGCGGTCGCCACGAGGCTCGCGCGCTTCGCGGGGAGGACGGGTATCCTCGAGCTCGGCGCCGGTTTCCTGATCGACGACACGCATCGACAGACGAACCTTCCCACGCGGATCGACCTCGAGAACCTTGACCTTGACCTCCTGCCCTTCGGACAGAGCGTCACGGACATTCTCGACCCGCTCGTTGCGGATTTCCGAGACATGGACGAGGCCGTCGCGGCCGCCCATGAAGTTCACGAAGGCGCCGAAGTCGACGATATTGACGACCTTGCCTTCATAGACCTTGCCGACCTCGGGCTCTTCGACGATCCCGGCGATCCACTTGCGGGCCGCCTCGATCTGACCGAGATCCGAGGAGCTGATCTTGATCACGCCCTCGTCGTCGATGTCGACCTTGGCGCCGGTGGTGGCGACGATCTCGCGAATGATCTTGCCGCCGGTGCCGATGATGTCGCGGATCTTCTCCTTCGGGATCTGCATCGTCTCGATCCTCGGCGCGTGAGCGCTGAGCTCCTCGCGCGTATGATCGAGCGCCTTCGCCATCTCGCCGAGGATGTGCGCCCGGCCGGCCTTCGCCTGATCCAGTGCGACCTTCATAATCTCCTCGGTGATGCCCGCGATCTTGATGTCCATCTGCAGAGAGGTGATGCCCTCGGTGGTTCCAGCGACCTTGAAGTCCATGTCGCCGAGATGGTCCTCGTCGCCGAGAATGTCGCTGAGAACGGCGAAGTCCTTGCCTTCCAGGATCAGGCCCATGGCGATGCCCGCCACCGGCCGCTTAAGCGGCACGCCGGCGTCCATCAGCGACAGCGAAGCGCCGCAGACGGTTGCCATCGACGATGAGCCGTTGCTCTCGGTGATGTCGGACAGGACCCGGACCGTATAGGGGAATTCCTCGTGGCTCGGGAGCATGGGGTGGATCGAGCGCCAGGCGAGCTTTCCGTGGCCGACCTCGCGCCGGCCCGGCGCACCGAAACGGCCCACTTCACCGACCGAATATGGCGGGAAGTTGTAGTGGAGCATGAAGCGTTCGTAGCTCAGGCCGGTCAGGCCATCGATCATCTGCTCGCTGTCCTTGGTCCCCAGGGTCGTCGTGACGATGGCCTGGGTTTCGCCGCGGGTGAACAAAGCCGAACCGTGCGTGCGCGGAAGGAATCCGACCATCGCCTCGATCGGCCGCACCGTCTTGGTGTCGCGGCCGTCGATCCGCCGACCTTCCTTGAGGATGGCCGTCCGGACGATCTCGGCCTCGAGCTTCTTGCCGAGCTTCGACGCCTTCAACTTGGTGCCGGGATCGGCGCTCTCATAGGCTTCCTTGAGGGGCGTCTTGGCGGCCGCGATCGCGGCGACGCGCTCGGCCTTCTTGGTCAGCTTGTAAGCCTGCTCGAGGCCATTGCCGGCCAGCTCGCGAAGCTTCGACAGGATCTCCCCGCCGGTAGTGTCCTCGGGAAGCTCCCAGGGCTCCTTGGCGGCCTGCTCGGCCAGCTTGATGATCGCGTCGATCACCTTCTGGCTCTCTCGGTGGGCGTACATGACGGCGCCGAGCATGACGTCTTCGGAAAGCTCCTTGGCTTCCGATTCGACCATCAGAACCGCGTCGCGCGTTCCGGCGACGACGAGGTCGAGCTCGCCTTCCTTCACCTGGTCCATGCTCGGGTTGAGCACATATTCGCCATTGGCGTAGCCGATGCGGGCCGCGCCGACCGGACCCATGAACGGGACTCCGGAGAGGGTGAGTGCTGCGGACGCGGCGATCATCGCCAGGATATCCGGCTCGTTCTCGCCGTCATAGGACATGACGTGAGCGATCACGAGAACCTCGTTGTAGAAGCCCTCCGGAAAGAGCGGGCGGATCGGCCGGTCGATCAGGCGGCTCGTGAGAGTCTCCTTCTCGGTGGCGCCGCGCTCGCGCTTAAAGAAGCCGCCCGGGATTCGCCCGGCCGACGAGAATTTCTCCTGATAGTGGACGGTCAGCGGGAAGAAATCCTGCCCCTCCTTGACCGACTTGGCAGCGGTAACCGCGCACAGGACGACGGTTTCGCCGAGGGTCGCGAGAACCGCGCCGTCGGCCTGGCGGGCAATGCGCCCCGTTTCGAGGGTCAGCGTCTTGCCGCCCCACTCGATTTGTACTTTCTTCATGTCGAACATTGGTTTTCCTTCAACACCCGCAGCCGGATGCGGCGGGGGCCTCTTGTCGGGCCTGTCGCCCGTGCGTGGGTCCGATTGACCCTATCCGCCGCCCGCCGAATTGCAGGCGCCAGATATGCGAAACGGCCCCGACGGGGGCCGTTTCAGTTACTTGCGAAGACCGAGCTTCGCGATCAGTGCGGTGTAGCGCTCCTGGTCCTTGCCCTTGAGATAATCGAGCAATGAACGGCGCTTGTTGACGAGCATCAGGAGACCGCGCCGGCTGTGATTGTCCTTGGCGTGGGTCTTGAAGTGCTCGGTGAGATTGGTGATCCGCTCGGTCAGGATTGCGACCTGCACCTCGGGCGAACCGGTATCGCCCGAACCACGGGCATTTTCGTCGATCAGTTTCTGCTTGCGCTCGGCGGTTACCGACATCGTCAATTCCTTTCGATCACTAGAAGTTGAAGCCGCGAACCACCCGAAGTTCCCCTTCGAAAAGCTCCACGAGCGCAACCGGAACAGACAATTCGGTCGCAAGGTGAAGCCCTGGCTTTGCGGCGATCCCGGCCAATTTGCGCCCCTGTCGGAGCGCCCTTGCCTGGTCGGGGGTGACGGATAGAGCCGGGATGTCGTCCAGCCCCGCCGTCAGCGGCAAGAGTGCCTGTTCAAGCTGGCGGGCCTTAGCGAGTTCGCTCAATTTGTCCAGCGAAATCGCCCCCTCGAGGGTGAATGGCCCCGCCTTGGTCCGGCGCAGCATGACGACGTGGCCGACGCTGCCCGACGCCCGGGCGATGTCGCGCGCGAGGGATCGGATATAGGTGCCCTTGGAGACGCGCGCCCGAAGCGTGACATGAAGCAGGCCGTCCTCCCGCCACCCCTCGAGATATTCCAGTTGATGAACCGTGACTTCGCGCTCCACGAGCGGCACTTCGGCGCCGCTCCGCGCCAGATCATAAGCGCGTTTGCCGCCCAGCTTGATCGCAGAATAAGCGGGCGGAACCTGCCGGATCGCCCCGACGAAGCTGGCCAGCACATCTGCCACGTCGGAGTCTTCGATGTATTGCGACGAACGGGCGATCACGCGCCCTTCGGCGTCCAGAGTGTCGGTTTCCTCGCCGAGGCGGATAGTGAACTCATAGATCTTGTCGGCATCGAGCATTCGGCCGCTGAGCTTGGTCGCCTCGCCCAGCGCCACCGGCAATACGCCGCTGGCGAGCGGGTCGAGCGTGCCCCCGTGACCCACCTTCACTTTCGGATAGCCGCCTTCCCGCAGCGCCCGCTTCACGGCGCCGACGACCGGGGTCGAGCCGATCCCGATCGGCTTGTCGATGATCAGCCAGCCATGCACCGGCCGCCTCTAGCGGCGGTCGTTCTTCCTGTCAGCTTTGACCGGCCGGCTTTCGGGCGCAAGCGCTGGCTGCTGCGGCGCCGGCGGGACCTGCGCCTGGCCGGCGGCGATGAGCGCAAGCGCGGTGAACAAAGTGCTGACCATGAGAAGCTCCCCCGATGTTCAGCAGGATATGGGGAGCGGCTTTTCCGGTTCAACGCGCCGCTCGGCGCGGGCGATCGAGAAGCGCAGTTGCTCCCCTTCCGCTTCCGCCAGCCGAGCCATGAAATGGCGCCGGCAAAGGGAGATGTAACGGTCGTTGCCGCCGATCTCGATCGAGGCGCCCTGGGCGACGGCCCGGCCTTCCCCGTCGACCCGAAGGTTCATCGTGGCTTTGCGGCCGCAGTCACAAACCGCCTTCAGCTCGACCAAAGCGTCGGCCAGCGCAAGCAGATGGGCGCTGCCTTCGAACAGATTGGCCTGAAAGTCGGTCCTGAGACCATAAGCCAGGACCGGAATGTCGAGATCGTCACAGATCGAGGCGATCTGGACGACCTGCGCCCGGGTGAGGAACTGCGCCTCGTCGAGCAGGACGCAGTGAAGCTTGCGCCGCTTCATCTCGTCCTCGACTTCGGCCCGGATGTCCGTGTCGCGGTGAAAGAGCTGGCCGCCGATCTGGAGCCCGATCCGGGACGCGATCACGCCCTTGCCCGCGCGGTCGTCGATCGCGGCGGTGAAGAGCATCGTCTCCATGCCCCGTTCGCGATAGTTGAAGTCCGCCTGCAGAAGGGTCGTCGATTTGCCCGCGTTCATCGAGGCATAATAGAAATAGAGCTTGGCCATAAACGGAGACTAACGCTGCCCGCCGGTCATGGCGAGCACGAGGTTTCAGCCCGGCCACTCGCTTGCGAGGATCGAGAAGAGCACTGTGTCGCGGACGTGCCCGTTCCAGGTGATGCGGTCGGCGCGGATCAGCCCTTCCCGAACCGCGCCCAGTTTGGCCATCGCGGCCTGGCTCCTCTGGTTGCGAATGTCGACCCTGAACTCGATCCGTCGGAAGCCACAGGCAATCGCACGATCGATCATGAGATTCTTGACGATACGGTTGAGACCGGTGCCGCGCATGTCCGGCGCATAATAAGTATTGCCGATCTCGAGCGCACCGCGTTGCGGATCGACGCCGATGAAGCAGCTCATCCCGACCAGCCGCCCCCCTGACAAGATGACGAAGCGCCGCCACGCTTTCAGCGACATGATCAGATCGAAGCTGTCGTCGAAATGTTCGGGATCATAGGATGTCGCGTAGATCGCCCAGATATCCGCATCTTCGGCGCAGGCCGACTTCAATGCCGCCCGATGCGTCTCGGCCATCGGCTCGAGACGGACATCGCCCTCACGCATCGGGGTGTCCAGAATCTCCGACAAATCGGCTTTATCCCCCTTCGCCACGTCCGACCGGGCTCAGTCGCCCTCGTCCACGGCCAGATCCCGGGCGACCTTGGGGTCGCGGAGAATTCGGTCGATTCGGCTGCCCTCGTCGAAGCTTTCGTCCGGAAGGAATTTGAGATCGGCAGCATATTTGGTGTTCACGCGGCGAGCCACCTCGCCCTTGAAGAAGCGGACGTGACGCTTGAGCGCCGCCAGCACTTCGACCTCGTCCGCGCCGAGCAACGGCTTCACGAAGACGGTCGCATGCCTCAGATCCGGCGACATCCTGACCTCGGTGATCGAGACGCTGTGGCTGGCGAGCGTCTCGTCGTGGACGTCGCCGCGCATCAGCACCTCGGACAAGGCATGCCGTACCTGCTCGCCGACCCGGAGCAACCGGACGGAACGCCCTTCAGGGGTTTCGTTCTGTCGCGCCATCCTAGACCCCCCGCCCGCGGACGAGCTTCCTGGCCGCGGCGGCGCGCTGGAGACGGTTCGGCAACGTCATGGCAGGATCCGACATCACTTCCTCACCTTGCCTCTCCCGCCCGGGGAGAGCGAAAAGATCACAAAGTGCGCTCGCGCTCCTCGACCTCGAAGACCTCGAGATGGTCACCCGGTTTGATGTCGTTCGTGTCTGCCAGCAGGACGCCGCATTCGAGACCCGCGCGGACCTCGGCGACGTCGTCCTTGAACCGGCGAAGCGACGCGATCGTCGTCTTGGAAACGATGACGTCTTCGCGGGTGAGACGGGCATGAAGGCCCTTCCGGATGACCCCCTCCAGGACGAGCAGGCCCGCGGCCTTGTCCTTCTTGCCGGCGGGGAAGACTTCCTTGACCTCGGCCCGGCCGAGCACGGTTTCGACGATCTCCGGCCCGAGCTCGCCGGCCATCGCCTGCTTGATCCAGTCGGTGAGGTGATAGATCACGTCATAATAACGGAACTCGACGCCGTTACGCTCGGCGATTTCGCGCGCCTTGGCATTCGGACGGACGTTGAAGCCGATGATCGGCGCCTTCGAAGCGCTGGCCAGGACGACGTCGCTCTCCGTGATTCCGCCGACCGCGGCATGGAGCACGCGCGCACGAATATCCTCGGTCGAGATCCGGGCGAGGGCGCCGACGATCGCCTCGACGGAGCCCTGGACGTCGCCCTTGACGACGAGCGGGAATTCCATGGTCGTGCTGGTCTTCGACGCGAACATGTTCTCGAGGTTGACCGGGGCGCTGGTGGTCCGCTTGCGGTCGAGCATGCTCTGCCGATAGGCGGCGACTTCACGCGCCCGCGCCTCGTTTTCGACCACGGTGAGCGTGTCGCCTGCGGACGGCACACCCGAGAGGCCGAGGACCTCGACCGGAACGCTCGGGCCAGCTTCCTTCACCTGGCGGCCCTTGTCGTCGATCATCGCCCGGACCTTGCCGGCGATCGGCCCGGCGACGAATACGTCGCCGACTCGAAGCGTGCCGCGCTGGATCAGGACGGTAGCGAGCGGACCGCGCCCCTTGTCGAGCTTGGCTTCCACCACCGCGCCTTCGGCGGCCCGGTCCGGATTAGCCTTCAATTCGAGGATTTCGGCCTGCAGGTTGATCGCCTCGAGCAACTTGTCGAGATTCGTCTTCTTCAACGCCGAAACCTCGACGTCCTGGACGTCGCCGCCCATATCCTCGACGACGATCTCGTGCTGGAGCAGTTCCTCACGCACTTTCTGCGGATTGGCGCCGGGCTTGTCGATCTTGTTGATCGCCACGATCATCGGCACGCCAGCCGCCTTGGTATGATTGATCGCCTCGATCGTCTGCGGCTTGAGGCCGTCGTCGGCGGCCACCACCAGAATGACGATGTCGGTGACGTTGGCGCCGCGGGCGCGCATCTCGGTGAAGGCCTCGTGACCCGGGGTGTCGAGGAAGGTGACCTTCGACTTGTCGGGAAGACTGACCTGATAGGCACCGATATGCTGCGTGATGCCGCCGGCCTCGCCAGAAACGACGTCGGCGCCGCGGATGGCGTCGAGCAGGCTGGTCTTGCCATGGTCGACATGGCCCATAATGGTGACGACCGGCGGCCGAGTCTGCAGCGTTTCGGCCGCATCGACGTCGGCTTCGACCTGAATGTCGACATCGGATTCGGAGACCCGGACGATCCGGTGGCCGAATTCCTCGATCAGGAGCTCGGCCGTATCCTGGTCGATCGTCTCGGTGATCGTGACCGGCGTGCCCATCTTGAACAGGGCCTTCACCAGATCGGCACCGCGCTCGGCCATCCGGTTGGCGAGTTCCTGGACCGTGATCGCTTCGGGGACGACGACGTCGCGGACCTGCTTAGCGGCAGGACCAGACTGCATGTGGGCGCGGCGCTCCTTCTCGCGGGCGCGGCGAAGCGCGGCGAGGCTTCGGGCACGGGCGTCGCCCTCGTCGTCGAGCGCACGGGTGACGGTGAGCTTTCCGCGCTCGCGGCGATGATCGTCGCGGCCCCGGGCCGGGCGGGCCGGCTCGGGCCGCTTCGCGCCCGGATGCTTGGGACGGGCGTGGCCGGGACGGCGTTCTTCCTCCTCGTCCGCGATCTGGGGCGCAGGGGCCTCGGGCTGGGGCTGAGCCGCGGCGCGTGATTCCTCTTCGGCTTTCTGCCGAGCCTCCTCTTCAGCCCGCTGCTTCGCTTCCTCTTCGGCGCGGCGATTGTCCTCGGCCCGTTTCTTCTCGTCTTCGGTCGCAGCCTTGGCCTGCTTGTCCTCGCGGCGTCGGGCTTCCTCGAGCTGCGTCAGACGCGCTTCCTCGGCCTCGCGAAGCAGGCGTTCCTGAAGCTCGCGGCGGGCGGTGGGATCGTCGCTCCGGCGCGGTGCCGGCTTCGGCGCGGGCGCAGCCGGCTGCGGCGCGCGGGCGACCGGCGTCGGTTCCGGCGTCGGCTCGGGCTTGGGCGCCTCGACCTCGCCCGGACGCCCGAGGATTCGGCGCTTCTTGACCTCGACCACGACGGTGTTCGACCGGCCGTGGCTGAAGCTCTGCTTCACCTTGCCCGTTTCGACGGTGCGCTTCAGGCCCAGCGGTGCCCGCGTTCCCAGCTTCGGCTTGTCACTCGTCTCGCTCACTTAGATTCCTTCACTCACATCCGTCCCGGGCGCAGCCGGCGCTTCCGCAGAAGCGGCCCCTAGCCCAGCATCACGTCCGATAAAAGCGCGCCACCGCTCGATCGCGTGCGACACACGCGCGGCGGCGGCCCGGTCCACGATGGCCACATGTACCACATTGTCGCGGCCCAGCGCCAATGACAATATGGCTCTCCCCTCTGGAAAAACCACCCCCCGGCCCTGCTCGCTGCCACCAACCCGCCAGGCCTGATCCAGCTTTCGGCAGCCATCCTCGCTGGCATCGGCAGCGTGAATGAGGAGGTGAACTTCGCCCCGCCGAGCGGCGGCATCGATCTTTTCGCTGCCGGTCAGAAGATGACTGGCGCGCGCCTCGAGCCCGAGCCGGTCGAGCACGGCCTGCCGGAGCGCCTGTTCGATCCGTTCGCCGAGGTCCGCCGGAGCGGTCACGTCCGCGGTCTTGAAGGCACGGGCAAGCGCGCCGCGCAATTTCCCCTTCGCCTGAGCCGCTTCCAGCGCCGGCCGATCGACGCCGATCCAGGCGCCACGACCCGGAGCCCGGGCGCGAACGTCAGGCGCTACCTGCCCGTCCGGGCCGAGCGCGAGGCGAATGAGATCGTCCCGGGCATTGTGGACGCCGCTCAGGATGCATTTGCGCTCGGGCGTATGCGCTCTGGACTGATCCCCGGCCTGCGCCGGGGATCGGGGCTGACTCGTCAGGCCCTCATTGGGGAGTTTCCGCAACCGCGTCCTCCCCAACTGTCTTTTCCTCGTCCTCGAACCAGTGGGCCCGGGCGGCCATGATGATCTCGTTGCCCTGCTCGTCGCTGAGGCCATATTCGGCGAGAATTCCACCTTTGTCCTCAGACCGGTTGGTCTCACGCTGGCGGCGCTGCTCGGGCCGCTTCTTCTGGACGAGCTCGTCGGTGGCGAGATCGGCGAGATCGTCGAGCGTCTTGATGCCGGCCTTGCCCAGGGTCACGAGCATCTGCTCGGTGAGATAGGGCATCTCCGCCAGCTCGTCCGTCACGCCCAGACCACGGCGTTCCTCGCGAGCAGCGGCTTCGCGCCGCTCGAGCGCCTCGGCGGCGCGGTTCTGAAGCTCGGCCGCAAGCTCGTCGTCGAAGCCCTCGATCGAGGCAATTTCGTCGGATTCGACATAGGCCACTTCCTCGAGCGCGCCGAAGCCCTCGGCGACCAGCAGCTGGGCCAGGGTCTCGTCGACGTCGAGCTCGTCCTGGAACATCTGCGAGCGCTCCATGAACTCGCGCTGGCGTTTTTCGCTCGAGTCCGCCTCGGTCATGATGTCGATCGCCGAACCGGTCAGCTGGCTTGCCAGCCTGACGTTCTGGCCGCGGCGGCCGATCGCGAGGGACAGCTGGTCGTCGGGAACGACGACTTCGATGCGGCTCTCTTCCTCGTCGATGACGACCCGGCTGACCGTCGCCGGCTGAAGCGCATTGACGACGAAGGTGGCGAGATCGGGCGACCAGGGAATGATGTCGATCTTTTCGCCCTGAAGCTCCTGGACGACGGCCTGGACCCGGCTGCCCTTCATTCCGACGCAGGCGCCGACCGGATCGATCGAGCTGTCGTGGCTGAGCACGCCGATCTTGGCGCGGCTGCCCGGGTCGCGCGCCGCCGCCTTGATCTCGATGATCCCGTCGTAGATTTCGGGCACTTCCTGAGCGAACAGCTTCTTCATGAAATCGGGATGAGCTCGCGACAGGAAGATCTGCGGACCCCGGTTTTCGCGGCGGACGTTGAGAATCAGCGAACGGACCCGATCGCCGACCCGCAGAAGCTCGCGCGGAATCTGCTGATCGCGGCGGATGACGCCCTCGGCCCGGCCGAGATCGACGACGACGTGGCCGAACTCGACCCTCTTGACGACTCCGGTGATGATCTCCCCGGCTCGCTCCTTGAATTCCTCGAACTGGCGCTCCCGCTCGGCGTCGCGGACCTTCTGGAAGATGACCTGCTTGGCCGCCTGGGCAGCGATCCGGCCGAATTCGATCGGCGGCAGCGGATCGACGATGAAGTCACCCAAAGTAGCCCCCGGCTGTAGCTTCTGAGCGTCTTCGAGGCTGACCTGCTTGAAATAATCCTCGACCTCCTCGACGACCTCGACCACCCGCCACAAGCGCAGGTCGCCGGAGGTCGGATCGAGCTTGGCGCGGATGTCGTTTTCGGCGCCATAGCGGGCGCGGGCGGCGCGCTGGATCGCGTCCTCCATCGCCTCGATCACGATCATCCGGTCGATCAGCTTCTCGCGGGCGACAGCGTCCGCGATCGCGATCAGCTCGGCCTTGTTGGCGGAAACGGCGCCTGGAGCGCTGGGGTTTGCGGCACTGGCCATGGTTTCAGTCCTGTCCTTCCAAAATTTCGTCTGCGCCTTCCGCCGAAAGCGGAGCGGTCGATTGAATGAGCTTGTCGGTCAACAGCAGTTTGGCCGAATGGATGCGGTTGCGGGGCAGTCGGGTTTCACCAAGATTGGGCACGTCGATCAGGACGTCTTCGCCCTCCAGGCCGAGCAATTCGCCCTTGAACTCGCGGCGGCCATCCATTTTGTCGCTGAGGCTGATCCGGGCCTCGTGGCCCTTATAATCCTCGAAATCCTTTGCCCGGGTAAGCGGCCGGTCGATCCCGGGCGAGCTGACCTCGAGCCGATAGCCTCCTTCGATCGGGTCCGCACCTTCCGCCTCGAGCGCGTCGAACCGCTCGGAAAGCCGCCGCGACAGCCGCTCGCAATCGCCTAGATCGAGCTGGCGGGTGTCCGGGCGTTCGGCCATGACCTGGAGCGTCGGATCGTCCTTGCCGCCGATCATCATCACCCGCACGAGTTCGAAACCCTCGGCCTTCACCTCGGGCTCGATCAGATCGCTCAGTCGCGCAATGTCGGCCATTTGCAGGCACCTTCAACGGCTAAACACCCTCGACGCCGGCCCCGACCCCCGGGACCAGCCTCAACTTCGTTACCGATGTCGAGAAAGGTGAGCGCTATATAAGCAAGCGCCATCCCGGGAGCAAGCGTCGATTGGCGCCGCTTCCCGGCCCGCTTACGGGCGGCGCGCGAGCCGCTCCGCCCTGCATATGTTACCGTATGTTGCGCCGCAGCGAAGGTGGCAATTTGGTAAGGATTTGGCGCTAACGTCCGTTAACCCTCACAGGATCGAGCCAGTCATTGAAAATGCGCCGCACCCTTGGCCGACGTCCCCTGAGAGCGCTTTTCCTGGCGCTGATCGTCGGACTCGTCTTCGGACTCGGCCAGATCGGCGAACCGCTCGAAAACGCGATGCAGGTCGCCCGCAACAAGCTGCGCAGCCATCCCGCCAGCGGCGAGATCGTGCTCGTCGCCATCGATGACCGGAGCCTGAGCGAAGTCGGGCCGGCGCCGTGGAACGGCCGCTTGCTGGCCGGTCTCGTCAGGAGCGTCGATTCAGCCGGGGCGCGCCGGATTCATCTCGATTCCGATCTTTCGAGCAGCGGCTCGCCAGCCGAAGCCGCCGAACTCGAAACGGCACTGGCCGAATCGCGCGCGGAAATCCTGTTGCCGGCGCGCTTCGCCACCGATCCGGTTTCCGGTGCCCGGTCAGAGGTCAAGCCTCCAGAGCGCTTCGCGCGCCACGGCCGACTTGTGAACACGAACTTCTATGTCTGGTGGGACGGCGCCGTCTGGTTTCATCCGCTCGCGGCCCAGGTCGGCGACCGTCTGCTGCCTTCCCTGAGCAGCGTCCTTGCCGGAACCGCGGATCCGTCCGAAAGCTTCTTCCCGATCGATCACGGAATCGACATTCGATCGATCCCGATGGTGAGCGCCAGCGATATCCTCAACCACCGCGTGCGGCCGGAGCAACTGGCCGGAAGGGATGTCGTGATCGCCCGGACCGACGATTCGGTCGAGCGTTTCAAGGCGCCCGGTTACGCCCTGGTCCCTGCCGTCATCTTCCATGTGATGGGCGCGGAGACGTTGCTCGCCGGGCAACCAATCGATCTCGGCTGGACGGTGCCGTCCGCCTTGGCACTGCTGATTGCCGCTTTCCTGCTCTATGTCCGGCGACGCTCGACCGCCGCTTCGATCCTCGGCGTCGCCTCGGCTTCGGCGATTATCGGGCCGCTGGTTCTCGAAGGACAACATATCCACGCCGAGGTGGTCCCGGCGATCGCCATCCTTCTCACCGCCGCATCGATCCGAACCGCGGCCCACGTTCGGCGCGCTTTTCGTGACCGTGGGACGACCAATCTGGTTACGGGCATGCCCAACCTCCAGGCGCTGCGCCAGTCGGACGGGCATGACGGCGCCATCGTCGCGGCCCGGGTCAAGAATTACGCCCAGATCATGGCGACGCTGGCGGCGCAGCACGAGAAGGAACTGGTCGAGCAGATCGTCGGGCGGCTCGAATTCGGCGCCGCCGGTTCGGTCGTCTATCAGGCCGACGAGGGCGTGTTCGTCTGGCTTGCCGGAAGTCTGGACGAAGGGATCGTTCAGCAGCTCGAGGGACTTCAGGGCCTGTTCCGGAGCCCCATCGTGGTCGCGACGCGCCTGATCGATCTGGTCGTCACCTTCGGTCTCGATCTCGATACGTCTCGGCCGGTCGCGCAACGTGCCTCGAGTGCGCTCGTCGCCGCCGACGAGGCCGCTCGCGGCGGCAAGGGGTGGGCGAGCTTCAACCCGTCGAGCGTCGAGGACGCGGACTGGGAAATGTCGCTGCTCGCCCGGCTCGACCAGGCGATCGACAATGGCGAGCTCTGGGTTGCCTATCAGCCCAAGGTCGATTGCCAGAGCGGCAAGCTGATCGGCGCCGAGGCGCTCGTGCGCTGGACTCACCCCGAAAAGGGCCAGGTCTATCCCGACCAGTTCATCGGTGCGGCCGAACAAGGCGGCCGCATCGAAAGGTTGACGTATTTCGTCCTTGATCAGGCCATCGCCGCGGCGGCGACGATCAATCGCGACGGCTCGACTTTCTCGGTGGCCGTCAATCTCTCGGTGCTTTTGCTCAGCAGCGAAACTTTGGTGCCCACGGTCACCGCATTGCTTCGCAAGCACGATGTCGCGCCTGAATGCCTCACTCTGGAAGTGACGGAAACCTCGACGCTGGGAAGCGTCGCCGATCAGCTCGCCAACCTGCACCAACTCGCCGACATGGGTGTCCAATTGTCGATCGACGATTACGGAACCGGCTTCTCGACGCTCGAATATCTTCGTCGGATCCCCGCCTGCGAGATCAAGATCGACCGCAGCTTCGTCAGCATGCTCGGCAGTTCGCAAAGCGACCGGATCATGGTCAATTCCACGATCCAGCTGGCCCATTCTCTCGGCCGCAAGGTCGTCGCCGAGGGGGTGGAGAACGAAGAGATCCTGGAGGCGCTGAAGCGGATGCGCTGCGATATCATCCAGGGCTATCTGACTGGGGGCCCGACCCCGCTGCCCGAGTTGATCGAGCGGATCGGCCTGCAAAAGGAAGAGCGCGCCGCCTGAGCGGCTGTCGTACGGGCTCCCGTTTGTTCTCTCGCACGTTGTGCTGTGGCTCCACCGGGCCGCAGGCGCACTCACCTTCTTCGAACTGTGTTCGCGCGAGCGGGTCTCCCGCCTATCCATCTCCGAGACTCGAGCCCTGCCTCCGCGGGCCGAATGTGGCTCGTCTGCAACACTTTCCTCATATGGTGAATTTTTTCTTTACCATGCGACATGTTCGCGGAACTTTCGGGACTAGCTCAATCGAGAAGGATTGGACGCCGTTCCGGCAGGACCAGTCGACGACACCGGATTGTTGAGTAGCCCGGCGCCGCGACTGGAAAAATCCACCGGCAGCTTTTGGCCAAGCCGAAGGCGCTCCTCTTCTCGAGTTGGATCCAACACCCAGAGGAGGTTTATATGTGGAATTGGCTTTTCGGTTCCGGCTGGCGCTGAGACTTCAGCGAAAGCTAGACCATTGGAGGCTCCGCTTCGGCGGGGCCTTCTTTTATGGCCTCGTCGGTTCGCCGCCCCGGCCCGTCACTCCGAACCCCAGGGCGGCGGCGGTGGGGAAATCACATTGGTGAGATCGAACTCGACCCGGAAAAAACGGTTCGGCCGGCGAAGCTCGTAGGCGAAGAGTTCATTCGGGGCGACCTCGACGGCCCAGACATTTGTCACCGACTGGGGATTCCCTTCCCGAAGAAACAGGGCCCGCGAATGTCCGTCCGCGGGAAATTCCTGGCGGCGCGCGGTGCCGGGCGCGATCGTGTCGCCGCCATATTGGGTGAGCACGTCTTCGCTCCCGTCCCGATGACGATGATCATGCTTGAGTCGGAGCCCCGTCGTCGTCCGGCTGATCACCCAGGT
>DASTDX010000055.1:0-20717 GCA_035710145.1 Allosphingosinicella sp.
AGATCGATGACCAAGATGCGCTTCGGCACGCCGACCTGAATCGCGGCGAGACCGATGCCAGGGGCGGCATACATCGTCTCGAACATGTCGGACACCAACGCGCGCACGTCGTCGTCCACCTTCTCGACCGGGGTGGAGATCTGCCGCAGGCGCGGGTCCGGGACTTCGACGATAGGAAGAATGGCCATGACCTGAAAATAGGATGAAACGCTCCTCCCTTCAAGAATATCGGGCTGTGACGCAAGCCGCCGGCCCGAAAGCGGGCCGGGCCGGCTTATTGGACGGGAAGCCGGGCTCGAAGCGCCTGGGCAAGAGTGCCTTCGTCGAGATAATCGAGCTCGCCGCCCACCGGCAGACCATGCGCAAGCTGTGTGATTCGAACCGGGAACCGTTCCAGTCTTTCGGCAAGATAATGGGCCGTCGTCTGCCCCTCCAGGGTCGCATTCATCGCCAGCACGACTTCGTCGATCCCGCCCGCTGCGACCCGCGAGACCAGCTTGTCGATGCCGAGATCCTCGGGCCGGACCCCCTCGAGCGCGGAAAGCCGCCCGCCGAGGACGTGGAATCGGCCCGGGAACAGCCTGGAACGGTCCAGTGCCCAGAGATCCGAAACCTCCTCCACCACGCACAAAAGGCGCGGATCCCGCCTGGTGTCGGCACAAATCGCGCAGGGATCGGACGTGTCGACATTGCCGCAGACGGAGCAGACGGAAAGATTTTCGTTCACTTGCGCGAGGGCGCGAAGCAAAGGCGTGAGTACCGTCTCCCGCTTCTTCATCAGATGAAGCACGGCCCGGCGGGCCGAACGCGGCCCGAGCCCTGGGAGGCGCGCAAGCGCCTGGGTCAGCATCTCGATTTCGGAAGAGGCCATGGCCTGATCGATAGGTTGAAGCGCCTTGGCTTGCCAAGCCGAATGTAGGGGATAGGGAAACAGCCATGCGTATCGCCTTCATGGGAACCCCCGAGTTCGCCGTTCCGACGCTCGACATGCTGATCGCGGCCGGGCACGAAATCCCGGCCGTCTACACGCAGCCGCCCCGGCCGGCCGGAAGGGGCAAGGCGGTGCGGCCCTCGCCGGTGCAGCTTCGCGCCGAGGAGGCCGGACTCGAAGTTCGGACTCCGAAGTCCCTCCGTGACGAAGCCGAACAGGGCGCCTTTGCGGCCCTCGACCTCGATTTCGCGGTGGTCGCCGCTTACGGGCTGATCCTTCCCGAACCGATCCTGAGCGCTCCGGCGGGCCGCTGTCTCAACGTCCATGCCTCGCTTCTGCCACGCTGGCGGGGTGCGGCACCGATCCAGCGGGCGATCCTGGCCGGCGACGCCAAGACCGGTATCACCATCATGGAAATGGAACGTGGGCTCGATACCGGACCGATGATGGCCGCCTGGCCGACGCCGGTCGACCGGAAGACCGCCGGTGAACTGACCGAGGAACTGGCCGAGATCGGCGCCTGGTTGCTCAAGCGCGTGCTCGATGCCTGGCCGCAGGTGGGGCGAATGCCCCAGAATGATGACCGGGCGACCTACGCACCCAAGATCATGAAGGAAGAGGCCAAGCTCGATTTCACCTCGAGCGCCGAGCAGGTCGAGCGACAGGTGCGCGCCTTCAACCCGGTTCCGGGCGCCTGGTTCGGCTACCAAGGGGAACGGATCAAGGTGCTCGCGGCAGAGATGTCCGGATTGAACGGCGATCCGGGGACCGTGCTGGACCATGGCCTGACCATCGCCTGCGGCGAAGGCGCGATCGTGCCGACGTCGGTTCAGCGCGCGGGCCGAGCAGCGATGTCGCCGGATGAGCTTCTGCGCGGTTTCGTCATCCCGGTCGGAACCAGGCTGGAGGGCTGAGGTGACCCGGTTCCGGCTGACGGTCGAATTCGACGGGCGCCCCTTCATGGGCTGGCAACGGCAGCCCCATGGCCCTTCGGTCCAGCAGGCGATCGAGGAGGCAATCGAGGCGATCACCCACGAACGAGTCACCATTCACGCCGCTGGCCGAACCGACACGGGTGTTCATGCGCTGGCGATGACCGCCCATGTCGATGTCGATCGGCCGATCACCCCGTTCCGCCTCGTCGACGGAATCAACGCCAAGCTTCGGCCGCTACCGGTGGCGATCCTTGCGGCCGAGGCCGTTAACGACGATTTCCACGCCCGGTTCAGCTGCGTGGGGCGGCGCTATCTTTATCGGATCGTCAACCGGCGGGCGCCGCTCGCGCTCGACATAGGCCGCGCCTGGCGGGTCCCGGTGGTCCTCCATGCGGACAGCATGCATCGGGCCGCTCAGCACCTCGTCGGCCGGCACGATTTCACGACCTTTCGATCCGTCCACTGCCAGTCGGAAAGCCCGATCAAGACGCTCGACCGATTGACGGTCCGGCGCCTCGGCGAGACGATCGAGATCGAGGCCGCCGCCCGCTCCTTCCTTCACCACCAGGTGCGTTCGATGGTTGGGTGCCTTCAGCTCGTCGGCCGCGGCAAATGGAGTGAAAGGGACCTGAAGCAAGCCCTCGATGCACGTGACCGGGCCGCTTTGGGTCTCAACGCGCCGCCTGACGGGCTCTATTTTGTCGAGGCTGTCTATCCACCGGAGTGAGCGCGCCAGTTCCTGCAAGGCGCCGGAGCGAGTTCTCGAGCATCAACAACTGCCACAGGAGCTGACCGTGATCGGAGCGGCCCTGTCGATGATCCTCGGCGAGCCGGGCGATAGCATTGGGATCGAACCAGCCGAGCTCCGCCAGGGTCGAGCCGTGGGCCATCGCCGCCGCATCACCCGCCAGCGGACCGCGAAACCAGTGGCCGACCGGGGCCGCGAACCTGGTCCTGCGGCAGGAAAGGACCTCGTTCGGAAGCCGTCCGTTCAGACCGCGTTTCAGAAGCCATTGGCCGTTCGCGCCGCGGAGCCGAAGCCCGGCCGGAAGGCGGGCGGCGAACTCGACCAGCCGATGATCGAGTAAAGGCGTTCGCGCCTGGAGGCTCACCGCCATGCTGGTGCGATCGAGGCGGGTCAGGGTGTCGCCGGGAAGCGAGATCTTGAGATCGGCATATTGAGCCCGGGACAGCGAATCCGAAGCCGGGGCCTGCTCGAACGCCCGAACATAACGGTCCTCGAACCGATGGCCGTGGACAAGCTTCTGGAAACTACCGCTGCATATCGTCGATCGCAACGAACGCGGCGTAACAGCCACCGCCGACGCATAAGCTTCGCCCGGTGACATTCCCACGGCCTGAAGCGCGCCCTTCACGCGCAGCGCCCATCGCCTGCCGTTGAATTCCGGGAGAAGCTCGCCCGCGGAGCCGAGGACACGGCGAGCCGGCAAGGGCAAAAAGTGGCGGACGCGTTCTTCCCTGCGGAACAGTTGATAGCGGCGATGGCCCGCAAACAGCTCGTCCGTTCCGTCGCCGGTCATGATGATTCGGGCCTCTTGCACTGCCAGCGCGCTCAACTGATAGGCCATGAGCGCGGCAGCATCGGCAAACGGCTCGTCGAAGACATCGGCCAACGCGCCGATCCTTGACGCTTCAGGGACGACGGCAGTGCAGGTGCGATGTCGGGTAACGAAATGCTCGGCCACCATTGCGGCCAATCGGGTCTCGTCGGCCTCGGTTTCATCAAGGCCGATCGACCAGGTCTCCACCGCGCCTCGGCTCACCTCGGCGATGAAGGCGACGATGGCCGAGCTGCCGATCCCGCCGCCAAGGAAGACTCCGGTCGGCACCTGCGAGACCATGCGTGATCGAACCGCGACGCCGAGCCGCTCCAACATCTCATCCTGCAGCTGGCGGAGCGGACGTTTCTCCGGGCGGGAGAAATCGAGGTCCCAGTAAGCGGTCGGCTTCGGGACGGAACGACCGCGGCGGACGAGCAGGAAATGGCCGGCGGAAAGCTTGCTCACTCCATCGATGAAGCACGTGTCGTCCGGCACGTAGCCCAGGGCCAGATAGTCCTCCACGGCCTGCGGACGGACCGATCGCCGCAACCGCGGATGGGAGAGGAGGCCCTTGAGCTCCGAGGCGAAGATCAAAGCGCCATCGGACAGGATCGCATGAAAGAGCGGTTTCACGCCAAGTCGATCGCGGGCGAGGAACAACGTATCGCCAGCAGCGTCGTAAAGGGCGAAAGCGAACACGCCGTCGAAGCGGGCGAGACAGTCCGGACCCCATTGCCGCCAGGACGCGAGGACGACCTCGATATCGCCCTCGGTCCGGAAGGCATGCCCTTTTGCTTCAAGCTCCGTCCGCAGTTCGCGGAAATTATAGATCTCGCCGTCGAAACTGAGCGCTGCCCGGCGATCCTCGCTCACCATCGGCTGGGAAGCATCGGTACCTTCGACAATCAAGAATTCGCGGTGGCCCATCCCGATGCCGGGCGCGGTCCAGACGCCGCTGCCGTTCGGGCCGCGATGGGCGAGCCGCCCGGCCATGGCTTCGACCCGGGCTGGATCGACGGGCTTGGGCACGTCGGGATGGAAGATGCCGGCGATGCCGCCCATCTTTCAGGGCTCCAGGCCCGGCGACGAAAAACGGGTCGGACCCGCCTCGAGGCGCTGTGCGGAAGTCGGGTCGTACGAGGCAGGAACGCGCCGAGGGGGGCTCGGCCGTCGGGACTCCAGTATCTCCACCTCGAACCCTTCCGCCCCGATCGTGACCTTCCCCGTTCGGTAGGTGCCGGCTGCCGCGCGTACCAGCCCGAGAGAGCCCATCCGTTGCATCCGCCCGTCCAGCGGCGGATCCGTCCTGCTCGCCGGCGCACGCCGCTTGAGTTCGCGGGTATTCGGCTAGGCGCCGACCAACATTTCGAGTGCCGGCGACTGAGCGAGAAAAGCCTGGGGGCTGGCGGACAGGCCATAAGCACCGGCCAGGAAGACGGCGACCAGGTCGCCCGGCTCCGCCGCGGGCATCATGACGTCGTCGGCAAGCCGATCGAGCGGTGTGCACAGACAGCCGACGATGGAGACCTCCTCCTCCGCCGGACAGCCGAAGCGACCGGCGATGGCGACCGGATAGTTGCGACGGACGACCTGGCCGAGATTGCCGGATGCGGCCAGCTGATGATGCATTCCACCGTCGACGACCAGGAAGGTCCTGCCGTGGCTCACCTTGCGGTCGATGATCCGGGTCAGATATATTCCCGCTTCGCCCACGATCCAGCGGCCGAGCTCGATCGCAAATTGGGTGTCTGCGAGGATGTTCGCGCGTTTCACGAGAGCGTCGTCGAGCGCCGCGCCGACCGCCTCGACGTCGAGCGGTCGTTCGCCATGGACATATGGAATGCCAAAGCCGCCACCCAGATTGACGAGCGGCGGCGCGGCCTCGGCCTGCTCCGCCAGCGAGGCGGCGAGCGCGAGCGTCGCGCTTTGCGCGTCGATCAGTGCAGTCGCTTCGAGCGCCTGCGAGCCCGCAAAGATATGGAAGCCGCGCCAGTCACCTTCGCGCTCGAGGATACGCCTGACCAAACGGGGGACTCGCACCGCGTCCACGCCGAAGGGCTTGGCGCCCCCGCCCATGCGCATTCCGGAGCCCTTGATCTCGAAATCCGGATTGACCCGCACCGCGAGCCTCGCTTGCTTTCCCAAGTCAGCGGCGAGCACGAGCGCGCGATCGACTTCGCGCTCGGACTCGCAGTTGAGCGTGACTCCAAGTTCGATAGCCTGGGCCAGTTCGCGGTCGCGTTTGCCCGGTCCGGCGAAACTGATCCGTTCCGGATCCGCCCCGGCCGCGATCGCCAGTTCGAGCTCTCCCCCCGACGCGACGTCCAGCCCGTCGACCGCGCCAAGGATTCGTCCAAGCAGCGGCCGATAGGGATTCGCCTTGACGGCATAATGGAGCTGGACGCCCGTGAAGGCGGCGCGAAAGCGGGAGATCCGACCGTGAACCAGCCCCATGTCATAAACGAAGAGTGGGGTGTCGCCGGCTTCCTCGACCAGCGAATCCGCGCGCCGGCCGCCGATCACCAGCATGCCGTCTTCATCCGCGGCGAAACCCGTCGGAATGGCACCCATCGGCTTGCTCATGCCATCAGCTCGTTCTTCAGGCCCGCCCGGTCAAGCTTGCCGTTCGGCCCGCGCGGCATCTCTTCCCGCCACAGGATCGGGCCCGGCTGCATGAAATTGGGCAAGGTACGCTTGAGGAAGGCGCGAAGCTTGTCCTCCTGGTCGCGCCGATCGGGGCGAACCACCAATGCGATCGCCTCTCCGAGCCGTGAATCCGGGAATCCGAGCGCCACCGCCTCCTGGACGATGCCCGAGGCGATGGCGGCTTCCTCCACCTCCGTTGGGCTGACTCGGTTTCCCGATGTCTTGATCATCTCGTCCCCACGACCGACGAAATAAAGCAGCCCCTCCCCGTCGCGCCTCACCCGGTCACCCGACCAGACCGCCATACCCTTATGGTTCGAACCTGACGGCGCCGGCCGGAATCGCTCGGCGCTGCGATTCGGGTCGTTCCAGTAGCCCTGGGCGACGAGCGGGCCGGCGTGGACCAGCTCTCCTTCCCCTTCACCGGCAATCGGCTCTCCATCGACGCCCACGACGAAGATGTCCGCGAACGGAATCGCCGTTCCGATCGAATCCGGGTGCAGGTCGAGCAAGGCCGGCTCGAGACAGGTCGATCTGAAGGCCTCCGTCAGCCCGTACATCGAGTAGATATCGGCCGCCGGGAATACCTCCCGCATCCGCCGGATGACCGAGGGCGCGAGCTTGCCGCCACTATTGGTCAGACGACGCAGTTCCAATGCTGCCCGAGGCGGCCAGACGGATTCTACAAGCTGAATCCATAACGGAGGAACGCCGGCCAAGGTATTGATCTGGTGAGCCTCGACGGCCCGGATCACGTCTCTCGCGGTGAGATATTCAAGGGGAACCACCACCCCCCCGGCGGCCCAGGTGGAGAAGAGCTGGTTCTGGCCATAATCGAAGCTGAAGGGGAGAACCGCCAGCACGCGGTCCGCCGCATTGAGCCTGAGATAGAAAGCGACGCTGATCGCGCCGAGCCAGAGGTTGGCGTGACTGAGCATCACCCCCTTGGGTCGTCCCGTGGACCCGGACGTATACAGCAAGGCGGCGAGATCATCCGGCGCGGCGGACGACGGGCCCAGAGCCTCGGAAAAGTCGAACATCGCCTTTCCCGCCTCCTCCTCGAGAGGCGAGCAATAGGGCGGCAGGTCACCGGCTTCGAGCGTGGCCAGCCGTGCGCGGCCGGTGACGATCAGGCGGGCGCCGCTGTCCGAGAGAATGTGGGCCACCTGCATCCGCTTCAGCAGCGGATTGATGGGGACATGGACGAGACCGGCGCGGGCGCAGGCCAGGGGAAGCAAGGCCGTGACGGCGTTCTTGGGAAGCCAGCTTGCGACCCGATCGCCCTTGACCAGGCCGGTAGCGCGAAGGGCGGCGGCGGCGCGGCCGACCATCTGTTCCAGACCCGCATAATCGATCGTCCCCTCCCGAGTGACGAGCGCCGGCGCCTGTGCCTTGCCGCGCAGCGTGAGGTGATCGAGCGGTAGCGGCGTAGGGTCGAGTTGTTGCACTTTCACTCCTGCGCAGTCCGGCTCGTTCTTAAGCCGGCCCGGTCCGGCCATAAAGCAAAGTTGAAAACCGCCCGCCGACCCCGGCCGGAGCGCGAAATCCTTGGTCCCGCAACCGTCCCGATGACGTCATGACGGCAGTGGCCGCCGATCTGTGGCCGCGCGGCCTTGGGGCATCGCGGCTTGTCCGCAGGTAGCGAAGAAGTTAGGGGCGCTCACGCCCGAGGGGGATCAAGGATCAATGACGGCCGCGATGGACGATGGGACGGAAGTCGAGAACACGCTTCGAGCGGTTCTCGCGGACATACTCGGGCTCGACAGAGAGCGTGTCGCCGGGTTCGACGAGTCCAGCCCGCTGTTCGGCGCCCTGCCGGAATTCGATTCCATGGCCGTCGCCGGGCTTCTCACGGAGCTCGAGGAACGCCTCGGCATCTTGATCGAGGATCATGAGGTCGATGCCGAACTGCTCGAGACGTTCGGTTCGCTGCTGACCTTCGCAAGAGCCAAGGCGCTGCGCTGAGCGCAGGCTGGAAGGCTCCGCTCAGGCGGTCTCCAGCGATTTTGCCGGCATGGCCTCGAAGTCGGCCTCGGCAAGGAACTTCTCGGCGTCGAGGGCGGCCATGCAACCGGTGCCGGCCGCGGTAACCGCCTGTCGATAAATCTTGTCCATGACATCGCCGCAGGCGAACACGCCGGGAATGCTGGTCCGGCTGGTGCCAGGCTCGACAGGAATATAGCCGTCGGCGTCGAGCGCGAGCTGTCCGGCGAAGAGGTCGGTGGCGGGATAATGGCCGATCGCGACGAAGGCACCGTCGGTGTCCAGCCGCTCGATGGCGCCGGTCTGGGTGTCGCGAAGATCGACGGCCACCAGCCCTTCAGGCGTGCCGCTGCCGATGAATTCCGCAACTTCGCGGTTCCACCGCACCTTGATGCTCGGATGGGCGAACAGGCGTTCCTGGAGGATCTTTTCGGCCCGAAGGCTGTCGCGGCGATGGATCAGGGTCACGTCCTGACTATGGTTGGTCATGTACAGGGCTTCTTCGACGGCGGTGTTGCCGCCGCCGATCACGATCACCTTCTTGCCGCGGTAGAAAAAGCCGTCGCAGGTGGCGCAGGCGGACACGCCCTTCCCTTTCAGCCGCTCTTCGGAGGGAAGGTTGAGCCATCGGGCCTGGGCGCCGGTCGCGATCACCAGGGTGTCGCCTAGATAAATGGTGCCGCTGTCGCCGAGCATCCGAAACGGCCGGCGGCTCAGATCGACCTCGACGATATGGTCCCACTCCATCTTCGTGCCGACATGTTCGGCCTGCTTCTGCATCTGTTCCATCAGCCAGGGTCCCTGGATGACGTCGGCGAAGCCGGGATAGTTTTCGACGTCGGTGGTGATCGTGAGCTGGCCTCCGGGTTGCATGCCCTGGACCACGATCGGCGCGAGCCCGGCCCGGGCCGCATAGATGGCGGCGGTCAATCCAGCCGGGCCCGAACCCAAGATCAGCATGCGGGTAGAGTGAGTCGCGGCCATTATCGCTTCCTGTGCGTTCAGATTGGAGATTTCATGCCCGGACGTAAGGGGCCGGCTTTGCCCGCGCAATGGCCGATTTGCCGGCCTGACGCGCCCCTGATATGAGCCCGCGGCATCCCATCAAACCCGGTTACAGAGGGCTTCGCCATGACGTCTTACCCCAATCCGATCGGCCTCGACGGCTTCGAATTCGTCGAATTCACAGGCCCCGATCCCGAGGCGCTGGACGGGCTGTTCCTGAAACTGGGCTTCACCCATGTGGGCAATCACAAGAGCAAGGCGATCCGGCATTATTGCCAGGGCGACATCCACTTCCTGCTCAACATGGAAGCGCAAGGCCACGCTTTCGAATTTCGCCAGGCCCATGGCCCGTCCGCCAGTGCGATGGCCTTCCGGGTCGAGAACGGCGCGAAAGCCCAAGCCCTTGCCGTCGAGCGAGGCGCGAAGGCCACGACCGGCGATCTGGACGTGCCGGTGGTCGAGGGGATCGGGGGCTCCTATCTCTATCTGGTCGACCGAGCGGCCGCGAAGAGCCTGTACGAGCGCGATTTCGAGACGATCGCTGAATGCGGCCCCGGCGCAGGGCTGCACACTCTGGATCACCTTACCCACAACGTGAATCGCGGCCGCATGGACCATTGGGCCCAGTTCTACGAGCGGGTCTTCAATTTCCGGCAGATTCGGTATTTCGACATCGAGGGCCAGCAGACAGGCCTGCTGTCCCGGGCCATGACGGCGCCCGACGACAAGATCCGGATCCCGCTGAACGAGAGCCAGGACGATTACAGTCAGATCGCCGAATATCTGAAGGAGTATAAGGGCGAAGGGATCCAGCATCTGGCCTTCGCCACCGACGACATCTTCGAGACCGTCGACCATTTGAGGGCGAAGGGCGTGAAGTTCCAGGACAGCCCCGACACCTATTACGACATGATCGACCAGAGAGTCCCGGGCCACGCCCACAATGTCCAGGCGATGCGCGATCGACGGATCCTGATCGACGGATCGCCGGAGACCGGCGAGGGACTGCTGCTTCAGATCTTCACCGAGAACATGGTCGGCCCGATCTTCTTCGAGATCATCCAGCGCAAGGGCAATGAGGGCTTCGGCGAAGGGAATTTCAAAGCCTTGTTCGAATCGATCGAGCTGGACCAGATGCGCCGTGGCGTCATTCCGGCAAAGCCGGACCAGAAGGTCGCCGACGGGGTCGAAGGTGCTTCCCCCGCGAACAGCAGCGCCTGACGAACCCATGAACCTGGCGGACGCGGCCACCCCCGCGCTGGTGCTCGACTACTCCAGGCTGGAACGCAATTGCGTTCGAATGCGCGAACGCTGTCATGGCCTCGGCGTCAGGCTTCGGCCGCACATGAAAACGTTGAAGTCGATCGATGCGGCCCGGATCGCCATCGATCCCTCGTTCGGCGGGATCGCCGTCTCGACCCTGCGCGAGGCCGAATATTTCGCGGCCGGCGGAATCGAGGACATCCAGCTCGCCGTCTGCCTGACTCCGGAAAAGCTGCCTCGCGCCGCGTCGGTGGCTCGAAGCATCCCCCGCTTCAGTTTCTTCTTGGACAGCGTCTTCATGGCCGGCGCCACGGTCGAATATGCAAGGGCGAGCGGGGCGCCGTTGCGGGTCTGGATCGAGATCGACAGCGGCGAGCATCGGACCGGCCTCGAGCCGGACGATCCCCAGCTGATCGAGATTGCGAGTATCCTGGCGGACTCCCCGGTCCTTCTGGAGGGGGTCGCAACCCATGGCGGCCATTCCTATCGCGAGCGCGATCCCCAACGGATCGCAATGGTGGCCGAGCAGGAGCGCGAACAGGTGGCAAGGGCCGCCGCGATTCTGCGCGCCGCCGGATTCGACGTCCCGGGCATCAGCGCCGGCTCGACCCCGACCGCCGTCCACGCCCGATCCGGTGCCGGGCTGACGGAGTTGCGTGCCGGGGTCTACATGGCCGGCGACCTGTTCCAGGCGGCGATAGGCTCGACCGATCTGGACGATATCGCCTTGTCGGTGTTGGCGACGGTGATCAGCCACAAGCCCGATCGCAACCAGATCGTCGTCGATGCCGGCGGCCTGGCCCTGTCCAAGGACCGGTCGACGGCGGCGATTTCCGGCGGCGATCTCGGCTACGGCCTGGTGCTAGATATCGAAGGCAAGCCGTCGTTCGGTCGGCTCCTCGTGGGCGGAGTTCATCAGGAGCATGGGGAGGTCGATGGACCGGACCCCCTTCCCTTCGACCGGCTGCCGATCGGGGCGAAGGTGCGGATCCTTCCCAACCATGTCTGCATGACGGCCGGTGCCTATGACCACCTGCTGGTCGTGGACGATGGTCTCGAGATCACTGCCGCCTGGGACAAGGCGTTCGGCTGGTAGGAGCGCGGGACTTGCGGAAGTGCCCCTGAAATGGTTAATTTCACGGCCGGAACACCATTCAGGAGATACAATGCTTTTTCGTCGATTGCTGAACTCGTCCGTCGTCGTCGCGGGCCTTTTCCTCGCTACTGCCGCCAACGCGCAGAGCCTGACCGTCGGAACGACGGTCACCGACCCTCAAGGAGGTGAAGTGGGCACGATCACCGCCATCGAGGGCGACCAGGTCCTGCTTCGAACCGATCGTCACGAAGTCAGGCTGCCGGCGGCCGCTTTCACCGCGACAGCCAATGCCGCCTTGTTCGGAGTCACGCGCGACCAGCTCAATGCCGATATCGATCGGCTGCAGGCTCAGGCCGCCCAGGCCTTCGTCGTGGGCGCCAGCGTCCATGATCGCAGCGGCGCCGTCGTAGGCCCGATCACCGTTCTCGATGCCGAATCGGTCACGGTGAGAGTGGGCGATGGGGTCGTTCGTCTTCCCCGCGCCGCGGTCGTCGCCGGTCAGCAGGGCCTGGTCGTCGGTGCGACTTTGGCGGAGCTTCAGGCAGCGGCCGTACCAGCGCCGCCGGCCACCGCTCCGGCGGAAGAAGCCTCCGGCAACTGAGATACCTGCCATGACTTCAGGAAGGCCGCGCCGCCAGGCGCGGCCTTTTTGTCATCAGCCGCTGGCGATTGACGGAATCGGCCGATATCAACAGGTCGAGGGGAGAGAGTCGCGATGGCCGATGCAGACGTCTTTGGAGCGACAGCGACGGAGCCGACCGCCTTTTCCCCGACCTGGGAACGGGATGCGCTCGGCTTTCTGATCGCGCCGGTCGACCGCGAGACCTTCTTCGCCAAGCATTACGAGCAGGCCGCACTCACCAACATCCGCGACGAGCCGGAACGTTATGCCGATCTTCTGACGATCGAGGCGCTGGATCACTTCATCGCCAGCGCCGACCTTCAGGAAGGGATGATCGACCTCACCAACCACCGCAATCGCATTTCCCGGGATTCCTTCATCGACGATCGCGGTAACGTCAGCCGAGTGGCCGTAGCCGAGGCCTATCATGAAGGCGCGACGATCATCCTTCCGCACCTCCACGCTTCCCTGTTCAATCTGGGCGAATTCTGCCGGTCGCTGGAGGAAGTCTTTTCCTGTCACGTCCAGACCAACATCTATCTGACGCCGCAGAGCCAGGACGAGGAAGGCAATCAGGGCTTTCCTCCACATTACGACAATCATGACGTCTTCGTCATGCAGGTCGCCGGCACCAAGTCGTGGAGCCTGTACGGAACGCCGGTGGAGACCCCTTATCGCGGCGAGGGCTTTCAGCTCGGCCGCCACGAAGCGGGTGAAGTCACCCAGCAATTCACGCTGACGGCCGGCGATTGCCTCTATTTGCCACGCGGGTTGATGCACGACGCCCGGAACGTCGGCGCGGAACCCAGCCTGCACATCACCGTCGGCCTGATCACCAAGACCTGGGCCGACCTTCTGCTCGAAGCGATCTCGGAGCTGGCGTTGAGCGAGCCTGCCTTCCGCCACTCCTTACCGCCGGGCTTCGCCGCCCGCGATTTCGATCGCGAGATTGCCCGCCGCCACTTCGATTTGCTCACCCGTTTGATCGCCGACAAGGCCAGTATGGATGGCGCCTTCGACCTTCTCGCCGACAATTTTATTCGCGCGCGCCGTCCCAACGTTGCGGGCGTGATCGCATCGCCGCCGCCCGTGGCCGGAGATTCGACCCGCTACCGCCGACGCCGCTTCCTGCCGTGGAACGTCGCGGACGATGAGGGGAAGCTGGTCCTGATCGCGCCGGGCGGCGATCTGGTGTTCAATGAGGAAGATGGTGACGCGCTCGACGTGGCCTTGTCCGGCAAGCCGTTCCAGTTGGCCGACCTCGAATGCGCCGATGCGCCGAATATGCTTCGTCGCCTGTGGTCAGCGGGATTCCTTGAGCGGCTAGGCGCCTGACCGGGGCCTTGAAACGAAAACGGCGGGCCAGGCCCGCCGTCTCCTCATCGATAGAACCGGTGTCAGCGGCGGCGGGCGCAGCCGGCAGGATCCGAGTTTGCGCCCTGATCATTATCGCTGGCCCCATTGCCGCGGCCGCGGCCGGCAGGATCGGAATTGGCACCGCTGTCATTGTCCGTGCAGCCACGCGCCCGCCGCGGCGCGTTGCCGGCCCGGTCCGTGGGGTCGCGGTCGGTCAGGCCCGTGCGGTTGGCCGGATCGGTCGGATCGCTGTCGTTGATCTGTCCTCCGGCGGCCGTGGTGCTGAGCGCGACCAATGCGCCTCCGCCGACGACGGCACCCCCGACGACTCGACCGAGAAACGAACGGCGGCTCAGACTGCCTCTGGTCTTCATGATTTTCCCCCTCCTGAATACACAGCGAGCGTATCGCCTTTTCACCCCCGTTACAATCAACTGGGTAATGAGTGTCCCGCTTTGACCGAGCCGATCGGCGTCGAATGGCATCGCATTTAACCGAAGCCGGTCCGCTTCGCCTCATTCAGGTTCCAGGGGAACCGGATCGCCAGGATAGGCTGGGGACCGCCGATGGTCCTTCGGACGCCGGCCCGGACAGATAAAAAATCCCGAGGCTCGAAATATGGTAGCGGAGGAGGGACTTGAACCCCCGACACGCGGATTATGATTCCGCTGCTCTAACCAGCTGAGCTACTCCGCCCCACGGGGCTCGACCGCCACCATCAGCGGCGCGCCGCGGCGCTATAGGAAGCGCCGGTCGACCGGTCAACTGGAGTGCGCCGCCCTGATTTTCAAGGCTTCGCCGCCCCGCTCGCCGGGTCCGGAACCCACCGGCTTCGATGTCGTTTCGGACGAGAGGGGAATGGAGAAAACGCATGGAATTGCTGACCCCGCTCGAAACCTTGTGCCGCCTGATCATTCGAGCCCGCGAGCTGGAGGCGCAGATTCCCGCTTCCGACCCGGACGACGATCCCGAAAATGTCGATGATCTGGACGATGATGGCGAGGACCAGGCCTTGTCCGTTCTCGAAGACGAGCTCAACAGCGGCGTCGAGGAGGAGGTCCAGGCGACCCTTGACGACCTTGCCGACGATCAGCTCGCCGAGACCCTCGCTCTGGCCTGGGTGGGCCGCGGCACATACGACGCCAGCGAATGGGACGACGCCTTCGCCGAGGCCAGCGATCTGAATGTCGACGAGCGGATGGACGAGCTGATGGACATGCCCCTTCTCGCGTCTCATCTGGAGGCCGGCCTGGCCGCCTTCGATTTCAGCTGCGACGGCGTCGGTCAGGTCGACTGATTACGGCTAGCGCCGGAAGGCATGAGTCTTGAGCGGCGCCCACGGCCCGCCCAGATATTGCCAGCTCGCAAGCGCCCGGATCGCCAGCGGCCGCGGCTCGAATTCGGCTTTCAGGACCTGCTGGAGACGTCGCGCCTCGCGCGGCTGAACCTTGTTCTGAATCGTGATGTGCGGCCGCCATGGCGCCATGTCCTGAGGCGTCAGCAGACCGTGCAGACCGTCGGCGATGACCTCCCGGATCACTTCCAGATCGTCGCTCTCGACCCGAAGGGCCGTGCCCCCGCCCAGATCGATGATCCCGGTGATTTCCGCCCGCGGCGGCGGCGCCGCGGTGGCGTCGGCAAGTCGGGCGGACAGTTCCAGGCCCGCCGATGGCGGCAGCTGGTGGAACAGGGTCAGGTGGGCGGGAACCTGGTTGCGCGCCGGCGGGTAATGCTGGCGGCGGAGCTGCTGGATCCAGCCGTCGTCGCCTGGACCGAACAAGGCCGTGACGATGATCGGCCCGGTCAAATCTCTACCTGGGACCCGAGTTCGACGACCCGGTTCGGTGGCAGCTTGAAGAACTCCATCGCGCTTTCGGCGTTCCGGAGCATCCAGGCGAACAATTTCTCGCGCCACACAGCCATTCCGGGCTTCGGCGAGGTGATCAGAGTCTGCCGCGCCAGGAAGAAACTCGTATCCATCATCTTGAACTCGGGCCCGCAGCTCTCGACCCGTGCGAGCGCGCTCGGAACGTCGGTCTCCTGCATGAACCCGTAGCGAATGATCAGCCGGAAGAAGCCCTGCCCCAACTCCTCCAGCTGGAAGGTCTTTTCGGCATCGACATAGGGAACGTCCTCGATTCGGACGGTCAGCAGCAGCACCCTCTCGTGGAGCACCTTGTTGTGCTTCAGATTGTGGAGCAGCGCGTGGGGAATGCCGTCCGACGCAGTGGTCATGAAAACGGCCGTACCAGGAACGCGAGTCGCGCTGCTGGCCGCCGACTTGATGAAGATCGCCGTCGGCATGTTGCCTTCGTTCATACGCTGGATCATCAGCTTGCGCCCTCGCGCCCAGGTCGTGAGCATGGTGAAGGCGACGAAGCCGACCAGCAACGGGAACCAGCCGCCATCGGGGACCTTGGTCAGATTGGCGCCGAAATAAGCTAGATCCACAAGGAAGAAGAGCGCGAGCAATGGCACGGCGAGCCACGGCCGCCATTTCCAAAGCGAGAAGAGGACGACGGTCAGAAGGCAGGTGTCGATGAACATCGCGCCGGTGACGGCGATGCCGTAGGCGGCGGCCAGATTGCTGCTGTTCTGGAAGAACAAAACCAGCAGGATCACCATCACCATCAGCGACCAGTTGATCACCGGAATGTAGATCTGGCCCATCGCCGCTTCGCTCGTATGGGTGATCCTGAGGCGCGGGATGAAACCGAGCTGCATCGCCTGCTGGGTGACCGAGAAGGCGCCCGATATGACGGCCTGGCTGGCAATGATGGTAGCGAGCGTGGCCAGGATGACGAGCGGCAACCGAAGGGAATCGGGGGCGAGCAGGAAGAACGGGTTCCTGATCGCTTCACCGGCCGCCGCAGCGTCGAGCGACAGGATCATCGCCCCCTGCCCCATATAATTGAGCATCAGCGCAGGCATGACGAAGAAGAGCCAGGAAATGCCGATCGGGCGACGGCCGAAATGGCCCATATCGGCGTAGAGCGCCTCTGCGCCGGTGACGGCCAGGACGACCGAACCAAGTGCGAGAAAGGCCATCCAGCCGTCCGCCAGGAAGAACTGGATCGCGTTGACCGGATTGAGGGTCTCGAGCACGATCCAGGGCGATCCGGAGATCTGGATCACGCCAAGGACGCTGATCGTCAGGAAATAAAGCAGCATGATCGGGCCGAACAGGGCACCGACCCGCGCGGTGCCGGTCGATTGCAGCGCGAACAGACCGACCAGGAGGCCGATCGCGATCGGCAGGACATAAGGCGTGAATCCCGATTCGACGGTCGTAAGACCCTCGACCGCCGACAGCACCGAAATCGCCGGAGTGATCATGCTGTCGCCGTAGAAGAGCGCACAGGCGAACACGCCGAGCAGGACGATTCCCGCGGTCCATTTTCGCGATTCCGCCTTGCGGCTGATCAGCGCCAGCAAGGCGAGGCTACCGCCCTCACCTTTGTTGTCGGCCCGCATGATGACCATGACATATTTGAACGTCACCACGATCATCATCGACCAGAAGATTAGGCTGAGGACGCCGACGATATGGAGCGCATCCGGAGTCAGCGGGTGGTGGCCCGCAAAGGTCTCCCTGAACGCGTAGATCGGGCTGGTGCCGATATCGCCGAAGACGATCCCGACCGCGCCGACCGCCAGCTTGGCGAGGCCTGATTGGGGGTGGTGCCCGACGGAGGTCTCCGCAGGCGACTCGGGTTTGACGCTGTTGTTCATCGGGTCAGAGACGTAAGCCGTCCGACTTCCTCTTTCTGCGCCCCGAGTGCCAAGGCGGCGCGCGGCTTAGCACCGGCTCATTTGGTTCGCAACGGCGACAAAAGGAATCCGTCCCGCTATAGACCCGCGGATTTTTTCGCCAATCAGGGAGCTTCAAACATGCGCGTCGGCGTGCCGAAGGAAATCAAGGTCCATGAATACCGGGTCGGGCTGACGCCGGCTTCGGTGGCGGAGCTCACCGCCGCCGGGCATGAAGTGATCGTCGAAACCAAGGCCGGGCTCGGAATCGACTTCGATGACCAGTCCTATGTCGATGTCGGCGCGCGAATCGTCGGGACCGCCGCCGAGGTGTTCGCCGGCTCCGACATGATCGTGAAGGTGAAGGAGCCGCAGGCGTCGGAGATTGCTCTGCTCGAGCCGCGCCACGTCCTCTTCACTTATCTCCACCTCGCCCCGGATCCGGAGCAGACGAAGGGGCTGATCGCCTCCGGTGCGACCTGCATCGCGTATGAAACGGTCACCGCCAACGATCGCTCGCTGCCGTTGCTCAAGCCGATGAGCGAGGTCGCCGGACGGATGTCGGTCCAGGTCGGCGCCCATTATCTCGAAAAGGAACAAGGCGGCCGCGGCGTCCTGCTCGGCGGCGTCCCCGGCGTTGCGCCAGCCAAGGTCGCTATCCTCGGCGGCGGGGTTTCCGGGGTGAACGCGGCGCAGATGGCGGTCGGAATGCGCGCCGACGTCACCATCTACGATATTTCCAACAGCCGGCTCGCCGAACTCGACATGTTCTTCGGCAGCCAGATCAAGACGGCATATGCTTCGAAGGCCGCGATCGCCAATGCTGTCGCCAAATCGGAACTGGTGATCGGCGCAGTGCTCGTGCCCGGCGCGGCGGCGCCCAAGCTCGTCACCCGCGACATGCTCAAGACGATGAAACGCGGATCGGTTCTCGTCGACATCTCGATCGACCAGGGCGGCTGCTTCGAAACCTCACGGGCGACGACCCACAGCGATCCGGTCTACGAGGTCGACGGCGTCATCCATTATTGCGTCGCCAACATGCCGGGCGCGGTCGCGCGCACTTCGGCCTTCGCGCTCAACAATGCGACGCTGCCATTCGTTCTCAAGCTTGCCGGTCAAGGCGCTGAGCAGGCGATGAAATCGGATCCGCATCTCGCCAACGGACTGAACGTATCGAATGGCAAGATCCGTCATCGCGCGGTCGCCGAAGCCCTGGATCTGCCGTTCGAAGCGGCGAACGATTTCGAAGGGACCTGATCAGGGGGCCGGCGGCGGGCCCGGTATCTGCCCGAGCATCCGGGCCCGCTCCAGCGCCTGAAGCCTCTCCTCCACCACCGGGCGATAGGATGCGTCCGCCGGCGCGGAAGCGAGCAGTCCGCGCCAGATCCGTTCGGCCTCGTCGAACTGGCCGCCCTGCGCGAGCGCAAGTCCGTAGAAGAAGCGTGGACCGGGATGGTCCGGCGCGAGCTGGGCCGCGCGCTGGAAGGCGAGTTCGGCCGCGGGGGTCATCATGCCGTCGGCATGGACGACCAGGGCATTGCCCAGGCCGACCCAGAGATCGGCATCGTTCGGCCCTTCCCTGAGCCCGCTCCGGATCACGTCGACCCCAGCTTTGGTGTCGCCGCGCTGCTGACGGCCCTCGGCAAGGTTGAGCCAGAACCACGCGCGGTCGAACCGGCCGAGCATATTCTCGCGAGTCGCGGCGAACTCGCTCTCGGCCACCTCCTGGCGCTCGGGCGGTGGTTTTGGCTGGCCGGCGAGCTGCGGACGGCCCTGGAGCGAGTAGCCGGCGAGCGCCAGCAGCAGGGCGGCGGCGAGGAACTGGAGCGCGCCTCGGTCGCGGCGGACGAAGGACCACAAGCCACCGAAGGTGGCCAGCGCGAGAACGAGGATGATCAGCCAGCCCATCAGCGGCGACGCCTTCTGAACCGCTTGCGCGCCAGCCACGCGCCGCCGGCGAGGAACAGGATCGGCGCGAGCAGAAGCGGCCAGGTGACCGGCTCGAGCGGAGGATCGTAGGTCACCCAGTTGCCGTAGCGTTCGACCAGCCAGCGGCGGATGTCTTCCGGCTTCTCGCCCGCTTCGATCCGGCGGCGGATCAAGGCTCGCATGTCGCCGGCCATGTCGGCGTCGCTGTCGGCGATCGATTGCCCCTGGCAGACGAGGCAGCGGACCGTCTCCATCAGCGCCTTCGCTTCGGCCTCCTGACGTGGGTCCGACAGCTGCTGGTCGGCATATTCGGCCGGCGGGAGCAGAGAGTCGGCTTCGACCGGCATCGCGAACGAGAGGGCGAAAGCCGCCAAAAGACCGAAGCGCACGGTGCGGACATTCTCCCGAGGGACATGGCGCCGACGCACGGATGACGAGTGCAGGCCGTGCGTCATCGCGCCGCCTCATAGGCCGCCAGGATTTCGTCGATGTCCCCTTCGGTGATGGCGCCGATATGCTGGTGGCGGATGATCCCTTCGCCGTCGATGACGAAAGTCTCCGGTACGCCGGACGAGCCGATCGAGAGCTGTACCCGGCTGTCGGCGTCGAGGCCGATGTTCCGATAGGGATCGCCCCAGCGGGCGAGGAAGCGGGCGATGTCCTGTGGCCGGTCGCGGATCGCGACGGCGTCGATCGGTACGCCACGGGCCTTCAGGTCGAGCAGGAGTGGCGCCTCGGCGATGCACGGTACGCACCAGCTGGCGAAGATGTTGAGCACGCGCGGCTGGCCGGTGGCGAAATCGCGGCTGCTGACGGCGCGGCGGCCCGGCAGGGCCTCGGGCAGGGCGAACGCCGGTAAAGGCCGCCCGATCATTTGCGAACGGATCACCCGGTCAGAAGGCGCGTAGAGACCGATGGCCACGACGGCCAGGAAGATGGCGAACACCGCGAGCGGCGCCCAGAGGACAAGACGCTTCATTCCGGCACCTGTTCGGCCTTGGCCTTGCGTTCACGGCGGAGCCGCCCGACCAGCGCCAACAATCCGCCCAAGGCGACCAGTCCGCCGCCCAGCCAGATCAGGGTCACCAGGGGTTTCCACCAGAGCCGCAACTGCCGGCGTCCCCCTTCCACTTCCTCGCCCATCGCGACGTAGAGCTGACCGTCGAGCATCGTCGCGATCGCGGCCTCGCTCGTCGGAGTCGGCGGCGAGCTGAACATTCGCGCCTGCGGCCGAAGGATGAAGGCTTCGCCGTCGCCGCGCCGGACCGAAAGCCTCGCCTCGACCGCGGTCCAGTTGGGCCCCGCGACCGGCTCGACCCCCTGCAGCCTCACCTGGAACGGACCGACCTGCGCGGTCTGGCCGATCCGCGCCGCAACCAGGGTCTCCCGGGTGAAGGCGCTCTCCGACGCCATGCCGGCGAGCGCGACGGCGATGCCGAGATGGGCGATCACCATGCCCCAGATGAACAAAGGGGTGCGGCGCAAATTGCGCTTCCACAGCGGCGCGACGCTGGCCACGCCGACGCCCGCGGCGACCACCAGGCCGAGCAGGGGCAAAATACGAATGCCGGGCGCCAGCAGCACCACCGCCAGCAGGGCCGCCGCGCCGACCAGCACCGGAACGGCAATGCGCCGC
>DASTDX010000056.1:0-7996 GCA_035710145.1 Allosphingosinicella sp.
GTGAGTCGTCCGCGATCTTGTGCCGATGTGGCGGTGGCCACGCAGCCGAGACTGAAGCCGAGCAAGCACGTCCGCAACCGGGACGAGATGTCGACATAGCGCAGATGTCCGCAATGGGTGGTAAGCGGACATCGGCTGGTCTGCCTAAGAGCTGCTTCCGATCACCTGGCTAGTGGGTATCAGGCGCACCTCGTGCATCAACTGAAGATAAGCATCTAAGTAGGGTTTGTGTGTACTTCCGACGATGACGAGACCGCGTGCACCGGGATGTCGGCCCAGTGCCTGACGGATGTTAGCCACCATGCGGAGATTGCGCGCTTCCCACCAAGCTACGTAGCGACGACCGTGATTGGCTGCTGACGGCGTTACGTACGCTTTGCCCATATCGGCGCGAACGAAGGCCTCTGCCACGTCCGGGCGGTTCAGAAACTGATAGTATTGCATCACCGAGGCGGGGTCATTCAGACCGCTTTCCATCGTCATCATTTGTTGCACCAAAGGTGGGCGGGGACCACTCCAGATCTCCCGCATGGCCTCTTCGAGACCGCTTGGGGCTTCAGCCTGAACGCGATCGGACAGATGGTCGTCTGTCGGGTAGACGCGCTCCAGGCCAAGGCGCGCTGCCAAGACTGCTGCGATCCAATAATTCTCGTTGCGACGCGTGGAGAGTTGATCAAGTGCTGTGGCGAGTTCTGCGTCCATGCTCTCGGACGCCCGGCGCTCATCAGGAGGCAATCTCAACCACTGGACTGCTGCGGATCCTAAATTGCCTGCCGCGGCGAATAAGGCTGCCATGCGGCGGCGATCCTCTGGCGGAGATTCCGGCGCAAGCCTGGCGACCGCCACCTCGACCTCTGCTTCAGCCTCCTGCATCGTCAGACCCGTTGCTCTCGCTCCTAAGGCGGCGACCCTCTCGACACTTCTGCAGTAGGAGTCTGCAGTGTCTGGCCAACTTCGCTCATATGACCGCAGCAGGTAGCATTCAGGTCCCGACAGGCCCTCTATCGCGATAATTTGCGGCTGCCACTGCGCCAGGCGATCAAGGAGCGGGGTCAGCCATTCCGGCTGAAGATGGTCGATGCCGGACAGGTGGGGTGTCCCGAGGACGACAACTTCTGTCGGCTCCTCGATTGGCCAGGGACCCACTAAAGGCTGCGCGTTGGCTCCGGCGAAGCAAAGACAGACCGCGATGACGAATTCAGGCCATCTCATGGGCGCCCCCATTTGTAACCGCACACGAGATTGTGGCGGCGGAATAGGAGTTTGCCAAGACGCGTGACCTGATGATCGCGATCGAGCGGCCACCTACGCGGCCGCCAAGTCCCTTCGGGTCGAGAGCGGTCATTGGCCCGCAAGACCAGCTGCACTATCGGCCGATGGCCCCACGTCTGTTGGGACGCAGACTTTGCGTCCGGCGCGTATCAGTTGCGCCGCGGGACGTATTTCAGGCTGACGGTCTCGGTCCACGGGCCGCCGTTGAGGGAGCGCTCGCTTCGAAACGCGGCCCCGCCCTCGACCGGCCAGATGTGCGATCGCGTCTGCAGCAGACCGTCATCGGTCCGTCGTTCGCCGAGGCAGGTGAGCCCCCTTTGGTCGTTCGCGAAGCAGGTTTCCGATCGGCTTCGGCCGCTCTGGCCGTAATGGTGGTAGGTGTAATTGCGCGTCGCCGCGGACCAGCCGAGGATGCTCACGCTGTGCGATGGCGCACCTTCCGAGCTGTCGGTGGTCTCGCAGACGACGAAGCTGCGCTGGTGATACCAGCGGCAGGTCTCCCGGTAGGTCGCCTCCATGCCCTCGATCGTCCAGTCGTCGACGAGGAAGGCCAGCTGCCGCTCCACTTCGGGCGGATGGACTCCGGTAGGCACAGCCGATTGGGCCAGGGCGGCCGCCAGGAACAGACCGATGAAGTGCATGCCGCTCCCCTTTTCCTTCGAAGGCGAGAAATGGCAGCGACTTCGTGAACTGTCACCAACCTTGGGTGACGTCGGCTTCGGTCTAGAGGGACTTCGCCCGGCGCCCTTCCTCCGTAGATTTCCTTATTCCGCCTCCTGTCTCGCCGGGCTTAGCTGGCTGCACGAGAAGCAGAACAGCGAGAGGAGCAGGAAATGGCCCATCTTTTCGTTCGAATCGCTCTGATGTCCGCCTGTTTGATCGGTTCGACGTCCACTCCGGTTCTCGCCCAGGAAGAAGGCGCCGCGCAGGAGCCGGAGATCGTCATCTCCGCCACCCCGCCGCGTAACCTGATGCGCAGGATCGTGCGGACGTCGGATCTGGACCTTGCCACCGAGGCGGGTCGGCGCGAGCTCCAGCGGCGCGTCGAGGCGGCGGTGCAATCGCTCTGCTTCATCCCGTCGCCCATCGGTTATTATGAGCCCGTCATGAGCCAGCCCTGCCGGGAGGAGGCCTGGGCGAGCGCTCAGCCGCAGATCGACCGGCAGCTGCGACGGACGCCGTCCCCCGGACGCTGACGGCAACCCGCTACGCGGCGGGGCGCAGATGGGGGAGCAGGTGGGGTATGTAATCGGCCTTGCCGAGCTCGACCCTTTCGCTGCGCAGGATCGCGTAGGCGGTCATGACATGAAAATAGAACTGCGCGATCGTCCAGTCGCGGGCATATTGCTCTGCGCTGAGATCGAAAATCATGCCGTTGGGAAGTTCGTGCGCGATCCGGCTGTCCGGGTCCGCGTCGAGCGCGTGCGGCGCAAGTGAGTCCAGAAGCGCGACCGTCTCGCGGATTCGGGCCTGGGCGTCGGCGACGGAACCGGGGCGCTCGCCGCCCCGCCGTCCCTCGTCGAGCAGTTCGTTGATCGATGCCGGAAAGGGCAGGCCCTGAAGGCGGCACAGGGCTTCCTGGGCCTGGACGCAGGCGAAGCGAATCTGGGTCGAGAGCGGGAACATGTCCGGCGCGAGGCGCGCCAGCAGGAGCGCCTCCGCCTCGGCCTCGGGTCTCTGCGCCTGTGCCTTTTCCAGCCAGCCGGAAAGGGCTTTCAGCATGTTCGTATAGGTCGGGACCAGCAAGGCTGTCAGAGGCATGGAGTGTCTTTCGTCAGGCCAGGGCCCAGGCTCTGCCGCGTCCATCCAGTGGCCGCAACGGGCGGCGGGACGAACGGTCCGATGCGCGCGCCTTCGCGCGGCACGGCGGCGCCCGGCCAGCTGAAGTCTAGATCGATTTCGCCCGGCGCCGTTCCAGCAGCCGCTCGCGCAGGAGCCCGTCCAGCTCTTCCAGGGTGAACGGCTTGTGGAGCACGGGCACGTCCTCGCCGGCGGCGTTCCGAAGCGCGCGAAGGGCGGAATGGCCGGTGGAGAAGATGATCGGCAGATCGGGGTCGATTCTGGCGATTTCCCGAGCGACTTCGGCGCCGTCCATGCCCGGCATGACATAATCGAGGATGATGAGGTCGACCCGCTCGTCGGTCACGGCCTCGAGCGCCTGCCGGCCATCGGCCGCCTCGGCCACGGCGTAGCCAAGCTCGGCGAGAGCACGCGCGATGGTACCGCGAACCATGGGGTCGTCGTCGACGACGAGGATCATTTGCTGCCTTCCGAACTGGGCGAACATCAACCCGCGCCAGGGCGCGGCGGTTCCTTTGTTATTCCGCCGCCTGACTGAGATACTCGTGGTCGGCGCCCTCGCGAAGCTGAGGGAAGGCGTCCGGATAGCCGTAGTCGACCACTGCCCGCAAGTTGTACGATGCGCTGGCCGGCGGCCGCCGCGGCGGAACCGGCACCGGCGGGATCATCCGCGGCCGGCCCTGGGGACGGCGGACGACCATGTCCCGGAACCATTCGCCGACATAAGTGCCGTCGAAGCGGTGGACCCGGCAGCCGACGATCCGGCCCAGGGGCGTTCCGTCGCAATCATAGATAGTGGTTTCGAAAACGAAGCCGACAGGCTCGCCCTCGGTGGAATACACGTACATCGCCATTCTGAATTTGCCCCATACCCGCAACACGGAGCCGAAAACGCTCCGCGAGAACAGCCCCAGAAAGTGACCCGGCGCCTGTATCCCAGATGAACGATGCCGCTTTCCGGTGCCGATTATCCACTGTGCTGCGGCAGGATGTTTTGGGATGGCGGCAGGCGGTTGATCGAGGCTAATCGGAGGAACGCGGTGCTGGCCTGGTCCGTTGCACGCGCCTGACAAGGGAGAGTCGGATGAAGCTCAAATTTCTCGTCGCTGCGGCCGTGCCGCTGGCCCTTCTTGCCGGCCCGGTGTCGGCCCAGAACAGCAGCTCGGAGCCGCCGCTCGTCACGCCGCCGCCACCGGCCAAGACCGAACCCGCCCCTCCCCGAAGCGAGACTCCGTCCACGACCGCCCCCGACAGTGTCGAGCCGGTCGAACCGGTGCCGGCGCCGTCGACTCCGGTGGTCGTCACCCCGGCGCCGCAACCGGTGCCTCTCGAGCCGGTGACGATCGATCCCGACGCCGCTTATCCGGAGGGTTTCGGCGATCCGGTCGATCCGTTCAGCAACGATCTGGCGGCCTACCGCGAGGACGAAGGCGGCTTCGATTGGGGCCTGCTCGGCCTGCTCGGCCTGCTCGGGCTGATCCCCCTGTTCCGAAATCGCGGCGAACGGATCGTCTATGTCGAGCGCGACGAGGAGATTCGGCGGACCGCGAGACGCGACCCGCCCATGTGAGCGGGTCAGTCTTTGCAGGCGCGCGACGAAATCTCGCCCCTTGCGTCATGCTGAACTCGTTTCAGCATCCAGCGTGGATGCGGTGGGGCGGTTGAGGACTGGACCCTGAAACAAGTTGGCACTTGTCCCCTTCGAACACGCATTCCAACCCTGAACTTGGTTGGCGTACATGTCCGAAGGGGACAAGTGCCAAACGCGTTCAGGGTGACTTTTAGCGGATGGGACGCGTCTGCGCCCGTCCGCCGGGTTAGCTCAGCGCGAATCCACCAGGACGATCTCGGCATCGTCGATCGCCGTGATCCGGATCTCGCTCTCGCCGGTGACCGCGACTCCGTCGCGCGGCTGGGCGGCGACCCCGTTGACCTCGATCGGCGCGTTCGTCGCCACCAGATAGACGTGGCGCGAGGGATCGACCGGAAGCGCGATCGTCTCGCCGGCTTTCACGGTCGCGCCCATCACCCGGGCGGCGCTGTTGATCTTCAGCGCGTCTTCGTCTTCGGGAAAACCGCTCGCCAAAGTGACGAACCGGCCGGATCGGCTCTCCTTGGGAAACTTCATCGCGCCCCAGCTGGGTTCGGCGTTGGGACGGTCGGTCAGGACCCAGATCTGGAACAGGGTCGTCGTCTCGTCCTCCAGGTTGAATTCCGCGTGGCGAACGCCGGTGCCCGCCGACATCACCTGGACGTCGCCGGCCTCGGTCCGGCCCTTGTTGCCCATCGAATCCTCGTGGGTGATGGCGCCGGTCCGGACATAGGTGATGATCTCCATGTCGCGGTGCGGATGCGGCGGGAAGCCGGAGCGGGCGGCGATCTCGTCGTCGTTCCATACCCGGATCGCGCCCCAGCCCATCCGCGCCGGATCGTGATAATCGGCGAAGGAGAAATGGTGCCGGGCGTTGAGCCAGCCATGGTTCGCATGGCCCAGGCTGTCGAATTTTCTGATGTCGATCATCTGTCTTTCCTCTTGAGACCGAAGTCGCGGCGGCCTGGCCTGTTCAGGCGGGCTCGGCTTCCAGCGAGGCTTCGGTCAATCGGGCCATGTAGCCCTGTTTATCCAATATGTAGCGGACCAGCTCTTCGCGATAATCCGGCGCGACCGCGTCGATCACGCTGGGCCGCTTCGCCAGCTGCCTGCGCCAGGCGGCGAGTTTCGGCCGCGCGTCGAACAGGCTTCGCTCCAGGATGCGGTCGAACGTGTCGAAATAACGGAAGGCCGGAGCGAAGGCGGCGTCGACCAGGCTGAACCGGTCGCCGGCGAAATAGGGGCCGGGCCCCAGGATCGTCTCGAGCCGGTCGAACTTCGCCTCGATCGTCTCGCCTTTCGCCTCGAACGTGGCCTTGTCGCCCGTGTAGAAGTGGAAGATGTCCGCCAGGGTCGCCGAGGCGAACTCGATCCACGCCCGGTGCCGCGCTTTCTCCAGCGGGTCGGCCGGGTGAAGCCGCGGCTCGAGCGTCTCGTCGAGATATTCGGCGATCACCGAGGATTCGAACAGGACCTGCTCGGTCCCGTCCTTCTCCACCACCAGCACCGGCACCTTGCCCAAGGGCGACAGAGCGAGGAACCAGTCCGGCTTGTCGGCGAGATCTATGTCCACCCGATCGAACGCGACGTTCTTCTCGGCCAGCACGATCGCCGCCCGCTGGACATAGGGACAAAGCTTGAAGCTGATCAGCTTGAAGCGGGTCATGGCGTCTCTCCTCAGGCGGCGAGCGCCAGCGACGGATCGGCAAGATCCCGAAGCTGGGCGATCGCCGAATCGATCGATTCCCGGGCGGCGTCCGGCCCGAAGGCGAGCTTTTCGGCCCGCACCCACGCGACGTCGTCAATGCCCATGAAGCCGAGAAGGGTCCGGATGTGCGGCTCCTGGCTGTCCATCGCCGCCGCCGGGCCCTCGCTGTAGAGGCCGGCGCGGCTCTCGATCACGATGGCCCTGGTGCCCTTCAATAGCCCTTCCGGGCCGGCCTCGGTGTAGCGGAAGGTCACCCCGGCCCGAAGCACGTGGTCGAACCAGGTCTTGAGCGTCGAGCTCATGCCGAAATTGTACATCGGCGATCCGATGACGATCAGGTCCGCCGCCTGCATCTCGGCGATCAGGGCGTCGGACAAGGCCCGGCTGGCCTGCTCGGCCGGCGTCTCGGGGGTGCCGCGAATGGCGGCGACCGTCTCGGCGGTGAGATGGGGGAGGGGGTCGGCGCCGACGTCGCGGCGGACGATCTCGATCCCCGGAAAAGCTTCGCTCAGCTGGGCCTCGAACTCGCGGGCCAGCCGGCCGGAGACGGAGCCCTCGGCCTGGGCGCTGCTGGAGATGAAAAGCACGTTACGCATATTGAAAACCCCTTTGTCGGTCATTGCACCTGTCCATTTAGGGGGCTAACGGTGTTGCCAGAAGACCAGCAACTCTGACCATGGTGTTGCGCAAAATGGAACGCTCTGCCACCGATCTCCTGGATGTCCTCGCTTTCGTCCGGGTCAGCGAGACCGGCTCCTTCGCGCGCGCCGCGGAACGGATGGGCCTGTCCAAGCCGGCCGTGTCGCGGCGGGTCGCCCGGCTCGAGGAGCAGCTCGGCGCCCAGCTTCTCACCCGAAGCTCGCGGGGTGCCCAACCGACCGAGATCGGCTCGGCTTATTATGCCCGGGCCGCCAACATCCTCGTCGAGCTCGAGGCCGCCCAGGAAGTGGTCGCCGACGCCGTCACTCAGGTCGCCGGCCCGATCCGGCTGACCGCGCCGATCACCTTCGGGACCCGCTTTCTCGGAACGGCTCTGGCCGAGTTCGCGGCGGAGCATCCGAAGGTCGAGCTCGACGTGTCGCTCGACGATCGCACCGTCGATCTGGTCGGCGGCGGCTACGATCTCGCGCTCCGGATCGGCAAGCTCAAGGATTCCGCTCTGGTCGCGCGCCGGCTCGCGCCGATCCGCGGGGTCGTCGTCGCAAGCCCTGTCTATCTCGATCGGCGCGGCCGCCCGGAACGCCCGGCCGATCTCGCCGGCCACGAATTGTTGTTCTACGCCAACGTCATCGCCGGCGAACAATGGCGGTTCCGGGTCGGCAATCGCTGGGAAGTCGTCCGCGGCAACAGCCGCTTCCGGTCCAACAACGGCGATCTGCTGCGCGAAGCTGCGGCGGCCGGATTGGGGATCGTCGTCATGCCCAGCTTCATCGCTTCGGACGCGATCCAGGCCGGCAAGCTGGAAGTGATCCTGCGCGATTATCCGCTCGAGGAAATCGGCCTCTATGCGGTGATGCCGCCGGGCCGCTCGACGACGGCGCGGGTCAGGGCGCTGGTGGATTTCCTCAGCAAGCGCTTCGGGCCGGAACCGGATTGGGATCCCTGCTGGATGGCCGGGCAGGGCT
>DASTDX010000057.1:0-32171 GCA_035710145.1 Allosphingosinicella sp.
TCCTCGTCCGGCCATTTCGGCCGGTAGCCCTGGGCATAATCGTAATAGCCGCTGCACAGGAACAGGAAGCCGCAGGTGAACGAAAGGGTCTGGCCTTCGACCTCGACCTCGACCGTCCAGAGCGCCCGATCGGACGACCAGGCGGCCTTCGTCACCCGGTGCCCGAAACGGATCTGTCGGTCGATCGCATATTCGCGCGCCGTCTCCTCGACATAATCGCGGATCGAGCCGCCATCGGCGATCGACTGCTCGCCCCGCCACGGGCGGAACGGGAAGCCCAGAGTGTACATGTCGGAATCCGAGCGGATCCCGGGATAACGGAACAGATCCCAGGTACCGCCGATCGCGTCGCGCGCTTCCAGGATCAGCCAGCTCTTGCCCGGGCATTTAGTCTTCAGGTGATAAGCAGCGTCGATCCCGGAAATGCCGGCACCGACGATCAGGACGTCGACATGCTCGGACGGCCGAATATCCGTCATTCCACGCTCCCCTCCCGGGTGCAGCCTTCAATCAGACGCTTCGGGAAGTCCAGACTTGGCCCGTTCGGGCGGTGGGGATTTGGCGAACCGGGGCTGAGCGGCTATCGGCGCGTCAATGGACGCAAGCGACCTTCGAGTGGCCATCTTCAGCGGCAACTATAATTATGTCCGCGACGGCGCGAACCAGGCGCTGAACCGGCTCGCCGATTATCTGCTCCGGTCCGGCGCCAAGGTCCGGGTCTATTCTCCGACGGTGAAGAACCCCGCCTTCGAACCCAAAGGCGATCTGGTCCACATTCCCTATTTCCCCATCCCCGGGCGTTCGGAATACAAGTTCGGCTTCGCGATCCCGCCGAGAGTTCGCCGCGACCTGCGCAACTTCGCGCCGAACATCTTCCATGTCGCAAGTCCGGAGCTGGTCGGTCACCGGGCGGTGACCCTGGCCCATGACTGGGACCTGCCGGTGGTCGCTTCGGTCCACACGCGTTTCGAGACCTATCCGCGTTATTACGGCCTGGCCTTTCTCGAGCCGCTGGTGCTGGCGATCCTGCGGCGATTCTATCGCCGCTGCGACGCGATCTTCGCCCCGTCGGACTCGATGGCCCAATTGCTTCGCGACCAGAGGATGAATTTCGACGTCGGGATCTGGACCCGTGGGATCGATCGCGAAATCTTCAATCCCGGCCGCCGCGACATGGAATGGCGGCGAAGCCTCGATATTCCGGACGACGTGCCGGTGATCGGCTTCGTCGGCCGGCTGGTGATGGAGAAAGGGCTCGACGTCTATTCCGACACCATCGACCGGCTGGCCCGCCGACAGATCCGCCACAAGGTGCTGGTGGTCGGCGAGGGTCCTGCCCGCGACTGGTTCGAGAAGAGGCTCCCGGACGCCTGCTTCGTCGGACTTCAGGAAGGAACGGATCTGGGCCGGGCGGTCGCGTCGATGGACATATTGTTCAATCCCTCGGTGACCGAGACGTTCGGCAACGTCACCCTCGAGGCGATGGCAGCGGGCCTTCCCGTCGTCGCCGCGCGGGCGACGGGGAGCGAGAGCCTGGTCACGGACGGAGTCACGGGCCGGCTGGTTCGGCCCGGTGCCTGCGACCAGTTCTGCGAGGCGCTCAGCCATTATTGCCTCGACGAGGAATCGCGCCGAAGCGCCGGCCGAGCCGGCTCCGAAGCCAGCAAACGCTACGGCTGGGACGAGATCAACCACGAACTCGTCGACGCCTACATCCGGATCATCCGCCAGCATCATGGAGGCGGTCGCCAGCCGCGGCACAGTCCCGTTCCCTAAAAGGAGAGGTTATGACCAGAGACGATGCCGTCTTCATCGGCCAGAGCGGCAGCAATCCGCAATGGCTCCGACTCGACCGCTCCAACCGCCACGGGCTCGTCGCCGGTGCGACCGGAACCGGCAAGACCGTGACCTTGCAGGGGCTTGCGGAAGGTTTTTCGAGAGCCGGCGTGCCGGTGTTCGCCGCCGACGTCAAAGGCGACCTTGCCGGAATGGCGATGCCGGGAACGGCCGACCAGAAAGCCCATGACGCCTTCACCCGCAGGGCCGCCGAAATCGGCATGACGGATTATGCCTATGCCGACAATCCGGTCATCTTCTGGGACCTGTTCGGCGAGCAGGGCCACCCGATCCGGACCACCGTCACGGAAATGGGGCCGCTGCTGCTGGCGCGGCTGCTTAGTCTGAACGACACCCAGGAGGGCGTCCTCAACATCGCCTTCCGGGTCGCCGACGAGGAAGGCCTTCTTCTCCTCAATCTCGACGACCTCCAGTCTCTGCTCACCTTTTGCGGCGACCAGGCCAGTACGCTTTCGACCCGCTACGGCAACGTCGCCAAAGCCACCGTCGGCACCATCCAGCGCCAGCTCCTCTCCTTCGCCTCGCAGGGCGCCGACCGATTCTTCGGCGAACCTGCCTTCGCCATCACCGATTTCCTCCAGACCGACGAAAATGGCCGCGGCTACGTCAACATCCTCGCCGCGGACAAGTTGATGGAAAATCCGAAGCTGTACGCCACATTCCTGCTGTGGCTGCTGGCGGAACTGTTCGAGGAGCTTCCGGAAGTCGGCGATCCCGACAAGCCGAAACTGGTCTTCTTCTTCGACGAGGCCCATCTCCTGTTCGACGACGTCCCGGACGCGCTTCGCGAGAAGGTCGAGCAGGTGGTCCGACTGATCCGATCCAAGGGCGTGGGAATCTTCTTCGTCACGCAGAACCCGATCGACATTCCCGACGAGGTCGCAGGCCAGCTCGGCAACCGCGTCCAGCACGCCCTTCGCGCCTTCACGCCGAGAGACCAAAGAGCGATCGAGGCCGCGGCCGAGACCTTCCGGATCAACCCCGATCTCGACGTCGCCGCCGCGATCACCGAGCTTAAAACCGGCGAAGCCCTGGTCTCGGTGCTCGACGAAAAGGGCGCCCCGACGCCCGTCGAGCGGACCGCCATCCGGCCGCCTTATTCGCGTGCCGGGCCGCTGACGGACAAGGAAAGGGCGATCCTTCGAACCCTCTCGCCGATCGGCGACAAATATGACCAGACCCTGGACCGCGAGAGTGCCCACGAGATGCTGACGGCGCGGGCCGAGCAGGCGGCGGCGGAGGCCGCCGAGGCCAAGGCCCAGAAGGAAGCGGCGAAGGCGCAGTCGGAGGCGGAAAAAATGCAGCGGGCGCAAGCGCGCGAGGAGGCTCGGCTCGAACGGGAACGCCAGCGCAACGCGCCGATCCACGAGCAGATGGCCAAGCAGCTCGGCCGTTCGGTCCAGCGTCAGCTGACCAACCGGGTCGCCGGCCAGATCATCCGCGGAATCTTCGGCGGCCTGTTCCGCGGCCGCTGAACCGCCGGACAAGAAACGGGCGCAGCTCGCCGCTTCAGTCCGGTCGCTTCAGCCGTTCGATCTTCTGCGCCGCTTCGTCGAGGATGGCGGCGATATCGTGGATCGTCTGCTCGTCGGTCTCGCCACGGGTGACCCGGTGCCAGAGGGCCGACAGAAGGTTGGCGACGGACCGCTTGATCGGGGCGCCGCCGGCCTTGCGCTGGTCAGTCCCGAGCGCTTCAAGGCGCTCGAACAGGACTTCGACCTCTTCGGCTCTCTCCTCGAGATGGGCGCGCCCCTCGTCGGTGGCGGCGAACACCTTGCGGGCGCCGTCACCCTTCGCTTCCTCCACCAGGCCCATATCCTGGAGCATCGTCAGGGTCGGGTAGACCACGCCGGGGCTCGGCGCATAATCCCCATGGGTCGTTTCCTCGATCGCCCGGATCAGGTCGTAACCGTGCCTCGGCTGATCGGCGATCAGCTTCAACAGGACCAGCCGAAGCTCGCCCGCCTCGAACAGACGCCGGCGCCCACGGCCGCCGCGACCACCGCCGCCCCAGTCGAATTCCCAGCCGCCCCGGTCCCTGCCACGGGGCCCGCCCGGGCCGAAATTCATCGCGAACAAGCCATCCGGAAAGCCAGACCCGCGCGGCCCGCAGCCGTGCATCCTGAATCGCATACCCATCGTCCGTCTCCTACTTCGATGGGTCTAAGATATATCTTGTGAAAATCGGGTCAAGATATATCTTCGTACCGCGGCAACAAAAAGGACCCGCTCCCCAGCGAAGGAAATACCAGGGATCACGTCGCGTGAGGCGCGCAGGGATCGAACGGCGAGCCCAACAAAAAAGGCGGCCGCCTGAGCGACCGCCTTTCATGAACTGGTTGGGCCGGAGCTCAGCCCTCGGCGGTCTCCGTCTCGGCCGTCTCGGTGCGGGCCTGAGCCTGGGACTCCGGAGCGGCACGAAGGTCGCGGCGCTCGGCGATGCGGGCGGCCTTGCCGGTGCGGCCACGCAAATAATAGAGCTTGGCGCGGCGGACGGCGCCGCGGCGAACGACCTCGATCGAATCGATGTTCGGCGAGTAAAGCGGGAAGACGCGCTCGACGCCCTCACCGAAGCTGATCTTGCGGACGGTGAAGCTGGACCCCATCGCGCGATTGGCGCGGGCGATGCAGACACCCTCGAAATTCTGGATCCGGGTGCGGTCGCCTTCGACCACGCGGACGCCGACCCGAAGGGTGTCGCCGGGGCGGAATTCGGGGATGGCGCGCTTCTCGGTGAGGCTTTCGATCTGCTCGGCCTCGAGCTGCTGGATGATATTCATGTCTCGTCGCTCTCTTCTGTCCGCCGCGCGCCAGAGGGCGGTGGCCTTCGTGCGTCCCAATGACGCTCGATCAGGTCCGGCCGCCTTAGCCGTGTCTCTTCTTCCGCCTTCGCTTTACGCCAGGCGGCGATCTTCGCATGATCCCCCGATCGCAGCACTTCGGGAATCCTGCGCCCTTCCCATTCAAAAGGTCGGGTGTAATGCGGATATTCGAGAAGGCCGCTTTCAAAGCTTTCCTCCTCACCGCTGGTCGGCGCGCCCATTACCCCGGGGAGCAGCCGAACGCAAGCGTCGAGCAGGACGAAAGCCGCGGTCTCCCCGCCCGAAAGCACATAGTCGCCGACGGAGACCGGGACAATATGACGCGCCTCGAACAAGCGTTCGTCAATGCCCTCGAAGCGGCCGCACAGCACCGAGACGCCTGGGCCTTCGGCAAGGTGCCTCACCCGCTGCTGGGTAAGGGGTTCCCCGCGCGGACTCATCGCCAGGACCGGGAGGTCCGGCCGCGCGGCAAGAACATGATCGACCGCCCGGGCGAGCACGTCGGCGCGCATCACCATGCCGGCGCCGCCGCCGGCCGGCGTATCGTCCACCGACCGATGCCGATCGGTGGCGAAATCCCTGATCTGCACCGTCTCGAGCGACCACAGGCCCTGGGCCAGCGCCCGGCCCGCAAGGCTGTGACCGAGCGGCCCGGGAAACATCTCGGGATAGAGCGTAAGGACATTGGCGGCCCAGCTCATTGCGGCGGAACCATGCCCAAGGAGAGTTGCTGGATCGTCGCCGGGCGGGTGGGCGCCAGCAGCAAATAGCCGCGCACATTGCCGCGCTCGCACGGCCAGGCAAAGGTCCCTGCCATCGCGCCCTGGGGCGTGATCGGCGCGTCCGTCCTGCAGGCGCCGGCCTGGGTTCGAAGCTGGCTCAACGTCGCGGACCAGTTCGAAGCGGAACGGTCCATGAGGAAATTCATCGCCAACCGATCCTGCGCCGGCTCGACGGTGCCGGCCTGATAGATCTGACCGGCCAGCGCATAAGCCCCCGCCAGGTCCGCGCTGACCGGCTCCGGACGCGCTGCGACCAAGCCGGCCCGATGAAGCTCGAGCGCGGCGGCCACCGTCTGGCGCGAGGGCGCGGCATAAGTGCGATTGGCGAACGCGAAGACGCCGACGCCGAGGTCCGGCAGGATGACCAGGTTCGAGCCGTATCCGGGATAGCCGCCGCTGTGCGACAAGGCCAAACCGAGGTCGCAATCCTGAGCCACGCGCATGCCCATGCCGTAAGCGCTGGCATGACGGCAGGCCTCCTCGCCGGCGAGGCCGGGGCGTTCGCTCGTAGCGATGAAGTTCAGGCCCTGGGCGAGCTCGCGCACCGACGCCCGGCGCACCGGACCGTTCTCAGGCCCATCGCGGGCGGGCCAGGCGGAAAGCAGGAAGGCGACCCAGCGCGCATAATCGCTGGCGCTGGTTTCCACGCCGCCCATCGCTCCGAAAGCGCCGTGGGCCATGTCCGGCTCCAGCACATGCGCGTCATTCTCCCAGCGATAGCCGAGCGCCCGGCGCTCGCGCGGCGAATCCGCGATCTCGAAGGCCGTCGAGGTCATGCCGAGCGGGATCATGATCTCCGACCGGATATATTGATCGTACGGGCGGCCCGAGACGTTCGTGATGATCCGGCCCAGCAAGGCGTAACCGAAGTTGGAATATTCCATCTGGGTGCCGGGGGCCCGGCTCATCGGCACGCCGTCGCGAAGCATCCGGGTGAATTCGGCCTCGGGCAGGATCTGCTGGCGATCACCCCACGGATTGTCGGTGACCAGGCCGCCAACGTGGCTCAGGAGGTCGCGCACCCGGATGCGGGGCGAATCGCTGGTCGGGTAGCGCCAGTTGCGAAGCTCCGGCACGTAGGTTTCCGCGAGCGCATCGAGCGAGAGGCGATTTTCGTCGCGAAGCTTGAGGATGGCCAAGGCCGTGAAGGCCTTGGACATCGACGCGATCCGGAACAGACTGTCGGCGGTGACCGGACGGCGATGCTCCAGATCCTGGACGCCCATCGTCCCGACATGAATGAGCCTGCCGTCGCGGACGATGCCGTAGACCAGGCCCGGGACATGGCCCGCCTCCATGTACTGGCGAAAATGCGCGTCGATGGCAGGAAGGACATTGGCCAGCGCCGGGGCAGTCGCCGGTGCACCGGTCACGGTTTGCGCCAGCGCCGGCGACGCCGCCCCCAACAGCAGGATCGCGGTCAAAGTCCTGAACATGTGCATCCCCTCCAGCCGTGCCGCCGCTTTTACCCGGCCCCTTCCCTTTCGTCCGTTCATGGCCATGCTGCAAGCGCACGGAACCATGGCAGCGCCGCGGCGCTAAGGGCGAATGGACGAACCCGATTTCGATTGCCTGGTCATCGGCGCGGGGCCGGCGGGCCTGACCGCGGCCATTTATCTTGCCCGCTTCCACCTCAAGCTGAAAGTGGTCGACGAAGGCCGGAGCCGCGCCAGCTGGATCCCCTGCACGCGCAACGTTCCCGGCTTCACCGACGGGATCGCCGGGACGGAGTTGATCCGGCGGATGCGGGAGCAGGCGGAAAAATATGGCGCCTCGGTCGAAACCGGACGGGTTTCGCGGCTCGAGAAGGTGCCCGGTGGCTTCGAGGCGGAATGGGGCGCTGGAACGGCGACCGCGCGGACGGTGCTGTTCGCGACCGGAGTCAAGAACCGGCGCCCGGACATGGACGAGGAGCTTCACGACGCCGCGCTTGCCAACGGCCTGATCCGTTATTGCCCGATCTGCGACGGCTACGAGGTCACCGACAAGAAAGTCGGCGTCATCGGAAGCGGCTCTCACGGCGTCGCCGAGGCGGTGTTCCTCCGCAGCTTCACGGCCGACATCACCCTGATCGCGCCGGGCGAGACCCACGAACTGGGGCAGGAGGATCAGAAAAAGCTTGAGGCGCACGGGATCCGGGCGATCAACGGGCCTTCGCGCGGCGTCGCGGTGCACGACAATTGCATCGTCGTCGAGACGGCCGAAGGCCATCATGCGTTCGACAGCCTCTATCCGGCCTTGGGCTCCGACACCCATACCAAACTCGCCGAGCAGATCGGGGTCACGCTGAACGAGACCGGCTGCATCGCCGTCGACAGTCACCAGCGCACGAATGTCCCCGGCGCTTATGCCGCCGGCGACGTCGTCATCGGCCTCGACCAGATCAGCAACGCCATGGGCGAAGGCGGAGTAGCGGCGACGACGATCCGCAACGATCTCGCGAAGGAACGCCCGCTGAAGCGTTAGGCAAGGAACGCCGGGTCAGCGACGATCCGGTTCTCGCGAAGCTCGGCCACCCCGTCACGAAACGGGATCAGGGACTTCTTGCCGTCCAGCTTCTCGATTTCCAGAAGATCGCCGGCGCCGAAATTCTCGACCGCGACGACCTTGCCCAGCGGCTCGCCGCCCTCGCTCTCGCAAGGAAGGCCGACAAGGTCAGCATGATAATATTCACCTTCCTCGAGCGGAGGCAGTTCCGAGCGGGGAATAGAGAGGAGCTTGCCGCGCAGGACCTCGGCGGCGTTGCGATCGGTGATTTCGGCAAAGCGGGCGATGGCGCCGTTGCCGCCGCCCCGAAGCGAGACGAGGGTCAGCGGCCGATTTTCGTCGACGAACAGCCGTTTGTGCCGCTTCAGATTGTCGATCTTCTCGGAGAAGGCCCTGAGGCGCACTTCGCCCCCCACGCCATGGGCCCCGGCGACAGCGGCGAGGACGACCTGTTTGTCAGAAGCCACTGAGTTGGATGCCTGACCTGGACCGCCCCCTTGTCGACGGAGGGCTGGACTGGGGAAACGTTCGCGTCGCGGCACGAAACCTCTCTTCGCGCGCGAAGCTGCAACCGAACCGACACGGTCTCCGGAAGGCGCCGTAAAAAGCGGGGTGCAGGCGCGGTGACATGGCAAGCGCCTTTAACGCATGCGTCACCCCTCCCCAACCCCTCCCCATCCCGGGGAGGGGCTGCGGAGGCGAAGACTCCGGATCCGGTCGGCCTATTCGGCCTTCTCGGACTTCTTGGCCTTCTTGGCCTTCTCGGCGCCTTCCTCGGGAGCGGCTTCGTCGGAACCCTCGGCGGACTCGCCCTCGTTGACGGCTTCGTCGGCCGGCGTGGCCTCTTCGGCGGCCGGCGCGTCTTCGGCAGCAGCTTCGGCCGAAGCTTCGTCGGCGGCAGGAGCCTCTTCGGCAGCGGCTTCTTCAGCGGGCGCCTCTTCGGCCGCGGCTTCCTCGGCCGGCGCCTCTTCGGCCGCGGCTTCCTCAGCCGGCGCCTCTTCGGCAGCGGCTTCCTCGGCGGGAGCCGCTTCCGCCGCTTCCGCCTCGGCGGTGTCGGGGGTGGCTTCCTCGAGGGCTTCGGCCATCACTTCGACGGTCTCTTCCTCGGCCGCCGCCTCGGCAGCCGCAGCGGCTTCGGTCTCGCGGGTCGCACGCTCTTCGGCGCGCTCCTTGGCCTTCTCGCCCGGCTCACCCTTCTTCGGGTTGCTGCGGGTCGCCCGCTCCTTGATTCCGGCCGCATCGAGGAAGCGAAGGACGCGATCGGACGGCTGGGCGCCGACCGAGAGCCAATGCCGCGCGCGATCGGCGTCAAGCTTCACCCGCTCCGGGCTGTCCTTGGGCAGCAGCGGATTGTAGCTGCCGATGCGCTCGATGAACTTGCCGTCGCGCGAATTGCGGGAATCGGCGACGACGATCTTGTAATAAGGGCGCTTCTTTGCGCCGCCCCGTGAAAGCCTGATTGCAACTGCCATTTCGATTTTCCTTTCTTGAACCTATCTCTTGAAATTCTTGGGATTGAATGGGGCATTGCTGCCCGGAAGCCCGGGAAGCCCAGGAAGACCGCCGGGCGGCAGGGCGCCGCCGGGAAGCCCGCCGAGCGCTCCGCCCAGACCGCCGCCGCCGCCGCCGCCGAACAGGGCGCCGAGCTTTCCGAGCCCGCCCATCTTTCGGATCTTCTTCATTGCGTTCGCCATTTCCTGATGCATCTTCAGGAGCTTGTTCACTTCCTGGACGGTCGTGCCCGAGCCCTTCGCGACCCGGATCTTGCGCTTGGCGTTCATCAGGTCCGGCTTGACGCGTTCCTTCGGAGTCATCGACCCGATGATCGCGTCGAGACGGCCGAGCACATTGCCCTCGAGCACCCCGCTCTGATTGATCTGGTTCCGCATCTTGCCAATGCCCGGCAGCATGCCCGCGAGCGCGCCGAGCCCGCCCATGCGCTGCATCTGGCGAAGCTGGGCGCGCAGGTCGTTCATGTCGAACTGGCCCTTGGCCATCTTGGCGGCGAGCGCCTCGGCTTCCTCGACCTGGATCGTTTCCTGGGCGCGCTCGACCAGGCTGACGACGTCGCCCATGCCGAGGATTCGGCCGGCGACGCGCTCAGGGTGAAAGGCCTCGATCTTGTCGATGCCCTCGCCGACACCGGCGAACTTGATCGGCTTGCCGGTAACGGCCCGCATCGACAGAGCGGCACCCCCGCGGGCGTCACCGTCGAGCCGGGTAAGGACGATTCCGGTCAGTTCCACCTGATCGACGAAGCTCTTGGCGACGTTGACCGCATCCTGGCCCGTCAGGGCGTCGGCGACGAGAAGGACTTCCTGCGGCGAGGTCGCAGCGGCCACCGCCTTCATCTCGTCCATCAGCGCCTGATCGACGTGGAGCCGGCCGGCGGTGTCCAGCATGAGCACGTCGAAGCCCTGAAGCCGGGCCGCGTTGAGCGCCCGACGGGCGATCTCGACCGGCGGCTGGCCGGGGACGATCGGCAGGGTCGCGACGTCCGCCTGACGGCCCAAAACGGCAAGCTGTTCCTGGGCGGCCGGCCGGGCGACGTCGAGCGACGCCATCATCACCTTCTTGCGGTCCTTGTCGGTAAGGCGCTTGGCGATCTTGGCGGTGCTGGTCGTCTTGCCCGAGCCCTGCAGGCCGACCATCATGATCACCGCCGGCGGCGTGACCGCGAGCTCGAGGCCCGCTTCCTCCGCGCCGAGCATCTCGACCAGAGCGTCATGGACGATCTTGACGACCTGCTGGCCGGGCGTGACCGAACGGAGAACCTGTTGCCCGACCGCTTTCTCGGTCGCCCGATCGACGAATTCGCGAACGACCGGCAAGGCGACGTCGGCCTCGAGCAAGGCGACGCGGACCTCGCGCATCGCCGAGCGCACGTCCGCCTCGGTCAGTGCACCGCGGCCGCGCAGCCGGTCGAAAACACCGTTCAGGCGATCGCTCAGGCTCTCGAACATCAACTTCTCCAGATGCGCCAAACGAAAAACGCCGGCGGGCGAAACCTCGCCGGCCAGCGCGCGTCGTTGACGCTTCGAAACTCACCCGTCATCGGGATGGCCGCCACATAGGGACTTGGCGCCCTGCTGGCAAGCCGGTTGGACCGCGCGCCCCGGCGCGCCGGACGAGCCGTGCCAGGCGGGCGCCGGTGGACTTGGCCCTTCCTGCTCCCTAGATGCGCTCGGCAATGACGCAGCGTTTCCACAAGATGCACGGCCTCGGCAACGACTTCGTCATTCTCGACGGTCGCGAGGCGCCGGTGACCATGGACCCGAAGCGCGCGCGGGCGATCGCCGACCGCCGCACCGGCGTCGGCTGCGACCAGGTGATCGTGCTGGAGCCTTCCGAAGTCGCCGACGTCCGGATGCGGATCTGGAACGCCGATGGCGGCGAAGTCGAGTCCTGCGGCAACGCGACCCGTTGCGTCGCTCTTCTGGGTGCCGAGACCATCGAGACCAAAGGCGGAATCCTGACGGCGACGGCGAACGGGGCGTCGGTGACGGTGGAAATGGGAATGCCGAAATTCGGCTGGGAGGAGATCCCGCTCGCTTACGCGATGGACACCGCCGAGATGCCCGTCGGCTGGGAGGCATTGCAGCGGCCGTTCGCGGTCAATGTCGGCAATCCGCACGTCGTCTTCTTCATGGAGGATTCGAGCCAGATCGACCTCGCCCGTTTGGGCCCGTTGATCGAGCGGGATCCGCTCTTTCCCGAGGGGGTCAACGTCAATGTCGCCGAATTCCGGATCGGCGGAGTCAATGTCGCCGGAACCCGGAGGGCAGGCATCGATCTTCGCGTCTGGGAGCGGGGCGCCGGCCTGACCCTCGCCTGCGGCACCGGCGCGTGCGCGACCGCGGTGGCCGCCATCAAGAAGTTCAACACGGATTCCCCGATCGCCGTCACTCTGCCGGGAGGGACCCTGATCATCGAGTGGTCGCCTGGCCAGCCGATCCGGATGAGTGGCGCGGCAACCTACGTTTTTGGCGGCGAGCTGCCGTCATGAGCGGGCCCGAGATGATCACCATGGGCTGCCGGCTCAACGCCGCCGAAAGCGAGGCCATGCGCATGCTGGCCGCCCACGAGGAGGACCTCGTGATCGTCAACAGCTGCGCCGTCACCAACGAAGCCGTGCGCCAGACCCGGCAGGCGATCCGCAAGGCGAAGCGGGCGCGTCCCGACGCCAGGATTTTCGTCACCGGCTGCGCCGCCCAGGTCGAGCCGGAGACATTCGCGGCGATGCCGGAGGTGGATCGGGTGCTTGGCAATCGGGAGAAGTTCGAGGCCGAAAGCTTCACCCGCTCAATTCACCTGGACGATGCGGAGGTCCGGGTTTCCGACATCATGGCGGTGCGGGAGACGGCGCCGCATCTCGTCTCCGGCTTCGCCGATCGCTCGCGCGCCTTCGTCGAGGTCCAGAATGGCTGTGACCATCGCTGCACCTTTTGCATCATCCCCTTCGGCCGCGGAAACAGCCGATCGGTCCCCGCCGGGCTGGTCGTCGAGCGTATCGAGGCCCTCGCCGACCAGGGGTTTCAGGAAGTCGTCCTGACCGGCGTCGACGTCACCAGCTACGGCCCGGATCTACCCGGCCAGCCCTCGCTCGGCCTCCTCATCGAACGGATATTACGCCTGGTGCCGCAGCTCCCGCGGCTTCGTTTGTCGTCGCTCGACTGCATCGAGATGGACGATCGCCTGTTCGAGCTCGCCGCCGGTGAGCCGCGCTTCATGCCGCATCTCCACATGAGCTTTCAGGCCGGCGACGACCTCGTCCTGAAGCGGATGAAGCGGCGCCACAACCGGGCTCAGGCCATCGAAACCGTCCGGCGCCTGAAGGAAAGGCGCCCCGAAATCGCGATCGGCGCGGATCTCATCGCCGGGTTCCCGACCGAGACCGAGGCCATGCACGAAAACAGCCTGCGCCTGATCGACGAATGCGACATCGTCATGGGCCACATCTTCCCATATTCGCCGAAGCGGGGCACCCCGGCGGCGCGCATGCCGCAGGTTCCTCCGCCCGTGGTGAAGGCACGGGCGAAAAGGCTCCGGGACGCGACCGCCCGGCGGCGCTCCGAGTGGCTGAAGGGCCTGGTCGGGACACGCCAGAAAGTGCTGATCGAGCGCGGGGACGGCAGCGGCCATGCCGAGAATTTCGCGCCGGTCCAGCTCGGCCTTTCCAGCGTTCGCGGCGGTGACGTGGGCAAGATCGAGGACGTCATCGTCAGCGACGTGAGGAACGACATTTTGATCGGAGTAAATGCGTGACCGAGTTGCCCTGGTTCGAGCGGATGCGGCTCGGCTTTCAGAAGACCTCCGACCGGCTCGGTGAGAACCTCACCGGTCTGATCACTCGGGCGAGCCTCGACGAAAGGACCCTGGACGATATCGAGGAAGCGCTGATCGCCTCCGATCTGGGGCCGGCGACCGCGGCCAAGGTACGGACCCGGCTGGCGAACGAGCGTTTCGAGCGCGGCCTGACCGAGGCCGCGGTCCGCGCCGTCGTCGCGGAGGAGCTCGAGAAGATCCTGACTCCGGTGGCGGAGCCGCTCGAGATCGACGCCTTTCCGAGGCCTCAGGTGATCCTCGTCGTCGGGGTCAACGGCTCCGGCAAGACGACCACGATCGCCAAGCTCGCGCATCTTTTCCAGGAGCAGGATTATTCGGTCCTGCTTGCCGCGGGCGATACGTTTCGGGCCGCCGCGATCGAGCAGCTCAGGATCTGGGCGGACCGTGCCGGCGTACCGATCATCTGCGGACCGGAAGGCTCGGACAGCTCGGCGATCGTCTTCGACGGCGTCAAGAAGGCAACGGCGGAAGGGATCGACGTTCTGATCGTCGACACCGCCGGGCGCCTCCAGAACAAGAAGGATTTGATGGACGAGCTTGCCAAGATCCGCCGGGTGCTCGGCCGGCTGAACCCGGCAGCGCCGCACGACGTCGTCCTGGTCCTGGACGCGACCACCGGCCAGAATGCCTTGTCCCAGATCGAGGTGTTCCGGGAGGTAGCGGGCGTGACCGGCCTGGTGATGACCAAGTTGGACGGTACCGCGCGCGGCGGCGTGATGGTCGCCGCCGCCGATAAATATGGCCTTCCGATCCACGCCATCGGCGTCGGCGAAGGCATGGACGATCTGCGCCCGTTCGATCCCGCCGAAGTGGCCCGGGCGATCTCGGGAGTAACGGCATGAACGTCGAACAAAGGACCATCGAGGAAAAACCCGTGACGGGTCCGGGCACGGGCGCCCGACTGCTGATCGACCTGGGACCCCTATTGGTCTTCTTCCTCGCCAATTTCTTCGCGCCGGTGCCGTCGACCCTAAAGATCTTCGTCGCCACGGGCGCCTTCATGATCGCGATGATCGTCGCGATGCTGATCTCCCAGCTCAAATATCGCCATATTTCGCCCTTGCTCTGGTTTTCCGGGCTGATGGTCGTGGTCCTCGGCGGGATCACGATCTGGCTTCACGACGAGACCTTCATCAAGATCAAGCCGACCATTTATTACCTCTTCATCGCCGCCTTGTTGCTGTTCGGAATCCGGACCGGGCGAAACCTCCTGAAAATGGTGTTGGGCACCGTCTATCCAGGCCTGTCGGAGCGCGGCTGGTATCTGCTCACCCGCAACTGGATCATCTTCTTCCTCGTCATGGCCGTCCTCAACGAGGCGGTCTGGCGCTCGACCGACACCGATTTCTGGGTCGCATTCAAATTGTGGTTCTTCATGCCGGTGACCTTCCTGTTCGTCCTCGCCAACGTGCCGATGCTGATGAAGCACGGCTTCGCGATCGAGGAATCGAAGGAAGAGCCGCCCATCCCGCCGACCCAATGAGCGAGCGAGCGGATATGGAGCCGGTCATCTCGATCCGGGGCCTGAGCAAGACCTATGCGTCGGGCCTCGAGGCGCTGAAGACGGTCGATCTCGACATCAAGAAGGGCGAAATCTTCGCTTTGCTCGGCCCGAACGGCGCCGGCAAGACGACCCTGATCAGCATCGTGTGCGGGATCGTGAAGCCCAGCTCGGGGCAGGTCCTCGTTGCTGGCCATGACCATCAAAAAGACTATCGCGCGGCCCGCCAGAAGATCGGCCTGGTGCCTCAGGAGCTTCACACCGACGCGTTCGAGAGCGTGATCGCGACCGTCACGTTCAGCCGCGGCCTGTTCGGTTGCGCGCCCAATCCGGCCCATGTCGAGAAGGTGCTTCGCCAGCTTTCCTTGTGGGACAAGCGCAAGGCCAAGATCATGGAGCTTTCCGGCGGCATGAAGCGCCGGGTGATGATCGCCAAGGCGCTCAGCCACGAACCCGAAATCCTGTTCCTCGACGAGCCGACGGCGGGCGTCGACGTGGAGCTTCGCCGCGACATGTGGAACCTCGTCCGAGGGCTTCGCGAGAGCGGGGTCACCATCATCCTCACCACCCATTATATCGAAGAGGCCGAGGAGATGGCCGATCGCGTCGGCGTGATCAGCCGCGGCGAGCTCATCGTCGTCGAGGAAAAGACCGCGCTCATGAAGAAGCTCGGCAAGAAGGAACTGACCCTGAACCTCGCCGAGCCGATGAGCGAGATACCGGCCGAATTGGCCGAATGGGACGTCGCGCTCGCGGCGGACGGCCATGAACTGCTTTATGTGTTCGACGCCAATGCCGAGCGGACCGGCGTGCCCTCTTTGCTTCGGCGGATGAGCGATTGCGGGATCGCCTTCAAGGATCTCAACACAAGGCAGAGCTCGCTCGAGGACATCTTCGTCAGCCTCGTCCACCAGGAGAAAGGCGAATGATCTTCAACGGCCATGGCGTCTGGGCGATCTATCGCTTCGAGATGGCGCGGGCGCTCCGGACCCTGTGGCAAAGCCTGGTGACCCCGGTCATTACCACTTCGCTTTATTTCGTCGTCTTCGGCGCCGCCATCGGTGGCAACATCCGCGCCGATGCGACCGGCGGCGTGCCCTATGGCGCCTTCATCGTCCCCGGCCTGATCATGCTGTCCCTGTTCACGCAGAGCATCTTCAACGCCAGTTTCGGGATCTTCTTCCCGAAATTCACCGGCACGATCTACGAATTGCTGTCGGCACCCATCTCTCCGCTGGAGACGGTGATCGGCTATGTCGGGGCGGCGGCGACCAAGTCGATCGTTCTGGGGCTGGTCATCCTCGCAACCGCTGCCTTCTTCGTCCCGATCAGGATCGATCACCCCTTGTGGATGATCGCCTTCCTGCTCCTCATCTCGGTGACCTTCTGCCTGTTCGGCTTCATCATCGGCATCTGGGGCCAGAATTTCGAGCAGATCCAGTTCATCCCGATGCTGATCGTGACTCCGCTCACATTCCTCGGCGGCGCCTTCTACTCGATCTCGATGCTCGGCGAACCCTGGCGGACGATCACCCACTTCAACCCCGTCGTCTATCTGATCGAGGGGTTTCGCTGGAGCTTTTACGGCACCTCCGACGTCGGCGTAGCCGTCAGTCTCGGCGCCACTTTGGCTTTCTTCTTCGCCTGCCTGGCCGTAGTCTACTGGATCTTCCAGACCGGCTACCGGCTCAAGACCTGAGTTCGGACCGCCTCAGGGCTGCTGGTCGGCCCTGGAGATGCCCTCGCCGTCGAGATTGCGGGCGACGAAATCCCAATTGACGACGTTGGCGAGCACGCCTTCGGCGAAATCAGGGCGCCGGTTGCGATAGTCGATATAATAAGCATGCTCCCACACATCGAGCGTGAGCAGGGGCATCATCCCGTCGCGAACCACTGGCGTGTCGGCGTCGTGAAGCGAGGTGATCTTCAGCTTGCCACCGTCGAGAACCAGCCACGCCCAACCGTTCGAGAAATGCCCGACCGCTTCCTGCTTCAGGGCCGCCAGGAGCTGGTCCACCGAACCATATTCGTCGTCGATCATCTGCGCGAGCTGGCCGGTCGGCCGCTGGCCCTGCGGCGCAGCCAGACATTGCCAGAAGAAGCTGTGATTCCAGATCTGGGCGCTGTTGTTGAACAGGCCCTTGTCCCCTGACTCGCGGGCGCCGCGAATCAGATCGGTGAGCGAGCCCTTGAGCGACTTGTCCTCGACCATCTGGTTGGTCTTTTCGACGTAGGCGCGGTGATGCTTGCCGTGATGGAATTCCAGCGTCTCCGCCGACATGTGGGGCTCGAGCGCCTCCTTGGCGAACGGAAGGTCGGGCAAGACGAAGGGCATTGCGAGTCTCCTGTGATGGGTACGCGTCCCCCAGAAACGCGCCGCGCGACATGCGCAGACTCGATCAATGCGTAATCGACCAAGGGGTTGCAATGGCCAGTCGGCCGCCTCCGCTCAGTCGCGAACGACCCGGAAGCGCGTCAGTTCGGAGCGCGGATCGGCCCAGTCCGGATCGAGCTCGCTTGCGCGCTGATAGTCCCGATAGGCCTGACGGGCATTGCCGAGCGCCTCGTTGGCGATCGCCCGCCCGAAATGCGCAAGCTCCGGCCGGCTGGTGCGGCGCTCGATCGCCATCGTGAACAGGCCCAAGGCCGCGCCGGGATTGCGCTGCCTGATCATCGCCGCGCCCTTGTTGAGATAGGCTTCCGGCTGATCGGGATCGAGCGCGATCGCGCGATCGAAATCGGCGATCGCGAGATCGAGCTGCGAACGGCGCAGGCGAAGGATGCCCCGATTGACGTGCGTGGCCACCCGATCGCGTTGGGTAAGCCCCTCTTCGTTCAGCGCGGTGTCGCAAATCCGCAGATCCGAGAAGCTGGGATCGACCGGCGAATCCGCTCTCTGATAGCAGAGGCTCGCCGACGTGCTCCCCATCGAGATCACGCTCGCGGCAGCGGGGACGGAAATGACCGCCAGGAAGGCGGCAGAAGCGAGGAAGCGCATAGCCATAGCCGAGTCCTTTCGACCCACAGCCCACCATTTAAATCATAGCACATTTCGCGACCGCCAGCGAATCCGGCAGTCCTTTTCTTTACCTTGCTCGCGCCGAGCGCTAGCCCGGAGGGGAGATGGATCGCAGCATCCAGAATGTCGGCACCAGCCAGGTGCGCGAAGCGCATCGTTTCGACGAAGTGCGGCTAGAGCGATGGCTGGAACGTGAAGTGGAGGGCTTCGCTGGGCCGCTGAAGATCGAGCAGTTTCGCGGTGGCCAGTCCAATCCCACCTACAAGCTCGTCACGCCCGCCCGCAATTACGTGCTCAGGCGCAAGCCGCCCGGAAAGCTGCTGCCGGGCGCCCATGCCGTCGATCGCGAGTATCGCGTCATCACCGCTCTCGGCGCCGAGGGTTTTCCGGTGGCCCGGACCTACGCTTTTTGTGGCGAGGATGACGTCATCGGCACGCCTTTCTACGTGATGGAAATGGTCGAGGGCCGGATCTTCTGGAACGTCGCCTTCCCGGAAGTCGGCGCCAGTGAACGGCCCGCTTATTTCGACGCCATGAACGCCACCATCGCCGCCCTCCACCAGATCGACCCGGAGACGGCGGGGCTCGGCGACTATGGCAAGCCCGGCAATTATTTCGCCCGGCAGATCGGCCGCTGGTCGAAGCAATATTCCGAGGATGCCGAAGCGGGCCGGGTCGCGGCGATGGACCGGCTGGTCGAATGGCTGCCGGAAAACATCCCCGCCGACGAACCCAAGGCGCGGATCATTCACGGTGACTTCCGCTGCGACAACATGATCTTCGATTCCACCGAGCCGAAGGTGCTTGCGGTGCTGGACTGGGAGCTGTCGACGCTCGGTCATCCGCTCGCCGATTTCAGCTATCACCTGATGATGTACCGGATGCCCCACGGCCTTTCCTCCGGGCTATCCGGGCTCGATCTCGTCTCGCTCAACATCCCCAGCGAAGCCGAATATGTCGCCGCTTACTGCCGGCGCACTGGCCGCGACGGAATTCCCGATCTCGATTTCTACATGGCCTTCAACCTGTTCCGGCTCGCGGGGATCGTCCACGGGATCAAGGGCCGGCTAAAGCGCGGCAATGCCTCTTCGGCTCATGCCGCGACGATGGCGGCGACCCTGGAGCCCCTTGCGGACCTTGCATGGGCCCAGGCGCTGAAAGCGGGGGCTAAATAAGGGCGTCATCCCGGCCTGTTCATCGAACCGCTTTCCCATTATCCCGGAGGCAATAGCGGGGCTTGCGGGGGCGAGATGCCGGATCAGGGGCGACGGAGCTGGCGCGACAAGGCGGAGCGGAACATCCGCCAGATCGGCGCTGTGCGGCTGCTCGCCACCCTCCTCTTCCTGTTGCTCGGACTCTATGTCGCCCGCTTCAGCTGGGAAATCCCGCTGGTCAGCGACGCCGAGCGCGCCCTCTACGATTACCGCTTCCTCGAAACCGCGGAACGGACGCTCGAGCAGGACGATCGGATCGTCCTGGTCACCTTCGACGATCAGACCCTCGAGCTGCTTGGAAAGAGATCGCCGCTTGACCGGCGGATGCTTGCCCAGGCGCTTCGGGCGATCGATCGAATGGGCCCGCGAGCGATCGGAATCGACATATTGATCGACCAGCAGCAACCGGAAGACGCGGAGCTGATCGAGACATTCCGGCAACTTCGAACGCCCACGTTCCTCGCTTTCGCGTCCAGCAACCCGGAATATGGCAATCCCGAGCAGATGGAATATTGGCAGGAGCAGTTCCTCCGCAATTTCCTCGCCCAGGTCGCCTCGGGGCCGGTGCGGCCGGCCAGCATCAAGACCGAGCCCGACCTCGCCGACGGCGTGATCCGCCGCTGGGGCGGCCAGGACCCACGCCTCCCGCCTTTGCTGTCCAACGCCCTGAGCCCGGTGAACCCGCAGTTCCGAACCTATCGCGGAAGCATCGACTACCGGCTTCCGGCGAGCAGCGAAGTCGGCCGTTTCACGAGCCTTCCGATTCAGCATTTCGCGGGAATCGAGGACGGCAGCCTCGATGCCGAAACGCGGGCCGCGTTCGAGGCCGGCTTCGCCGAGTCGATCCGCGGCCGCTACGTCCTGATCGGCGGCGATATCGCGGACGTGGACGATTACGAGACGCCGATGACCCGCTTCGGCGAAAGCTGGATGAAGGGGCTCGAAGTCCATGCTCACATGCTCGCCCAGCAGCTGGACGGTCGGATCCGGCCGCGAGTGCCGCCGTTCGCTCTGTGGGTCGTCGCTTTGGCCGTCGTCATTGCCGGCGGCCTGACGAGTCTGCTCGAAGCGCGGGGCTGGAAGCTGGCCCTGATCTTCGTCGCCCAGGTCATCTTCCTCGGCGCTTTGCCTTTCTACCTCCAATGGCGCGGGATCGAAACGCTCGACCTGCCGGCCTTCGGCTGGGGCGTCGGCTGGCTGCTGGCGTTCGTCGGGGTGGGAACCGCCGCCCGCGCCGTCGGATCGGAACAGAGACGCTTCGCCCAGTCGGCGCTCGGCAAATATCTGCCGAGAGACATCGCCAACGAAATCATGCGCGACCCCGAGCGCCTGGCGCTCAAAGGCGAGAAGACCCAGATCTTTGCCCTGTTCACCGATCTCGAGGGATTCACCAAGCTCAGCCACGCGATCACGCCGGAGCAATTGTCGGGCCTGCTCAACCGCTATCTCGACACGATGAGTGAGATCGTCCTCGATCATGGCGGCACCATCGACAAGTTCGTCGGCGACGCCGTCGTCGCCTTCTGGGGGGCGCCGATCCCGCGTGAGGACGATGGCGATCGCGCCGCCCGCGCCGCCATCGCCATGTTCGAGGCCGGCGAGGAGTTCCGCCGAACCGCCGGTGACGACGTCCCGCCGATCGGCTGCACCCGGGTCGGCCTCCACCGCGGCGAGGCCGTCGTCGGCAATTTCGGCGGCGAGGATCGCATCCAGTACACCGCTCTGGGTGACGCGATGAACACGGCGGCGCGGCTGGAATCGGCGAACAAGGCGCTCAAGTCGACCGCTTTGGTCAGCACCCAGGCGCGTCAGGAGACCGAATTGGACTGTTTCCGGCCGATGGGCAGGATCGTGCTGAGCGGACGGGCCACCCCGATCGAGGTGTGGGAGCCGGTGCCCCACATGGATCCGGAGCTTGTCGAGCGGCTGAACGATCTCTGGCGCTTTTATGACGGAGGCGATACGACAGCGCTGACGGAACTGGAGGAAATCGCCGAATCCAACAAGCAGGATGCGGCGCTGGCCAATTTCGTATACAGGATCAGGGAAGCAGGTCCGGGAGGTCACTTTGTCTTGGGTTCAAAGTAAAGCTTCGCTTAGCCGTCTCGCCATTGCGGCGCTTCTCGTCACTGGCGCGGCTTCGGCTGCCGCCAATGTCCTCGTCATCCGATCGACGGGACCTTCGGCGAAAAGCTATCCGCCGGGCCGCTCCTTGCCGGACAATGCCCGGATCGCGCTCCAGGCGAGCGACGTGGTCGTCGTTCTCGCCAACGGCGCCACCCGCACCTTCCGCGGGCCAGGCAATTTCAGCCCGACCGCGGCGGTCCAGGCCGGCACGCGCACTGTCACCACCGGCGGTCGTCAGGCCCGTATCGGCGCCGTTCGCAATGCCGGCGTCGTTCCGAGAAGCCCGACCATCTGGCATGTCGATGCCACCCAGAGCGGCACTTTCTGCCTGGCGACGACGGCGGACGTGAATCTGTGGCGGCCGGATGCGTCCCAGACCGCAAGTCTCACCATCACCGGCCCGGGCGGTGAATCGCAGACGATCGACTGGCCCGCGGGCCAGGCCGTTTTGCCCTGGCCGGCCTCGGTCGGGATCGCCGATGGCGGCGAATATCGGCTCCGCCAGGCGGGCGTCGCAGTGCCCACCCGGATCACCTTTCAGACGGTCGATTCGCAGCTTGGCGACATCCAGGCGGTGGCCGAGGCCTTGATCGCCAACGACTGCCAGGATCAGCTCAACGTGCTGGTCGAGACGACGGCCGAGGAGGCCGCGCCGGCGAGCTGATCAGGAAGGCGCCTCCGAAGAGGCGCCTCCCCTTTCATCTACTGGCCGCCGCCGGTCGGGAATCCGCGCCGGCGAAGCAGTGCGTTGACGTCCGGATCACGGCCACGGAACTGGCGATAGGCCTCGGCGCGATCGGTTTCGTTGCCGGTCACCATCAGATATTCGGCGAAGCGCCGCGCCGTCTCGGGGTCCCAGACGTTGCCCGTCTCCTCGAACGCCGCCCAGGTGTCGGCGTCCATCGTCTCCGACCAGAGGTAGGAATAATATCCGGCGGAGTAGGAATCGGACGAGAAGAGGTGATTGAACTGCGGCAGACGGTGCCGCATCACGATCTCCCGCGGCATTCCCAGCCGCTCCAGGGTTTCACGCTCGAACCGGTCCGGATCGACGACGCCATCGGGATCGACGTGGAGCGCCATGTCGACCAGGGCCGAGGACAGATATTCGACCGTCGCGAATCCCTGGTTGAAGGTGCGCGACGCCTCGATCCGCTGAACCAGCGCCTGCGGCATCGGCTCGTTGGTGCGATAGTGGCGGGCGAAGCGGTTGAGAGTCTCCGGCGTGAGCACCCAGTTTTCATGCACCTGGCTGGGATATTCGACGAAATCCCGAGGCGTCCCGAGCAGGCTCGGATAACGAACGTCGGCCAGGAAATAATGAATGGCGTGGCCGAATTCGTGGAACAGAGTCTCGGCATCGTCCAGGCTGATCAGCACCGGCTCGCCCGCTCCCGGCTTGACGAAATTGTTGTTGTTGGACCCAAGGACGATATCGTCCTCGAGCAGCCCGGAACGGCTTCGATAAGTGGTCGCCCAGGCGCCCGACCTTTTCCCGGTGCGGGCGAACATGTCGCCGTAGAAAACGCCGACCGTTTCGCCGGCACGATTGGTCACCTTCCAGGTCCGGACATCCGGGTGGAAGACCGGCACTTCACCGGTATTTTCGGTGAACTGGAGGCCGTAGAGCTGCCCGGCCATGTGGAACATGCCGTTGATCATGTTGTCGAGCTGGAAGTAGGGCTTCAGCTCGTCCTGCGAGAGCTGATACCGGTCCTGCCGGATCTTCTCCATGTAGTAACGATAGTCCCACGGCTCGATCGTGATGTCGTGGCCGAGCCGGCGGGCGATCGCCTGCTGCTCCGCCACTTCCTCGCGCACCCGGGCGACGGCGGCGGGCCAGACCCGTTCCATCAGCTGCTGAGCGCGGGCCGGAGTCCCGGCCATCGTGTCCTGCATCCGCCATTCCGCATGGCTGCCGAAGCCGAGCAGCCGCGCCCGGTCGGCGCGCGCCTTGACGATCCTGGCGATCACCTGGTTGGTGTCGTTGGCGTCGCCATTGTCACCACGGTTAACGAAGGCGCGAAACACGCGCTCGCGAAGCGCGCGATCGTCGGCGAAAGTGAGGATCGGGTCGACCGCCGAGCGGGTGTTGACGATCGCGAACTGGCCGGCCGGAAGATTGCGCTCGCGCGCCGCCGAGGCAGCGGCCGCCTTGACGTCGTCCGGAACGCCGGCGAGTTGCGCCTCGGTCGCGACGAGATAGGTCTCCTCGTCGGCGAGCACCTTCTCGCTGAATTCCGAGAAGAGCCGCGCGAGCTCCTGATTGTAGGCAGACAGCTGCTGCTTCTGGGCGGCATCGAGATTGGCGCCGCGCCTGACGAACTGGTCGAACAGGCGGGTCACCACCCTTTGCTGCTGGGTATTGAGGCCCGAAGTCTCGCGCGCGGCATGGATCGCCTTCACCCGATCGAACAAAGCCTGGTTGAGGATGATCTCGTCATAAGCCGCGGCCAGACGCGGCGACCATTCGCGGTCGATCGCCTGATATTCGGGGGTCGACATGTTCGAGGTCATCACTCCGAAAACCGCCTCGACACGGTCGAGCCTTTCGCCGGCGCGCTCCAGCGCCTCGACCGTGTTGGCGAAGGTCGGCTCGGCCGGGTTGTTGGCGATCGCCAGCACTTCGCGGCGCCTTTCGTCGATCGCGAATTCGAACGCCGGCGGGAACAGATCAGGCCGGACCTGGTCGAACGGCGGAACGCCATCATACGGACCGGCCCATTCGGTTAGCAGAATATTGTCGGGGACGGTCACGGCCGCCACGGCCGGAGCGTCGGTACCCGACTGCGACGCGGTCGCCGGGGCTTCGTCAGTCATGTTCGTGCATCCGCCGAGCGCGATCGCCGCCGCGCCTGCCATCAAAATCGCCTTCAATGTGACTCTCCATCTCGAACTTGAGAGGCCGAAACGCGGGCGCGCCGGCCGATAAGAAGGATCCTATAGGATCAAGGCTTAACCCCGCGCAACGCACGTTCCGTCGGGTTTCGACAAAGACGTCGGCGGCCTCTTTTCCCGGCGCAGCGATTGACGCATGATCCACGGCGGAGAGATCGATGCTTTCGCCCGACGCACTGGTCCTGCAATCGAGCTACGCGCTCCTGGTCGCCGCCATGCTCGCGCCCCGTCTGGCTCGCGCCCGGATGCTGGTGGCGATCGCCGCCGCGATCGCGCTCGGCCATGCGTGGTGGAATGACGACACGGTGACGATGCTCTGGATGGCGCTGCTGCTGGCGACCTGCCTCATCGTGATCGTCGTCAATCTCCAGGGCGACCGGAATATCCGCTTCGACGCCGAGGAGCAGGCGATGGTCGAGCGGCTGTTTTCCGATCTGCCGAGGCGAAGCGCCCGCCACGTTCTCGACCAGGGGATGTTCCTCAACGGACAGGACGGCGACGAGCTGACTCGTGAAGGCGAGCCGGTCCATCATCTCTATTATTTGGCCAGCGGCGAAGCGCGGGTCATCAGCATGGGCCGACAGGTGGGTCTGTGCCACGCCGGCGATCTGGTCGGCGAGATCACCGTTCTTTCCGGGGAGCCGGCGAGTGCAAGCGTGGTCCTGAACGGCCCCGCCCGATTCTGGTGCGCACCGGCGGAGGAGTTGCGGCCTTATGTCGAGGCGAACGAAGACGTTCGCCGAGCGCTCGAGCACGGCTTCGCCGCTTCCCTCAGGGCCAAGCTGAGGGCGAGCAACCGGACCATCGCGGAAGCCGGCGGCGTGAAGCCGACGGTCGGCTGAACCGACTTACTCGCCCAGGTGCTTGAGGGCGGCGCCGGCGCCGCGGCGGATGACGAGGTTTCGGATCTCGGTCATGTCCTCCATGGCGAAGCGAATGCCTTCGCGACCAAGGCCGCTGTCCTTGACTCCGCCATAAGGCATGTTGTCGACCCGGTAGGATGGCACGTCGTTGATCACGACTCCGCCGACGTCGAGGCGGTCCCAGGCATCGAACATCTTGAAGAGATCGCGAGTGAAGATCCCCGCCTGAAGCCCGAACTTGCTGTCGTTGACCTCCTCGAGGGCGTCGTCGAACCGGGTAAATTTCGACAGGATCGCGACCGGCCCGAAGGCCTCCTCGCGGGCGACGTTCGCCGAACGGTCGACATTCTCGAGCAAGGTCGCCTCCAGCATCGCCCCGTCGCGCTTGCCGCCGCAAAGCAATTTCGCGCCGCCGTCCACCGCCTCGCGGATCCAGTTGTCCAGCCGGCGCGCCTCGCCTTCGCTGATCATCGGGCCGATAAACGTCTTGCGGTCCTTCGGATCGCCGGCGACGAGCTTGCTCGCACGCGCGCAGAGCCGGTCGCGAAGTTCGTCGTAGATGTCGGCGTGGATGATGATCCTCTGGACCCCGATGCAGCTCTGGCCGGATTGGTAGAAGGCGCCGAAGATGATCCGTTCGACGGCGTCGTCGAGATCGGCGTCGGAATCGACGATGACGGCGGCATTGCCGCCAAGCTCGAGAACCACCTTCTTCTTGCCGGCGCGCGCCTTGAGGTCCCAGCCGACTCCGGGCGAGCCGGTGAAGCTGAGCAGCTTCAGACGCTCGTCGGTAGTGAACAGATCGGCGCCCTCGCGATGGGCGGGAAGGATCGAGAAGGCGCCCTTCGGAAGGTCCGTCTCGGCAAGCACCTCGCCCATGATGATGGCGCCCAGCGGCGTGCGGCTCGCCGGCTTCATCACGAAGGGGCAGCCGACGGCGATCGCGGGCGCGATCTTGTGGGCGGCGAGGTTGAGCGGAAAATTGAACGGCGAGACGAAGCTGCAGGGGCCGATCGGCACCCGTTTCCAGATGCCCTGATAACCCTTGGCCCGCGGACTGATATCGAGCGGCTGCACCTCGCCCGTCATCCGCACCGATTCCTCGGCGGCGATCCGGAACGTGTCGATCAGCCGGCTGACTTCGCCCTCGCTGTCCTTGATCGGTTTGCCCGCCTCGACACACAAGGCGAAGGCCAGCTCGTCGAACCTTTCCTTGAACCGGTCGACGCAGTGCTGGAGCACGTTCTGCCGCTCGAAGCTGGCCATCCGCGCCATCGGCTCCGCCGCCTCGGCGCAGGCGGCAATGCCGGCATCGATCGTCTTGGCGTCCGCCTGAGCCACACGGAACGCCACCTCGCCGCTATATTTGTCGGTCACCTCGAGGTCGGCATTGGGCTGCTTCGCCTCGTTGGCGAGATAGAGCGGATAGACCTCCTTGAGCTTCACCATCCCCCCGACTCCCCTCAGGCGAGGGTCGGCTTGGGGCCGTGAGCCGCGGGCATATGTTCCTCGACCTGCTCGACGGTGAGCCCGCTCGGTGTTCCGAGATCGAGCGCGGCGCTCAGCTCCTTGATCTCCTTGTTCAGGATGCGATCATTCTCGCTATAATCGACCGGACAATCGATCAGATGGACGCCCGGCGTGTCGAGACATTGCCGAAGCAGCCCCGGCAGGTTCTGGGCGCTGTCGACCCGGTGTCCCTTTGCCCCGTAGCTTTCCGCATATTTCACGAAATCGGGATTGCCGTAGGTGAGGCCGAAATCTGCGAAGCCCATATTGGCCTGCTTCCAGCGGATCATGCCGTAGGCATCGTCGCGAAGGATGAGGACGGTGATGTTGAGGCCGAGCCGGACGGCCGTCTCCATCTCCTGGCTGTTCATCATGAACCCGCCGTCGCCGCAGATCGCCATCACCTTGCGGCCCGGATAGACCATCGCCGACGCCATGGCCGACGGCAGGCCTGCGCCCATCGTCGCCAATGCATTGTCGAGCAGCACCGTGTTCGGCTGACGGGCCGCATAGTTTCGGGCGAACCAGATCTTGTAGACGCCATTGTCGAGGCAGATGATCCCGTCCGCCGGCATCGCCTCGCGCACCTGCTGCACCAGGCAGGGGGGGAAGATCGGGAAACGCTGATCGTTGCACATCGAGGACGTATGTTCGACCTCGGCGGCGCGGGCGCGAAGCATGGCGTCGAAATTCCAAAGGCCAGATGGAACGACGTCTTCCTTGATCTGCCAGATGGCGTTGGCGATGTCGCCGATCACCTCGATCTGCGGGAAATAAACAGGATCGACCTCCGCCGTCCGGGTGCTCACGTGGATCACCTCGGTGCCGCCATTGACCATGAAGAAAGGCGGCTTTTCGATGACGTCGTGGCCGACATTGATGATGAGATCGGCGGCGCCGATCGCGCGGTGACAGAAGTCGCCCGCGGACAAGGCGGCGCAGCCGACGAACCGGGGATGGGTCTCGTCGATCACGCCCTTGCCGAGCTGGGTCGTGATGAACGGTATCCCGGTCTTCTCGATGAACTGGAGAAGCATCCGGCTGGTCATCTTGCGGTTGGCGCCGGCGCCGATCACCAGGATCGGCGCACGCGCTTCCTCGATCTTCCGGACTGCCGCGCGGACCGATTTTTCGTCGGCCAGCGGCCGGCGGACATGGCTTCGCGCAAGCGGCCTCGATTCCGTCTGCTCTTCGGCGACGTCCTCGGGGAATTCGAGGTGGGTGGCGCCGGGCTTTTCCTCCTCCGCGAGGCGGATCGACTCCCGGACCCGGCTTGGGATGTTGTCGGCGCTCGCAAGCTGATGGGTATATTTGGTGATCGGCCGCATCATGTCGACGACATCGAGAATCTGGAACCGTCCCTGCTTCGATTTCTTGATCGGTTTCTGGCCGGTGATCATCAGCATCGGCATTCCGCCCAATTGCGCATAAGCGGCGGCGGTCACGAAGTTCGTTGCGCCCGGCCCCAAGGTCGCGATGCACACGCCGGTGCGACCGGTGTGACGCCCGTAAGTCGCAGCCATAAAGCCGGCGCCCTGTTCGTGGCGGGTCAGGATCAGCTTGATCTTCTTCGACCGTGAAAGGCTGTCGAGGAAGTCGAGATTCTCTTCGCCGGGGACGCCGAAGATATATTCGACGCCCTCTTCTTCGAGGCACAGGATGAAAAGGTCAGATGCTTTCGTCATTTGCCGGCTCCGATCGCTGGTCCGCTGGGACGATAGACCATCGGGGAACATTCGGAAGTCCGCTGCGCGCAACCCGGCTGCCCCCTGAAGTCGCTTGGTGTATCGGGGATTGTTTGTCCTGTCATCAGCAGCTTGCGAACGGCTGTTTGCGCCTTGCATGACCGGGAGAAATCGTCCCATACTCACACCCTGACTTCACTTGCCGCAACCGAAGACGGACGGCCATTGGGGGACGCATGGGGGGCAGGCGCAAAATTGCGATCGGCTTGAGCGCGCTGGCTTTGGTCGCTGGCGTGGCGTTGCTGCTTTTATTGCGGCCCGTGAGTGCCGCCGCCATCGCTCAAGGCAGCACCAGCGGCGGCAGCTATGTCGGGGTCGCCACCTGCGGCGGGACGACCTGTCATGGCCGTTCCGAAGCCGACGGACGCATCGTGCGCCAGGACGAAATCCTGCTCTGGCAGGATCCGTCCACTGCCGCCGGCGCCCATAGCCGCGCCTGGGCGGTGCTTCGCGAGCCGCGCTCGCGGCAGATCGCTCAACGGCTGGGGATCGGCGATCCGGCAAGTGCGGAAATGTGCCTGGGCTGTCACGCGACCCCAGGCGGCGAGCGGGGCCCCCGCTTCCAGCTCACCGACGGAGTCGGCTGCGAATCCTGCCATGGCGCCGCATCGGGCTGGCTTGCCAGCCATTATGCCGTCGGCGGCACGCACGCGAACAATGTCGCGCGCGGCATGGTGCCGCTGGAAAATCCTCGAGCACGCGCCGCGGTCTGCCTTGATTGCCACTTTGGAAGCGCCGACCAGGGCCAGTTCGTCACCCATCGGATCATGGCCGCGGGCCATCCCCGGATCAGCTTCGAGCTCGACCTCTTCTCCACCCTGCAACAGCATCACAACGACGATGCCGATTATGCTTCGCGCAAGGGTGGAACCGACCATCTTCGAATGTGGGCGATCGGCCAGGCGATGGCGCTCGACCGCTCGCTCGGTCTGTTCGCCGGCCCACGCGGTACGGACGGGCTGTTCCCGGAATTCTATTTCCTCGATTGCCATAGCTGCCATCGCCGGATCTCCGACGATCCCGGCTTCCGGTCGACCGCCGTCGCCAATCCAGGCCGCCCGATCCCGTCCGGTTATCCGCCGTTCAACGACGAGAACATGATCATGCTGAGCGCCGCGGCGCGCGTGGTTGCGCCGCAGCTGGCGCAGCGTTTCGAACGCGACAGCCGCAGCTTCCACCAGGCCTTCGCCCGCGACCGGGGCGCCGCTGTCGCCGCGGGCCAGACGCTTCGCGCCAGCGCAAGAGCGCTTGCCGACGCTTTCGCTTCCGCGCCGATGGGCCGCGATCAAAGCTTCGCGATCATTCAGGCGATCACCAGCGAAGCGGTGAGCCCCCGCTTCACCGATTATGCCGGAAGCGTCCAGGCGGTGATGGCGACGGACACGTTGCTGTCGTCCCTCGTCGCCGCCCGCCACGTGCCGGCGTCTGCCGCCGACGACATCAGAGGCGACATCAATGGCGCCTATCGCGCCGTCCGGGATCCCAACAGTTACGACCCCGGCGAATTCCGGGCCAGCCTCGGCCGGGCCGCGGCCGCGATCAGAAGGTTGAGATGAAGCGTACAGCGTCCTCGATTGCCATTATTGCCCTCGTCCTGGCCTCCTGCGGTGGCGGTGGCGGCGGCGGTAATAATTGTGGCGGTGGCGGCGGGCCGCCGTCCCCTCCCCCACCGGCGCCCCCGACCGGCGTCTTCGCGGTGCCGGCGCAGGAGGCGCTGACCGCGGCCGACGTGCAGAGGATCATCGCCCAGGGCGTCGCCGAGGCCCAGGCACGCGCCTTGCCCGGCACGTTCGCGGTCGTCGACCGGGTCGGCAACGTGCTGGCCGTCTTCACGATGAACGGCGCCAACCAGAGGCTGACCGTGCCGCGCGGCCCTAATGGCAGCACCCACGATCTCCAGGGCATCGACGTTCCCGGCGCGGTCGCCGGAGCGATCGCCAAGGCGATCACTGGCGCCTATCTCTCTTCCGCGGGCAACGCTTTTTCCACCCGCACCGCGAGCATGATCGTCCAGGAGCATTTCCCGCCCTCGGCCGCGGCCCGCGGGCTCGAGAGCGGGCCCCTGTTCGGGGTCCAGTTCAGCCAGCTCCCCTGCTCCGACCTCGCCGCGCGCTTCAACGGCGTCGCCGCGCCCGGTGCCTTCATCGGCCCGAAACGCTCGCCGCTCGGCCTCGCCGCGGATCCGGGCGGATTCCCGCTCTACAAGAACGGCGTCGTGGTCGGCGGGGTCGGCGTGATGGCCGACGGCGTCTATGGATTCGATCCCGAAATCCAGGACGTCGACGCGGACGCCGAGGAAGCGATCGCACTGGCGGCCTCGATCGGGTTCGATGCCCCAGCCACGATCCGCGCCGAGAGAATCTCGGTCGACGGAACGACCCTTCGCTTCAGCGACGTCAGTGAAGGTCAATTGGCGAGAAACCCGTCGGCCGCACCGGGCTTCGCGACCATCAACGGGGCCCAGGGCGTGCTCACTTCGGTGCGCGGATATTATGATTCCTCCGAAGGCGTCCTGGCCGGCCGGGCCTATGGCACGGAAGCGTCCGGAATCCGCGCCGCTACCGCTGCCGAATTCTCGAACCCGGACGCGTTCGTCCTAAGCAACGGCGCCGGGTCTGGCCGCTATCCGATCCGGGCAGGGACCAGCGCCGGCCAGCCGCTGTCGGCCGCCGAAGTGCGGGCGTTGCTCGAGGAAGCCTTTGCGGTCATGAGCCGGGCGCGCGCCCAGATCCGCCAGCCGCTCGACAGCCGGGCGCAGGTGACGATCTCGGTCGTCGATACCAACGGCGCGGTGCTCGGGATCGTTCGTTCGCCGGATGCGCCCATCTTCGGGATCGACGTGTCGCTGCAGAAGGCGCGGACGGCGATGTTCTTCTCGGCCGCGTTTGCGGCGACCGAGCTGCTCGGCAATCCCGATCCGGATGTTTCCAATTATGTCGAACGGGCGCGGGCCTTTTTCGGCGACCCCGCGGCACTGACCGGGAAATTCGCTTTCTCGGACCGCGCCAACGGCAACATATCGCGGCCTTATTTCCCCGACGGCGAACTGGGCCGCCCGCCCGGCGCCTTTTCGCGGCCGATCCAGGAGTTCAACCCCTTCTCCACCGGGCTCCAGTCGGCGCTGATCGAGGCGGCCGTGAAGAGCCACGTCGGCTTCATCCTCGGTGCCAATCCCGATGTCCCCCAGGTCTGCAGCCAGAACCCCAATCCGGGGCGGATCGCGAACGGTATCCAGATCTTCCCGGGATCGGTGCCGATCTATCGCGGCGGCACCCTCGTCGGCGGGATCGGTGTTTCCGGCGACGGCATCGACCAGGACGACATGGTCAGCTTCCTCGGCCTTCACAATGCGGGAGTCCGGCTCGGCTCGATCGGCAATGCCGATCCGGCGATCCGCGCCGACCAGATCGTCGTCCCGGTCGCGGGAAGCAGCGGTGTCCGCCTGCGTTACGTCAACTGCCCGTTCAACCCGTTCATCGGCACGAACGATCAGAACGTCTGTCAGGGATTGTGAGCGTCGCGTCCGCCCTCTTGTCGCTGCTAGCGACGGCGGGGTCGACGAGCTTCGCCATCCCAACGCAATCGGGCCCCGACGCCGGCTTGCGCCGCGACGACGCGCCGGTGCGGCTCGCGTTGCAGATTACCGAGCCCGAGGCTTCGCCCGGCCAGAGCGAAGCGCCCTCGACCGATCCCTATAACCGAAGCGAGCCACCCGGGCCGCCCGCCGAGGATGCGCTGATCGACGGCCGCCGGCGCCCGGGCGTGCCTCAGCACGAACTTCCCGACGCCGTCGAACAGGTGAATCCCGGCGCGATTCGATCGCCGCCGCCCGAAGCCTTTCCGGCCGAGCATATCGCGATCCCGGACCGCTGGCGGCTGATCGAGACCCTGGGCGTGGTGCGCGAGCGTTGGTGGGATCCCTATAATCAGAACACGCTGAAGGGCGACCGTCCGATCTGCATCCCCACCCCGGAGGAGCAGCAGAGGCGGCGCGAGGCCGG
>DASTDX010000058.1:0-42633 GCA_035710145.1 Allosphingosinicella sp.
AAACTCGGCTCTCAATCTTCGTTCCTCGACGAGCGTCACGGGACCCCGGTGGAGAAGCGCGACGACGAGGCCGGGGAATCCGGCCCCGCTGCCCAGGTCGATCCAGGTTGAGTCCGGGGACGGTGCAAATCTAAGCAACTGCGCGGAATCCAGAAAATGCCTCTGCCACAAGTACGCCAGGCTCGGCGCCGCCACGAGATTCTGGGTCTCGTTGGCGGCCTTCAGAAGGTCGCCGTAGCGGTCCAGGCGGGCCATTGTTTCACGTGGAACATCGAACCTCTGCTCGATGATCTCCCGCGCCTGATCCTCCTCCATCAGGCAGCCTTGCGCCGCGCATGAACGAGTATGGCAGCCAGAGCCGCGGGCGTGATCCCACGGATGCGGCTGGCGGCCCCCAAAGTTGACGGCCGGGAACGCTCGAGACGTTCCACCATTTCGATGGAGAGTCCCGGGATCACGGCGTAATCAAGATCGGGCGGAATACGTAGTCGCTCATCCGACCGGAGCCGGGCGATCTCGCTGTGCTGGCGCTGGATGTAGGGCGCATAACGGTGGTCCTGTATGGCTTCCTCCACCCTCTCGGCGGGGCTGTCACCCAGCTCCGGAACCAGCCGAAGCAGCACCGCGGCGTCGACCTCGGGGAAGCGGATCCACTCACGCAGCTCTCTTCGAACCCCATCGTCGCGAACCGCCGCGCCGGTCTGGTTGAGGTCCGCGGCGCCGCAGCGCTTTGTCAGCAGAGTTTCGATCTTCTCGCGTTGGCCACTCGCCGACGCGAAATGCCGCAAGCGTTCCGCTGACACGCAGCCTGCCGCCACTGCCTTGGGCGTGAGTCGAGCCTCGGCATTGTCGGCCCGAAGGCGAAGTCGGTACTCCGCTCGGGCCGTCAGCATGCGATAGGGCTCTGTGACACCCTGGAGCACGAGGTCGTCCACCATCACGCCGATATAGGATTCGCCGCGATCGAAGAGGATCGACGACGACCCGCCAGCCCAAGCGGCGGCATTCAGGCCCGCGACCAGTCCCTGTGCCGCGGCCTCTTCGTAGCCGGTGGTGCCGTTGATCTGCCCCGCCAAATAAAGCCCATCCACGTCGCGAATGGCCAAAGTGGGCTCCAGGATTCGCGGATCGATATGATCATATTCGACTGCGTAGCCAGGTTGCGCGATCTCGACGCGCTCCAGGCCTGGCATGGTTCGGACCATGGCCCGCTGGACGTCGTCGGGAAGCGACGTGGAAATGCCATTGGGATAGATGAGTGGGTCGTCCAGTCCCTCCGGCTCGAGGAAGACCTGGTGTCCGTCCCGCTCGGCGAAGCGATGAACCTTGTCTTCGATGGACGGACAGTAACGTGGCCCGACCCCCTGGATCTCACCGGCAAACAAGGGCGAACGGTCGAGATTTGCCCGGATGATGTCGTGGGTCCGGGTATTGGTGCGGGTAATCGCGCAAAAAAGCTGGGGCAGGCCCCGGGCAGGAGTCATGGGCGACATCGTCCAGCCACCGGCGTCAGAAGGCTGCCGTTCCAGGCCCGCCCAGTCGATGGTCCGACCGTCGAGGCGCGGCGGCGTTCCCGTCTTGAGGCGGGCCATCGGCAACTGCAGCGATCGCAACTGGTGCGCGAGGGACGTCGCCGCACGCTCACCGACCCGACCACCGGCGCATCCCTTCATTCCGAAGTGAAGCTTGCCCCCCAGGAAAGTACCGGTTGCGAGAATCACGGCCTTGCTGGCGATGTTGCGGCCGTCCGCGAGCACCAGGCCGGTGACCCGCCGACCCTGCATTCGGAGCGCAGTGACCTCCCCTTCCACCACGGCGAGGCCGGGCTGGGCCTCGATGAGGTCGTGGATCGCCTTTCGATAGAGCCGGCGGTCTGCCTGGATTCGGGGACCGCGGACAGCGGCCCCCTTGCTCGCGTTGAGCATTCGGTAGTGAATTGCAGCGGCGTCGGAAGCCCGCGCGATCAGGCCGTCGAAGGCGTCGACTTCCCGCATCAGGTGCCCCTTGCCCAAGCCGCCCATGGCAGGATTGCACGACATCGTCCCGATCTGAGCGCGATCGAAGCTGATCAGCCCGACCGACGCACCAAGCCGGGCTGCGGCGGCCGCAGCCTCGGTGCCGGCATGGCCGCCACCGACGACAAGAATATCAAACTTCAGGGACACGGTGGGCTCGATCTAGGCTCTTGTTCCACGTGGAACAACTACTTGCCGATGCAGAAGCGCTCGAACAGTGTGTCCAGCATGTCCTCGACACCGGCACGGCCGGTGATCCTGTCGACCGCCTTCAGTGCCCCACGCAGAGCTTCGGAAAGGATGAGAAGGTCCGACTCGCCGTCAGCTTCGCCAAGCGCCTGCTCCACAACTTCAATGAGCCCACGCTGACGCGCATTAAGCGAAACCTCTCCTTCGCGAGGAAGCAATCGACTTGAATGGTGAATCATCAATCGAACCAGCTCATCGAGGCCGGCGCCTGTGCGCGCCGACACCTGCACATCCACCTCGGCCGCCGGAGACCCCAGATCAGCCTTCGCATGGACTCGAATGGCACCCGGCGGCGCCAGGCGCGGATCACCGAGCCACAGGATCAGATCGGCCGCTTCGATGATTGTGCGAGCCCGAACGACACCGATGGTTTCCACTTCATCCGTCGTTTCGCGCAAACCCGCCGTATCGGCCAAAAGAAATGGCGTGCCAGCCAAAGCGAGGGGAATTTCGATCACGTCCCGTGTGGTCCCTGGACTGGCTGCGGTAATCGCCGCCTCCCTACCAGCCAATACGTTGAGAAGGCTAGATTTTCCGGCGTTGGGCGGCCCCGCGATGACGACCCGCACGCCGTCCTTGAGGCGTTCCGCTGCCGGGCGGCGGAGCCATTCGGCAAGCTCTTCGCGCAAGGCGGTCCATTCGACCGCGAAGGTCGGGGTCAGTGGCGCGACGTCATCCTCATCCGAGAAATCGAGCGCCGCCTCGACCTGTCCGGCGAGTTGAAGCAGTCGTTGCTGCCACGACTCGACCTGTCGACTCAAAGCGCCGCCGGCGAGGAGGAGAGCGTTGCGGCGCTGGGATTCGGTCTCCGCCTCGAGCAGGTCCGCAAGGCCCTCGGCCTCGGCGAGGTCGATCCGGCCCTGCTCGAACGCACGACGGGTGAATTCTCCGGGAGCGGCCGGGCGAAGCCCGTCGACCTCGGAGAGCGCCGCCAGAGTTGCGGCGACGACCGACCGTCCGCCATGGAGATGGAGCTCGGCTACATCTTCGCCGGTGGCACTATTGGGACCGCGGAATCTCAGGACCAGCGCATTGTCGAGAAGCTCGCCCTTCCAGTGCAAGCGGGCGAGCGTCGCCACCCGGGGCTCAGGCAGGTGTCCGGCAAGGGTCCGGAGCGCGAAATCTGCGGCGGGACCGCTGATCCGCACCAGGGCGATCGCGGCCGGCGGCTGGCCCGACGACAAAGCGTAGATGGTGTCGCTCAGCTTTGGGTCTTTCCGCTCATCTGCTCGAACATCTGTCGCCACATGCCCATTCCCGCCTCGCCCATCGGGCCCCAGGCCTTCATCATGTCGGCATACATCTCCGGCGATGGCCCTTCGCTCACCGCTTTCTGCATCTTTTCCAGATAAACGGCATGGACCGCCGTCAGATCGGGAAGTCCGAGAAAGCGGCGCGCCTCTTCGGGCGTGCAATCCACGTCCACGGTCATCTTCATCGGCTTCCTCCGGCTGTTGGGCCCCGCCGCCTCTATGGCTATAGTCCGCCGCTTCGCAAGTGCAGGAGGACGGGATCATGATCGACGTGCCGACGCTGGGTGGCGGCGAAAGCTTCAAGGCCTATCTGGCGGCGCCAGAAGGCGATCCGCGCGGCGCCGTCTTGGTCATCCAGGAAATATTCGGCGTGAACGAGGGCATCCGTCGAAAGTGCGATCATTGGGCGAGCCTAGGCTATCTTTCGCTCGCGCCCGACCTTTTCTGGCGCCTCGAGCCCGGGGTCGAGTTGGATCCCGACATGCCCGATCAGTTCCAGCGCGCGCTCGGCCTCATGCAGCGTTTCGACCAGGACCAGGGCGTCAGCGACATCGAGGCGACGATTCGCGAAGCACGGCGGCGTCTTCCCAACGGCGGCAAGGTCGGCACCGTCGGTTACTGCCTCGGGGGGCGTCTTGCCTTCATGACGTCAGCACGGACCGACGTGGACGCCAGCGTCGGCTATTACGGCGTCGGCCTCGACACTTTGCTCCACGAAAAGAATGCCATCGCCCGGCCGCTCCTCCTGCATATCGCGGGGGACGACCATTTCGTCCCGAAGGACAAGCAGCAGGCCATCCACCAGGGACTCGACGATCATCCGCGAGTGACGATCCACGATTATCCGGGTGAGGATCACGGCTTTTCCGCCGAAATGGGCAAAAGGCGAAGCGAGGAAGCGGCGCAACTGGCGGACCAACGGACCGAGGCGTTCTTCGAAAAGCACCTCGCCTAGCTGCCCAAAGCGGAACCTCCAGCTGCCGAACCGGGACCGCGCCGAATACCATAAGCCCGTTAGAGGGATGGATCCCGCCGCTTCCGGCCACAAGATTCGGCCGGTCGGACTCCGTGGCTAGGCGCGGGCGTTGCGGCTGGCCCACAGGAGGAGGCGAACCCAGAACGCACACTGGCCGCATTCCGGGTTTCGGTTACGCCATCTGCCAATCATGACGCTCTTATAAGGGGCGCCCGATTGCGGATTTGTGACGCCTCAGCGGCCCCCTACGGCCTCAGGCCAGAAATATTGCAGAACGCCAACCTCGTGGTCGACAAAGCCTTCGTAGATCATCTTGCCGGCCACCCAGAGGATGACGATCAGGCCGATCCAGGCAATCCAGCGATAGCGATCGATATATTTGGCGATCACGTTGGCGGCGAGGCCCATCAGGGCCACCGAAAGCACCAGGCCGATCATTAGGATACCGGGATGATCCTTGGCCGCTCCGGCGACCGCCAGGACATTGTCGAGGCTCATCGATACGTCGGCCAGCGCCACCGCCCAGGCGGCCCCAGCGAAACTCTTGGCGGGCCTCAGGCCGCTATGTTCGTCGCCCTGGATCTCGGCCGACCCGCCGGACTCGCCGGCATGGCTGATCTCGCGATACATCTTCCACGAAACCCACAGGAGCAGGATGCCGCCGGCCAGGATCAGGCCGACGATCTGCATCAATTGGGTAACGAGGAGAGCGAAGAAGATCCTCAGCACCAGAGCGGCGATGATGCCGATCAGGATGACCTTCTTGCGCTGATCGGCCGGAAGCCCAGCGGCGAGGGCCCCGACGACGATCGCATTGTCGCCGGCCAGCATGATGTCGATCATCAGCACCTGGCCGAACGCGGCCAGGGCCGCCGGCTCGCTGATGTTCGAGAAATCGTGAACGATGGCGTTCCAGATGCCGCCGATTCCGCCCGCGGCCATGGACAGATTGGTGAGAAGCTCGAGCATCATCGGCGAACGCCCCTTCTCGCTACTGGTTCATCGAGGCGAAGAAATCCTCGTTCGACTTGGCATCCTTCATCTTGTCGAGAAGGAACTGCATCGCGTCGACCGTACCCATCTGCATCAGGATGCGGCGAAGGACCCACATCTTGGACAATTTGGCCTGATCGACCAGGAGCTCTTCCTTGCGGGTGCCGGACTTGCCGACGTCGAGCGCCGGGAAGATGCGCTTGTCGGAAACCTTGCGATCGAGGACGATCTCGGAATTGCCGGTGCCCTTGAACTCTTCGAAGATCACCTCGTCCATCTTCGACCCGGTATCGATCAGCGCGGTTGCGATGATCGATAGCGATCCGCCCTCCTCAATATTGCGGGCGGCACCGAAGAAGCGCTTCGGCCGCTGCAGGGCATTGGCGTCGACGCCGCCGGTCAGCACCTTGCCAGAGCTCGGAACGACCGTGTTGTAGGCACGTCCCAGTCGAGTGATCGAATCGAGCAGAATGACGACGTCCTTCTTGTGCTCGACAAGCCGCTTCGCCTTCTCGATCACCATCTCGGCCACCTGGACGTGTCGGCTGGCGGGCTCGTCGAAGGTCGAGGAGATGACCTCGCCCTTCACCGAGCGCTGCATGTCGGTCACTTCCTCAGGCCGCTCGTCGATCAGAAGGACGATCAGGAACACCTCGGGATGGTTGTCGGTGATCGCCCGGGCGATGTTCTGCAGCAGGACCGTCTTCCCGGTACGCGGTGGTGCCACGATCAACGCGCGCTGGCCCTTGCCCTGTGGCGAGATGATGTCGATCACCCGCGCGGACTTGTCCTTTACCGTCGGGTCGGCGCTGTCGAGGGTGAGCTTCTCATCCGGGTAAAGCGGGGTGAGATTGTCGAAATTAACCCGGTGACGAACGGCATCGGGATCGTCGAAATTGACCTGGGAGACCCGAACCAGGGAAAAATAACGCTCGCCGTCCTTCGGGCCGCGGATCTCGCCTTCCACCGTGTCACCGGTTCTGAGGCCGAATTTTCGGACTTGGTTGGGGGAGACGTAAATGTCGTCGGGCCCGGCCAGGTAATTGGAATCGGCCGAGCGCAGAAAGCCGAAGCCGTCCTGCAGGACCTCGATGGTCCCCTGACCCATGATTTCGTTACCGCCCTCGGCGCGGACCTTGAGGATCGAGAACATCAACTCCTGCTTGCGCAGGGTCGATGCGCCCTCGACTCCGAGCTCCTCCGCCATGGCGACGAGTTCGGCGGGGGTTTTCTGCTTTAGATCATTAAGATGCATCAGGATTCTCTGTGGGATGCGGATTCCGGGCGGGATGCTCTCGGAAAATTTGGAAGATAATGCTTGAACACCCGCGCGGACGGCAGGCCAACGACCTAAAGGCCGTTATGCTCCGCCCGAATTCGAGTCAAGCAAGCGAGATTCAGAACGGCCTGACGACGACGAGGACGACGACGACGACCACAGCTATTCCGGGCAGTTCATTCATGAGCCGCAACGCCTTGCCGCTGACGGGCCTGGCGCCTCCGGCGAGCTTCTTGCCATAGCCTACCATCCAGCCGTGATAAGCGGACAGCGCCATGACGATGGCGAACTTGGCCAGAAACCAGTTTTGGCTGAAAGCGTCCGTCACCCAGGCGAGCGCCAGGCCGAGGATCCACACAAGCATCATGGCCGGCGTGATGATGATGTGCCGGAGCTTGCGCTCCCGTTCGATCCATCTTTGCTCCTCGGGTGAGCCGGGCGTGGATTCCTGATGGTAGACATAGAAGCGCGGCAGCATGAACAGCCCCGCGATCCAGAAAATCACGAAGATGATGTGGCCGGCCTTGAGCCAGAGATAGGTGTCGGTCAGGGCTGACTCCAATATGCCGATCAACCCGGCCTCCGGGAAGTATCGCGGACCAAGGCGAGCAATTGCTCGACATGGGCGATCGGCGTTTCCTTGATGATGCCGTGGCCGAGGTTGAAGATGTGGGGCCTCCCCTCGAACACAGATAATATCTGACCCACGGCGCTTTCAAGCGCCGAGCCGCCGGCGAGCAGGGCCAAGGGATCGAGATTGCCCTGGATCGGCATGTCAGCGGGAAGCGTCTTTACCGCCCAGACCGGATCGACGGTTTCGTCGAGCCCGATCGCATCGACCCCGGTGTCCCGTGCGTAGGCCGCCAGCTTTGCCCCGGCGCCCTTGGGAAAGCCGATTACCGGAACCTCCGGGTGTCGTGCCTTCAGTCCGGCCACGATCCGCGCGTTAGGAGCGATTACCCATTGCTCGAACTGCGCTGGAGCGAGGCTCCCGGACCAGCTGTCGAACAACTGGACCGCCTCGACCCCGGCCCGAATCTGGCCGGACAGATAATCGACCGTCATGGCCGCGATCGCTTCCACAAGCTCGGCAAAGGCCGTCGGATCGCGATAGGCGAAGAGTCGGGCGTCGGCCTGGTCGCGGCTCCCCTGTCCGGCGATCATGTAGGTCGCCACCGTCCACGGACTTCCCGCAAAGCCGAGAAAAGTCGTTTCCTCGGGCAGAGCCGAGCGAACTTTCTCCACAGTTCGATAAATCGGCTCGAGTCGGGCTTCGACGCGTTCGAGCGAGGCGAAGGCCGTATCGATCAGAGCCGGCGAGAGACGTGGCCCTTCGCCGGCTTCGAACCGAAGGTCCTGGCCCAGGGCATAAGGCACGATGAGGATGTCCGAAAACAAAATGGCGCCGTCGAAGCCAAAGCGCCGGATCGGCTGAAGGGTGATTTCCGCCGCTGCCTCAGGATCGTATACGAGTTCGAGAAAGCCACCCTTCGCGCTTCGGAGGGCGCGATACTCGGGCAGATAGCGGCCCGCCTGCCGCATCATCCAGATCGGCGTTTTTCGCGGTTTTCCGCCATTCAGGACGGTCAGCAACGGCTTGTCGACGGCGGACATGAGGCTGAAGGGCTCCGCTCTCTCTTCTAATATATTTAGATTCTAAGAGAGTCTGTTGAGGTTAGTAGAAGGCCGGAGAGCGGGGTTTATTGGCTCGCACAAATTTTGCCAACAGCTTGACGTTCGCAGGCCCGCAGGAATCCGCGGAGTCGCGGTGTTGATCCCCGTGATCCACAGACTGGGGGCGAAAATCATGCACTGTTCGCGGAGCTGTGGATGATCGCGCGGGGACATTGGACGAATCCTGTCCTTGATGTCGTGCGCAGGGTTCCGCTAGCGATTTCCCCATATTTGTCCACAGGCCGAAAGCTCAGCACCTGAAGCCGCAAATCCGCGAGTTCTCCGCCTTGAAAGGTCGACCTTCGGTCCACCGGGGTGCTGAACCTCAAGATCGAAGGACCATTTTGCCGAAGGCGTGCATTTGAAGCAGCTTCATCTCCACTTGCTGTCCGATTCCACCGGCGAGACGCTCGACATGGTGGCCAAGGCCTGTCTCGCTCAGTTCGATACGGTCGAAGCGCTTCGTCATCTGTGGCCCATGGTTCGATCGGAAGGGCATCTCGATCGGGTTCTCGACGATGTCGAGCGTCGGCCGGGCCTGGTTCTCTACACGGTCGTCAATCCGTTGATCCGCCGCGAGCTCGAGCAGAAATGCCGCCGCCGTGGAATCCATGCTGTTTCGGTGCTCGATCCCGTGATCGATGCTTTGGCTGCAATCAGCGGCGAACAGGCAAAGGGAAGGGCGGGTCGCCAGCACGCGCTCGACGCGGCCTATTTCGCCCGGGTCGACGCGATTCAGTTCACGATTGCCCACGATGACGGAATCATGCCGGAAAATTGGGAGGAAGCCGACATCGTCCTGGCCGGCGTCTCCCGCACCTCGAAGACTCCGACCAGTATCTACCTCGCCAATCGTGGGTACAAGGTCGCCAACATCCCACTGGTGCCGGAATCGCCGCCGCCGCAGACCCTGTTCCAGCTCAAGCATCCCCTGATCGTCGGCCTTACCACCAATCCCGACCGCCTCATCCAGATCCGGCGCAATCGGCTGCTGTCGCTGAATCAGGCGCCGGAAACGGACTATGTTGATGCGGAGGCGGTCAATGCCGAACTCGCCTTTGCCCGTCGCCTGTTCGCCGACCATGGCTGGCCGGTCATCGACGTCACTCGGAGGTCGATCGAGGAGACGGCTCTGGCGATCGTCAAGCTTTGCGCCGAGCGGATCGAGCAGGCATCGGAGTGAATCGTTCGTCCCCGCGCAGTACGAGATTGTTGCTCGCTTCGAAGAGCGAGACTCGCCAGCGCATGCTGGAGGATTCGGGGGTCGTCTTCGAGACCATCGCGGGGGATCTTGACGAGGAACTGGCGAAGCAGGGCCTGTTGGCAACGGGCTTCGAGCCGCGCGATCTTGCGGAGATGCTGGCCGAGTTGAAGGCGAATGGTGCCCCGGCGCCCGGCGATGCGCTTGTGCTCGGCGCTGACCAGACACTGGAAACGGACCATGGTGACCTTCTCAACAAGCCGGGCTCGCGCGAAGAAGCCCGCGAACAGCTGCTGGGTCTCGCCGGTCGCAGCCACTACCTCCATTCTGCTGCAGTGATCGTCCGCGATGGGCAACGTCTTTGGGGCTGCACGGAAAGTGTCGAGCTCCGCATGCGTCAGCTAAGCGAGGCGTTTCTCGACGATTATCTCGATCGGGAATATGCGCATGTCCGCTGGAATGTCGGCGCCTATCGGATCGAAGGGATGGGTGTTCAATTGTTCGAGCGGATCGAAGGAAGCCATTTCGCCATACTCGGCCTTCCTTTGTTGCCGCTGCTCGCTTTCCTCCGCGAACAGGGCGTGCTGCAAAGCTGATGACACCTTATGCAGAAGTGATCGGGGATCCGATCGAGCATTCTTTGTCTCCGAAAATCCACCAATATTGGCTCGACGAGCTCGGCATCGACGCACGCTACCGGGCGACCAGGGTCGCTCCGGTTGAATTGCCGGCATATCTGCAAGGGTGTCGAGGCGATGCCGATTGGCGAGGGTGCAACCTCACCATGCCGCTCAAGACGGCGGCCCTGGAACTGGTCGACGATGTCGATCCGGTAACGCGTCGGATCGGGGCGCTGAATGTGATCGTCCGTCAGGAAGACCGCCTGATCGGTGCCAATACCGACCGGCAGGCGATCGCCTTCCTCCTGGAATCGAATCGCTGCTATCCCAGCCGGGTGGCAATCGTCGGTACCGGCGGCGTGGCACGCGCGGCGCTGGCGCAAATGCGGCAGGCGAAGGTCCACCAAGTCGATCTGGTGAGTCGTTCGCCGGAACGAGCGCGCGCACTGCTTGCGGAGTTCGGCCTCTCCGGTCATGTGATCGAACTCGGAGGCAGGCCCGTGGCCGATCTGCTCATCAACGCAAGCCCGCTCGGGATGACCGGTCATCCACCGCTCGCCCTTGATCTGTCGGGCCTGGCGGCCGACGCTACGGTGTTCGAGATGGTCTATATGCCGATCGAGACCCACCTCCTGCGGCGGGCACGCCATCGCGGGCTTCGGACGATAGACGGTCTGACGATGCTGATCCGCCAGGCCGCATTCGCCTTTGAATTTTTCTTCGGGCGTCTCCCTGAGCCGGTCGACCCATCGATCCTGCGCGATCGGTTGACGTCTTGACGCTTCGGCTTGGACTCACCGGCTCCATCGGCATGGGCAAGACGACCGTCGCCCGGATGTTCGCCGAAGAGAATGTGCCGGTATTCGACGCCGATCGGGTGGTTCACCAGCTGCAGGGGCCGGAAGGCGCCCTGGTGGCGGAGATAGAGGCGGCCTTCCCAGGCACGACGAGCGCCGCGGGGGTCGATCGCAGCGCGCTCTCGGAGCGCGTGCTCGCCGAGCCCGAAAAGCTTCGGCAGCTCGAATCCCTGATCCATCCCGCGGTCGCGCGTGAGCGCGAGGCTTTTCTTGCTGCGCATTCCGCGGCGCCCGTCGTGGTCCTGGATATTCCCTTGCTGTTCGAGAAAGGGGGGTGGGACCTGGTCGACAAGATCGTCGTCGTTTCCGCGCCGGCCGCAGTCCAGCGCGCGCGGGTCCTTGCCCGCGAGGGCATGACCGCGAAGAAGTTCGAGAGGATCCTCGCCTTGCAGCTTCCCGATGCGGAGAAGCGCGCCCGCGCCGACTTCGTGATTCGGACGGATGGTTCCATGGACGAAACAAGGGCTTCCGTTCGCCGCATCCTCGCTTGCCTCGCCGCCGGCGCCGATTCATAAAACCCACGTGCGCGAAATCGTTTTCGATACCGAGACGACGGGTCTCAGCCCCCAGGGTGGCGACAGGCTCGTCGAGATCGGCTGCGTCGAGATGTTCAACCGGGTCGAAACCGGTCGGCATTTCCACGCTTACTTCAATCCCGGCCGACCGATGCCGAGTGAGGCGGAGGCCGTTCACGGCCTTTCCGACCGGTTCCTGTCCGACAAACCGGCTTTCCCCGACCTTTGCGAGGACCTGCTCGAGTTCATCGGCGATTCGCCGCTCGTCGCCCATAATGCGAGTTTCGATTTCGGCTTCCTCAACCATGAACTGGGGACATGCGGACGACCGACCGTGTGCACCTCGCGAATGGTGGATACGCTTGTCCTGGCGCGTCAAAAGTTTCCCGGCGCCAAGCATAGTCTTGACGCACTTTGCACGCGTTTCGGGGTCGATCGTTCGCTTCGCATCAAGCATGGCGCCCTGATCGACGCCCAATTGCTCGCCCAGGTCTACGTGGAGTTGACCGGCGGCCGTCAGATCGGCCTGACGCTCGTCGCCGAACTGATCGACGTTGGAACGGAGGCGACGACGGGGCTCGTCGACGAATCGGCTTTGGTGGCGACGATTCGGCCCGCCCGGCCGCATGCGCCGAGCGAAGAGGAGCTGGTGAGGCACGCCAATTTCCTCGCCGCGATCAAGGATCCGATCTGGAACCGAGTCGCCCGCGATTGACCTGCGGGCCTGGCGCGCCCAAATGCGCCCCGGAACAGCATTGGAGAAGGCGATGGACATCCGGGTGTCCGGTCATCAGATCGAAACCGGCGAAGCGCTCCGTTCTCACGTCGATGCGCGGCTGACGGCGATTGCCCAGAAATTCTTCTCCCGGGCGATTTCATCGCAGGTCACCTTCGGCAAGGGGCCTTACGATCACAGCTTCACCTGTGACATCGTCGCTCACGTGCCGCAGGGCGTGGTCCTTAAAGGGCGCGGCTCGGCCGCCAGCGCTCACCTGGCTTTCGATCAGGCGGCCGACCGGATAGAAAAGCAGCTTCGGCGGTACAAACGCCGGTTGAAGGACCGGCATGCCCAGGCCGCTCATGCCGAAGCCGTGACGGTGGAGGTCGACGCCGGCTACACCGTTTTCGCGCCACCCCCTGAGGAAGAGGAAGCGGTAGACAATCCGCCGGTGATCGTCGAAACCCGGGTCGACGTTCCGACCGCGTCTGTTTCCGATGCCGTCATGCTGCTCGATCTTCGCAATACCAACGCCCTGATGTTCCGGAACAGCGGCACCGGCCTGTTCAATATGGTGTATCGACGTGGGGATGGCACCATCGGTTGGGTTGAACCCCAGCGGGATTGAGCGCCGCTTTTCATTTCCAGTTTTTCAAAGGGAGCGCGATGCTCCCACCGGTGCACCTGATGATCAATGTTTATGATTTTCTGTCGATCGATGCGGTGGAAGCGGACCTCTTCGCCGCCAACAAGAAGGCCTTGTTTCAGCAGCTCGCGGCCAGCGCTGCGCGGCTGACCGGCCTTCCTGCAAAGCAGATCGTCAGCAGCGTCAACGAACGCGAAAAGCTCGGCTCGACCGGTTTCGGCGGCGGAACTGCGATCCCGCACGGCAAGATCGAAGGGCTGAGCCATGTCTTCGGCCTGTTTGCCCGGCTCGAGGCGCCGATCGATTTCCAGGCGATCGACGGCATTCCTGTGGATCTCGTGTTCCTCTTGCTCTCCCCGCCCGACGCGGGAGCCGATCATCTCAAGGCGCTTGCCAGCGTCAGCCGCGCCTTTCGCGATCGCCAGATCGTCGCCAAGCTTCGCGGTGCGCGTTCGAAGGACGCCTTGTTCGCTCTCCTCGCCGGCGTGGAAGCGCGAGATGCCGCCTGAGGGGGGTGAAGCGGCCCATTTCCGCGGGCTGGAGGCGCTGTATAGGGCCGCGCCGATCAATTCCCTGTTCCGTTCCGAGATCGAGATAGCCGAACCGGGGTTGGCGCGGATCCGGTTCCAGGTAGCCCCAGAGACCTTTCACGCCGCCGGCGCCGCTCATGGCACCCTCTACTTCAAGATGATGGATGATGCCGCCTTTTACGCCTGCAATTCCCTGGTAAGCGACCGCTTCCTGCTTACCACCGCATTCAATCTCGTCTTTACCCGACCGCTCAAGAGCGGTGCGGTGGTAGCCGAAGGCCGCTGGATCAGCGGCAAAAGGCGGGTCTTCGTCGGCGAGGCACGGCTTCTCCTGTCAGACGGCGAGGAGGCGGCGCGCGGCACTGGGACGTTCATGCGGTCCCATATCCCGCTTTCCGGCCTGGAGGGCTATCGCCCGGGCTGATGGAAGCTCGTCTCGCAAGTTCGGTCCTGGTCGGCGCTCTGCTTCGCGCCGCAGAGGCCGATGGCGGATTCGGGGCCGTGCTCGCGAAAGGCGATCCCACGTCCGGCGCCGTGGCCGTCATATTGCTCGAAAAGGGCGCAAATCCGCGCTTTCTGGAACGCCTGCTCCAGCCGGACGGCACTTATTCCTGGCGAGAATCAGGCCAAGTCATTGAAAACGAACAGGAGTTGAAATCGTTCCTGAAAAAGCGCCGGAATTTCGATCCCGATTTGTGGATTCTGGAACTGGATATCGCATCAGCCGAACGGTTCGCCGCTGAAATGAACGCGTTCAGTTGACGCCCGGAACGATGCGCCGTTAGCCCCGGAACAGCACTTCAAGCGTATGAGCGGGGGCCGCCCATCAGCCACAATGGCGGGTGTCCACGCGAGTCGGGTGGCGATCAGGGCGACGAAATTGTTTCGTGCCCGCCCCGGAAAGCCAACCGCAAAGAACAGAGTTTCAATGCGTCGCAAATTCCGCGCCACGGCATTCGCCGTGGCCGCCTTTTCCTTTTTCGCCTTCACTTCGTTTGTCGATCCAACGATCGCGTCCGAGGCGCCGGCTACCCCGGGCATCTCCTATACCGAGCATGCCGCCTTCGCCGTCCCGGCGATGGACATCGGCCTCAATCCCACCGGGCAGGTTGACCAGGCTGCCCTTGAGGCAGATGGCGCAACTCCCGTCATCTCTCACGCATTTGCGCCGGCACTTCCGACCGAGGAAGAAGAGGCAGAAGCTGCCGAGCCGGCCGATTCACGCAACGGCCGTTCCCTGGCGCAACTCGTCGCCGATTATTCGGCTGCCGAAACCCCCGACGAAGAGACCGAGTGTCTGGCCCGGGCGGTCTATTACGAATCCAAGGGCGAGCCCCTGGCCGGCCAGCTGACCGTCGCGGAAGTCATCATCAATCGCGCCGAATCCGGCCGCTTTGCCTCGACCCTTTGCGGCGTCGTCCGCCAGCGCGGCCAGTTCTCCTTCGTGCGCGGCGGCGTCATCCCGGTTCCGCCACGCGCTTCGCGCGACTGGCGTACGGCGGTCGCCATCGCCCAGATCGCCAAGCGCGACCTCGCCGACGGCGCCGCACCGCGCGCCTTGTTCTTCCACGCCCGGCGGGTCAGCCCGGGCTGGCGTCTCACGCGCGTCGCCACCGTCGGCAATCACGTCTTCTACCGTTAGTCGGCTCGGGCTCCGCCCGATATTGGCCCGTTCTCCGCTGCCCGGGGAACGGGCCTTTCCATTGTGTGCGCGAAGAAGGCCGGTGTCGGCTGAAGCGCCCACTGGCGAGCTTTCCCGCGTTCCTGTTTCATTCTAGGTTCGGCGGATGGCTACCCTGCCCGATTCGCCCGCACTCGACTGCTTCGCCGACGCACCGATGGTGGCGCGCGACGTCGCCCGTGGCATCGCCCGCTTGTTCTTCCGACAGGATCTGTTCGCCTTGTGCGAGGTGCCGCTGCCCAATGGTCGACGGGCCGACATGGTCGCGATCGACGCGAAGGGCCAACTCGTCATCGTCGAGATCAAGGTCTCTCGGGCGGACCTGCTCGGCGACCGCAAATGGTGCGACTATCTCGATTATTGCGACCGCTTCTACTGGGCGGTGCCGGCGGGATTCTCGCTCGACCCGTTCGATGGTGACGGTCTCGGTCCAGACTGCGCCGGCCTGATCGTGGCCGACCGCTACGATGCGGATGTGGTTCGCGAGGCGCCCTATCGGCCCCTGGCGGCCGCCCGACGGAAAGCGGAGACGTTGCGCTTCGCGCGCCGGGCAGCGCTCCGGCTTGCCGGGACCCTGGACCCCGGCCTGGCCGGCCTCGACTAGTTAGACGCCGGTGGATTTGCCGGGGTAGGTCTGGGGGCCTCGAGCTCGCGCAGGATCTGGGCCGACCGAGGATCCTGGCGGGCATAATCGATCGCCGAATAACCCTGAAGGGAGTCGCTCCGATTCGGGTCGGCTCGGTTGCTGAGCAGCAGCCTGACCATCGGCAAATGGCGACCCTGAACCGCGAGGATCAAAGGGGTTTCGCCACGATTGTTACCGAGATTGGGATTGGCGCTTCGGGCGAGCAAGACTTCCGCGCCGGGGACCCAGCCGATCTGAGCCGCCAGTAGAAGAGGGGTCGTACCTTCATTATTCTGAAGATCGGGACGTGCACCATGACCCAGCAGATATCTGAGCCACGTCAGGTCACGGCCCCTGACGAGAATGTGCAGGGCGCCGTCTCCGGTTCCGGATTCGCGATGATTGGGATTGAATGCGGGGTTGCCAACCGCCTCCATCACCTTGGCGCCATCGCGCGCCCGAACGGCCTTGAGAAACTCGTAGCCGTCCGAATAGCCGATCTGGGCGAAAGCCGGGCCGGCCACACTGGCGACCAATGCAACCGCGAGCAAACGGACGTGAAATCGCGTCATGATCTTGAATTTCCCCGCATCGGCCCGACCTGCTTGACTCGCTTTAGCAAAGCGAGTCTGCCCCTGTCATGAACGAAAGCGCGATGAACCGCCTGTCTGTCCTGCTGCTGACGATCTTCGCCTTGATGCTCTCCGCTTGCGACCAGCCGGTCGGTGATCCGCCGCTCAAGGGCGCGACGATGGGCGGGCCGTTCACGCTCACCAGCCATCAGGGGCGAAGGGTCAGCGACACCGACTTCTCCGGCCAATATCGCCTCGTCTATTTCGGTTATTCCTTCTGCCCCGACGTCTGCCCCGTCGACCTTCAGACCCTTTCTGCCGGGCTTCGCCAGTTCGAAGCCGAGGAAGCGGAAAAAGCGGCGAAGGTGCAGCCGATTTTCATCACCGTCGATCCCCGACGCGACACGGTCGAGGCGCTGGCCCACTACGTCACCGCTTTTCATCCGCGTCTAATTGCTCTCACCGGAAGCGACGAAGAGATTGCACGGACGGCCCGGGCTTTCGCGATCAGCTATCAGGCCCAGCCCCCGGCGACGCCGGGCGGCGAATATCTGGTCGATCACATGCGGATCTTCGTCCTGTACGGCCCCGAAGGAGAGCCGCTTGCGATCGTCCCGCACGACGAGGGTCCGGCCGGCGTTGCCGCGGAGTTGCGCAAATGGGTGCGTTGAGGGAGCGTTTCTGGGAATTGCCGCTGGCGGAGCTGACGCGCGCCGAATGGGAAGCCTTGTGCGACGGCTGCGGCAAATGCTGTCTCCACAAGCTGGAGGACGAGGTGACCGGCGAACTTTTCGCCACCAACGTCGCCTGCCGGCTGCTCGACCGAAGAAGCTGCCGGTGCAGCGATTATCGCGACCGCCGCGCTTACGTGCCCGACTGCGTCAGGCTGAGCCAGGCGAACATATCCAAAATGGACTGGCTTCCTTCGACCTGCGCCTATCGCCTGCGTCACGAAAACCGTCCCCTCCACGATTGGCATTATCTGGTCAGCGGGGACCCCGATTCGGTGCATGCTGCCGGCATGTCGGTGCGCGGCTGGACAGTGACCGAGGACCAGGCCGGGGAACTCGAACATCATATCATCGACCGTGAACTCTGAGCTCAGCTTCGCCGGAGCCCCACTGACGATGCGAATCTCGCCGCGTGCCCGCCGGCTCCGGCTTCGTGTGGATCCGCGCACCCGGGAAGTGCTGCTGACGGTGCCGAAGCGAACCTCGCAGCGCCACGCGCTGGCCTGGGCGGCGGAGCATCGCGAATGGATCGAATCGCGGCTGGCGGAAATCCCCGACAATGTTCCCATCCAGCCGGGCGCCATGATTCCCTATCGCGGGCAGGAACTCGCAATCGATTGGGAGCCTTCGAGTCCACGGCGGATCGAGCATTCTGACGGCCGGCTGGTCGTCGGCGGCCCACTCGAAAACCTGGAAGGTCGCGTGCTGCGCTGGTTCAAGGCGCAGGCGCACGCGCTCCTGGCCCACGAGACCATGGAGCTTGCGGCAAAGGCCGGTGCCCGACTGGAAAAGATCGGCGTCGGCGACCCGGTGTCGCGCTGGGGCAGCTGTTCCTCCAAGGGCGGAATTCGCTACAGCTGGCGGTTGATTCTCGCCCCCGATTTCGTCCGGCGGGCCACGGTGGCGCATGAGGTGGCGCATCTCGTCCACCTCAACCACGGCAAAGATTTCCATCGGCTGGTCGAGCAGCTGCTGGGCGAAGATCCCCGCCCCGCCCGCTCATGGCTGCGCCGCGACGGTGCGGCGCTGCACCGGATCGGCCGTCGCGGCTGAAGCTCAGAGGGAGAAGAGGTCCCCGCGCGGTTCGCGGAACTCCGGCTCTGGCGGCCGTCTCGGTGCCGGCTCCCGAACCGGCGGGCGAGGCCGGTTGATCGCCCGGTCCAGCCAGTCCCGATCGAGCCTTTCTTCCTGCGGCTCCTCCTCACGGACCCCGCTTTCGTCGGGGCCGATCTTTTCCGGGGGCACGTTGGGCTCGATGGGGTTGCCATGTTCGTCCACGAAGGCCTGACCGTCGTCGGGCGGTGCGAACCAGACGTCCTCGTCCGGCTCCGTCTGCCAGTCCGGCGAAGCCACCTCGGTGGCGAACGGCTCGGCCGGCCGGTTGGCGACGGCCCGGACCATGTGATCGTGAAAGGCCTGGGCGGGCGCACGACCGCCGGCCAGTCCCGCCAAGCGCCGGGAATCGTCCCGGCCCATCCACACGCCGGTGGTGATTCCGCTCGAGAAGCCGATGAACCACCCGTCCTTGTTCGAGCTCGTCGTACCGGTCTTTCCGGCGGTCGGCCGACCGAGATTGGCACCGCGGCCGGAGCCGTGGGTAACAACACCCTGGAGCAGATCGGTCATCTGGGCGGCGACCCACGGCGCGACCAGGACCCGGGATTCATCAGGTTCGTTCTGATAGAGCAGGGTGCCGTCCGCGGTCGTGACTCGCCGGATTCCATAAGGCGTCACCGCGACGCCCCCGCGAGCGATCGCGGCATAAGCCCGGGTGATGTCGATCAGCCGAACTTCCGACGTGCCGAGCGCCATGCTCGGATTGGTGTTGACCCGGGTCGTGATTCCCAGTCGCTGAGCCATGTCGGCCACGGTTCTCGTCCCGACATCCTGCGACAGCCGGACGGCGACGGTGTTGATCGAGAAAGCGAGCGCCTGCCGCAAGGTCACCGGGCCGGCAAAGCGCCCGCTGTCGTTGCGCGGGCTCCAGCCACCGACGGTGATCGGAGAATCCTCGACGACGCTGGTCGGCTCGTAGCCGGCTTCGAGGGCCGCGAGATAGACGAAAAGCTTGAACGCCGACCCTGGCTGACGGGTCGCCTGGGTGGCGCGGTTGTAGATCGAGCTGACATAATCGCGGCCGCCGACCATGGCCCGAACGGCGCCGTCCCGATCTAGAGAAATCAGGGCGCCCTGGGCACCCTGCGGCGTATGGGCGTTGATGGCGCGATCGGCGCTGGCCTGCATCCTGAGATCAAGGGTGGTCCACACATCGATCGGCTGCACGGTCTCGTCGATCAGCATATCCAGCTGGGGCAGGACCCAGTCGGTGAAGTAACGCGTGCTGTTCTGCCGCTCGGATGTCCGCACCAGCTGCACGTCGTCCGGGTCCGACGCCGCCGCCTGCCGCTGAGTGATCGTGCCGTTCCGAACCATCAGATCGATGACGACGCTGGCGCGATCGCGGGCGGCATCGGTGTCGGCGGTCGGCGAATAATTGGAAGGTGCCTTGACCAGGCCGGCGATGATCGCCGCCTCGGCGATCTCGAGCTGGTTGGCGCTGTGACCGAAGAAACGCCTCGAAGCGGCGTCGATTCCATAGGCGCCGCCGCCGAAATAGACCCGATTGAGATAGAGTTCGAGGATCTGGTCCTTGGAAAAGCGCCACTCCAAAGCGAGTGCCAAAATGCCTTCGCGCACCTTGCGGGTGAAGCTTCGGTCGTTGGTCAGAAAGATGTTGCGGGCAAGCTGCTGGGTGATCGTCGAGACGCCGCGGACTCGGCCGCCGTCGCTCGCGCTGACCCACAGGCCGCGGGCGATGCCGACCGGATCGACCCCCGGGTGGGACCGAAACCGCCGGTCCTCCACCGCCACCATCGCATTGCGCATGATGGGCGGGATCTGGTCGTAGCGCAGCCATTCTCCGAAGCTCGGGCCCATCGAATGGATCACGCTGCCGTCGGCGGCGCGAACCCGGATCATCTGGCCGAGATCGTCGCGCCGGATGAGTTCCGAATAGGTCGGCAGCTGGCTGACCGCGACCGACACCGCGACGCCCAAAGCGACCAAGGCGACGACCAGCAGATAAGCGGCGATCTTGAGGCTGGTGACGAGGGCCCGTCTGATGCGGGAGGGAGGGACGGCGCTGGCCATTAATGCCTAGCGATAGGGATGCGGAGTCATGGCGGCAAGAAGAAGCGCGGTGCGCCTTAACGGTGGCTTACTCGTCCTTCTTAAAATCGAGCGCCGCAGAGTTGATGCAGTAACGCAGCCCTTGCGGTCCTGGCCCATCGGGGAAGACGTGACCGAGGTGCCCGCCGCATCGGGCGCAGCGCACCTCAGTGCGGACCATGCCAAGGTCGTGGTCCTCATGAAGGGTGACCTTCTCGCGGTCGGCTGGCTCGGTGAAACTCGGCCAGCCACTGCCGCTGTCGAACTTGGTCGTGCTGTCGAACAGGCGCTCGCCGCAGCCGGCGCAACGGTAGCCGCCTTCATCATGTTTGTCCCAGTAGAGACCGGTGAAGGCGCGCTCGGTGCCCCCCTTGCGCAGCACCTGATATTGTTCGGGAGAAAGGCGTCGGCGCCATTCCTCGTCGGGCATGTCCTTGGGATCCATATTCGCGATGTGGGCACTGAGCCGCTTTGGGTCAATGCGGCGCGACAGGCGCCGGCTTCCCGAAGACGCTTCCCACTGGGGCCGCTAAAGTCGTCTTGCGCGACTTTCCCCAGCGTTGCTGCTAGATCGCGAGCATGTCGGAGACCATGCGCCTCATCCATGAGGATCCCGATGCGGGCGACCTTCTGAGCCTGCCCGGTTGGGTCTATCACGACCCCGAATATTTCCGGGTCGAGATGACCCGTTTGATCCGGCCTTCCTGGCAGATCGTGTGCCATACGAGCGACATCGCTGCGCCGGGGGACTGGCGGACGCTCGAGCTTCTCGGTGAAAGCGTGCTGGTGATTCGGGGTGGCGATGGCGAAATTCGCGCCTTCGCCAATGTCTGCCGGCATCGCGGATCGCGGCTGGTCGACGGCGACGAGGGTTGCTCCCGACGGCTGACCTGTCCCTATCACGCCTGGACTTATGGTGACGACGGGCGGCTGATCGGCGTTCCGCATCGGAACGACTATCCGTCGCTCGACCTGAGCGGGCACGGCCTGATCGGGGTCGAGCTCGAGATCTGGCGCGGCTTCGTCTTCATCCGGCTCCAGGCCGGCGGTCCGGGCGTCGCCGAGATGATGGCGCCGTTCGAGGCGGAAATCGCCCCTTACCGGTTCGAGGACCTGGAAGCGATCGGCCGGGTGACGATGCGGCCGCGCGACGTGAACTGGAAGAATGTCGCGGACAATTATTCGGACGGGCTTCACATATCGGTCGCCCATCCCGGCCTCACCCGCCTGTTCGGCAGCCAGTATCGGATCGAGGCTGGAGAGCATGTCGATCGAATGTCGGGGAAACTGCTCGAAAGGCCGTCATCCAACCCGTCGGAACGGGCGTATCAGACGCTGCTGCCGCCGGTCCAACATCTGCCGATGGCGCAGCGTCGAAGCTGGCTCTATTTCAAGCTCTGGCCGAACGTCGCCTTCGACATCTATCCGGACCAGGTGGACTTCATGCACTTCGTGCCGGTGGGGCCCACGACCACGATGATCCGCGAGATCAGCTATGCGCTCCCCGACGACCGCCGCGAGATGAAGGCTGCGCGCTATCTCAACTGGCGGATCAACCGGCGCGTCAATGCCGAGGACACGGCGCTCATAGCGAGAGTGCAGAAGGGCATGGAATCCGCTTTCTACAGGCCGGGCCCGTTAGGCGAGAGCGAGGTCTGCCTGCGAAGCTTCGCGCACAAGTTGCGGCGGATCATTCCGGAAGTTCGGCGCCAAGCGCCGCCGCCATCGGGATGGAGCGAAAGCTGAGAGAGCGGTCGCAAAACCGCGGATCAATCCGCGAGACGTGCACTGCACGTCTCGGCCGGCTCTGCCGGCTATCGGATTGATGGTGCGGTCGAGAAGACTCGAACTTCCACGGCCTTTCGGCCACAGCGACCTCAACGCTGCGCGTCTACCAGTTCCGCCACGACCGCACACAAGAAACCGCCGGCCCAAGGCCGGCGCTGGCAGGCGGGTGCCTCTAGCAGCCGTCCGGCCGAACCGCAACGGCTTCTAGTAAAGGAACATGGGCATTCCCTCGACTCGCATCAAGCGAGCCCGGTAGCTTGCCTTGTCGTACAGCGCGCTGACGTCGACGGACTTCCGGCCCTGAAGCAGGGTGTCGATCGGGACATGGGAATAATTGCCGTCGGTGAGGGTCACCATGCGGGCTTTCTCGCCGCGCTCGAGCAGCTGAATGGCCAGGCCGCCGAAAGCGAAGCCGACCATCCGGTCCATGGCGTCCGGCTCACCCGACCGCATCAGATAAGCGAGCTCCTGGATCACGACTCCGTCGCCGAGCCGGGCGCCGATCGCCTGGCCGAGACGATGTCCGATGCCGCTATCCGACCGCTCGATCGCCGGCTTGCCGATATCGGCGTCGCTTTCCGCTTCCCCCTTGATGCTCGCGCCCTCGGAAATGACGCACATCGCATAATGCGCGGGGTTGGACGCCTTGTCCTCGGCGAGCAGGGGTAGAAGCACGTCGAGATCGGCCGGGACCTCCGCGATGATCGTTCGATCCACCTGCGCGAGGAATCCGGCGAGCAAGGCCGTCTCGCCGCTCCTTCGGCCGAACAGTTCGACGACGCCAATCCGCTCGTGGCTCTCCACCGTCGTTCGAAGCGCGTTGATCGCCTCGACCGAACGGCTGACCGCGGTCGAGAAGCCGATGCAGTAATCGGTGCCGAACACGTCATTGTCCATCGTCTTGGGAACCGAGATGACGGGCACACCCTGACCGGCGAGATGGGCAGAGAATCGCAGGGTGCCGTCGCCGCCGAGGGTGATCATGGCATCGACCCCGAGGGCGCCGAGCACGTGGAGAACATGCCCGGTTCGATCGCCGTCGGCAGTCGTGCGCGGATCACGGCGCGAGGTGTGGAGGATGGTTCCGCCGGTGCGGTCGATCCCGCGAACGCCTTCGCGGGTCAGCTCGACGCTGTGGGCGGCGATGCTGGCGTGATCGGCGGGATCGATCGCCATTACCCCATCCCAGCCGCGCCGGAATCCGATCACGCTCCAGCCGAGGTCGTCGGCCGAGAGCACAGCCGACCTGATGCAGGCGTTGAGCCCGGGCACGTCGCCACCGCCGGTCAGTATTCCGATCCGCATGGCGACCGTCTATCGACGGCGGCCATGCGGGACAACCGGGCAGAGACGATGACGGAGGCTGGGCGGATCGTTCGATTGGCCTGGCCGATCATGCTCACCAGCCTGAACTGGACCCTGATGCACATGATCGACGTCGCGGTCGTCGGGCATTACGGAACCGACGAGCTTGCGGCGCTCGCGGCGAGCCGAATCCTCACCTTCATCTCGATCGTCATCGGTTTCGCCGGTCTGGCCGGCGTGCTCGTCTTCGTGGCGCGCGCAGACGGTGGCGGGGAGCTCGCGGAAACCGGCGAAATCATGCGCTCGGGACTGGTCCTGGGGTTGCTTCTGGGCCTCGTGATGGCGGTCCTGCTCTTTTTCTGGGCCTTCGACTTCCTCGCTCTCGTCGGCGTGGAGCCGGCGCTTCGCGCGCCTGGCGCCGCTGTCGTTCAGGCGATGGCGATCGCCTTTCCTGCCCAGTTCGTTCTCGCCGCAGCTTCTTACTTCCTCGAAGGAATCAGCCGGCCGCGGCGGGTCATGGCTGTCAACCTCGTCATGCTTCCGGTCAATGGACTGCTGGCCTGGGCCTGGGTCGGTGGCCATGCCGGGCTTCCCGCTCTGGGCGCCGTCGGCGCCGCTTATGCGACGGCGACCGTCTCCTGGGGCGGCGCGGCGGCGATGCTGACCCTGATCTGGCGATTGCCCCGGGCGCGCGAGCGGCGCGTTCGCGACCTGAGCGCTGCCGCTTTTCGCCGGGCTGTGGCCCGGGTACCGGCGCTTGCGAGCTTCGGGTTGATGCCGGCGATCGGCGCATCCCTGGAACTTGCCGGCTTCGCCTGGCTGATGGTGCTGTCCACCCAGCTTGGCAACGCCGCCGCCGGGGCGTTCCAGGCTATGCTGTCGGTGCACAATATCGCCTTCGCTTTGTCGATGGGGTTCGGCTCGGCGGCCGGGGTGAGGGTCGGCAATGCGGTCGGCGCCGGCGAACGCCATCAGGCCTGGCCGCGAAGCCTGATCGCCGGGGGTCTCGCCGCCATCATCCTCGGACTGGGTTCGCTACTGCTGGTCTTCGCCGCGGAAGCTTTGGTCTGGCCCTTCTCGGACGACCGCTCGGTGCTTGCTCTCGCGGCGTCGATGCTCGCGATCATGGCCGCCTTCCTGGTGTTCGACGGCCTCCAATATGTGTTCGGATCAGCGCTTCGTTCGCTCGGCGAGCAGGTCTGGGCCAGCGTCAACGGAATCATCGGCTTCTTCATCGTGACCGGAGGGCTCGGCTGGCTGCTGATCGATCGGGGCTGGGGGCCGGACGGGCTTGCCTACGCAGCCGGGGCGGGAATGCTTGTGGCGGGGCTGCTCCAGTTCAGCCGGCTGGCCTGGGTCCTGCGAGTCCCGAAAGCGCGCTGAGGAGTCACTCGGCGTCTGTCAGGGGCCTGGCCCTCAGGCTCAGGAAACGGGGCCGAAAGCCAGGCTGAGGATTCGGCCGCCACGCGGCACGTCGCGTTCGGCACTGTCAAAATTGACGCGACCACCGGGCTGGATCGCCCGAACCGGCGGCGCGATCGACCAGCCGTAGACTACCCGGCCTTGGGCGTCCTTCAGTTCGGCCCGGATCTGCGGGACGGTTTGCGTTTCCTCGGTCGGATTGCTGATCTCGCCGCGCACCTCGAGCAATTCATTGCCGCTGGCGAGCCAGCGGCGGTCGGCCGTTCCCGTAAGGACGAGGGACTGACCCGCCTGCACCGGGATGCCGATGCGCTGGCCCAATTCGGGCAGGCCGAAATATTGAATGGCCGCGATCGCTCCGAGCATCAGGGCCGCCGCGACGATGGCCAGGATCAGCCACAGCCGGGACCGGTTGCGGCGGGGCCGGTAGCCGTCGTCAACGAACTCGTCCGAATCCGGCTCGACGGAGGCCAGCTCGGTCTGGGGCCAGGAAGGTGGTTGGTGGACCTCCTCGCGAACTTCGCGCTGCGTTTCTCCGCGGGAGATAGGCACGACCGGCGCCGGCGCAGGAGACGGGCCAGTATCCGAAGCGTGAGAGGGCGGCTGCTGGAACCAGCTGAATCGGCAGCTGGCGCAGCGGACCTTGCGCCCGCTCGGCCCAACGGCGCTGTCCGGCACCACATATCGTGTATCGCAGGACGGACAGGATAGGATCATCGATACGCGGCCCCACCGGGTTCTTGACCGACTCTAAGCACGGGTGCGGCGGGCCATGCAAGTAAATGCCGGAATTGCGGTACTTTCGCGCCGCTTTACGTGCCCGGCACCCACGTGCCATGGCTGCTCTGCGTATCATTTCGGGGGGAGGGCGTTCTGAAGGCAACCGGGTCCATCGTCCAGTTCGAGAATGTCGGCCTGCGCTATGCGACCGGGGCGGAGACGCTGTCGGACCTCAGCTTCTCGCTCAAGGAAGGCGGGTTCTACTTCCTCACCGGACCATCGGGCGCGGGCAAGACGTCGCTGCTCAAACTGCTTTATCTGGCGCTTCGGCCGAGCCGCGGCCTGATCCGGCTGTTCGGCGAGGATATCGTGACCATGCCGAGGCCTCGGCTGCCCGGCTTTCGGCGCCGGATCGGCGTCGTTTTCCAGGACTTCCGGCTGGTCAGTCACCTGTCGACGTTCGACAATGTCGCCTTGCCGCTGCGGGTGGCCGGGGTCGAGGACAAGGACCTGACCGCGCCGGTCAACGAGATGCTGGCCTGGGTCGGTCTTGCAGATCGCTCGAGCGCCCGTCCCGCGACCTTGTCCGGTGGGGAGCAGCAGCGCGTCGCCATCGCCCGAGCGGTCATCGGCCGGCCGGAACTTCTGGTGGCAGACGAGCCGACCGGCAATGTGGATCCGGAAATGGCGAAGCGACTGCTTCACTTGTTCGACAGTCTCAACAAGCTCGGCACCACGGTGATCGTCGCGACTCACGATCTTCACCTCATTTCCCGGGTCGGCCGGGCCGAGATGCTCCGTCTGGATCGGGGCCAGATAGCGGATCCTACCGGAGCGCTGCGACACCCGCCGAGACGGCTCGAAGCATGAAGGCGGACACGCGAGGATTCGGTGCAGCGGAAAAGGGGCTGCTTCCGGAAGGCCGTTTGGCAGGGCCGATGCCCTGGGTGATCGCGATCATGATGTTCCTCACCGTGCTCGCCGCCGCCGCAGGTCTCGGCCTGGCTGGCGCTGCCGGCCGCCTTGACGCCCAGATCGGAAGTCGGGTCACGATCCAGATCGTCGAAGCGAATCCGCAGGTCCGCGACCGCCAGGCGGCTGCGGTCACCGCCTCGCTTGCCCGGTTGCCAGGAGTCAGCGCGGTCCGGCTGGTGCCTCAGGAGGAAATCCAGGACATGCTCGAGCCGTGGCTCGGGCCCGTGGGGGTGGAGGCCGATTTGCCGGTACCGGCCCTGATCGACGTCGATCTCGATCCGAGCGGCCAGTTGGATCTCGCCGAGCTTCGAGCGGCGGCGATGGCTGCGGCCCCTTCGGCACGAGCGGACCAGAATGCGCAATGGCTCGCCCCTCTCGTCTCACTGATCGCCGCGTTGAAATGGCTGGCGGCCGGCCTCGTCCTGCTGATGGTCGGAGCGACCACCGCAACCGTCGTTCTCGCGGCCCGCGCAGCGCTCGACACCCACCGCCAGACGATCGAGATCCTCCATCTGATGGGCGCGACGGACGTCCAGATCGCTCGGCTGTTCCAGCGCCGGATCGCGCTGGATGCCTTGTTCGGCGGACTGATCGGGTTCATCCTCGCCGCCATCGTCCTGTTCGTGCTCGGCCGGAGATTGTCGGCTTTGGGATCGGAGCTGCTCGGTTCGACTGCAATTTCGCTTGAGTTCGGCGTAGTTCTGCTCGTCTTGCCTTTGTTCGGCGTCCTGTTGGCGATGCTGGTGGCGCGCCTCACCATTCTTCGGGCGTTAGGCAGGATGTTATGATGCGAATCCTGCTCCGTTTGGTCTCGTTCGGCCTTCTGCTCTACGTGCTGGGCTATGCCCTGTTCGCCGTCCTTCTGCCGAAACCCGCCGGGGAAGAGCGCACCGACGCGATCGTCGTCCTCACCGGCGGCAGCGGCCGCCTGGAGCGCGGCTTCGAACTCATGGAGCGACAGCGTGCGCAGCGGATGCTCATCTCCGGTGTCGACCGAACGGTTCGCGCGGTCGAGCTTGCCGAAGCGTATGATGTGGACGAGGCCATGTTCGAATGCTGCGTCACCCTGGGACGCGAATCGTTCGACACCCGCTCCAACGCCGACGAGGTCGCCCGCTGGCTGGACCGGCGACGCTACCGCACCATCCGACTGGTAACCAACGATTTGCACATGCCGCGTGCCGGCTACGAGCTGAGGAAAAGGATCGGCCCGGACATCCTGATCGTCAGCGATGCCGTGCCCACGGATCCGAGCTTCCCTCAGATTTTCACCGAATATAACAAGTATCTGCTGGGACGGGCCGCGGACCTGATCGGGATCTGATGGCTCTCTTCCGCTCGATCCTGTTCGCCCTGATCTTCTATCCCTGGACAGTGATCGCGGTCCTGATCTCCTTGCCTGCCAGTCTGTTCGGCACTCGGGCGGTCCGCGCCTGCGCGCATGTCTGGGCGCACGGCCACCGCTGGTGCGCTCGCTATTTGCTCGGGATCAGCAGCCGATACGAAGGTGATGTGCCGGAAGGCGCGCATCTGTTCGCGGTCAAGCATCAGTCGATGTTCGAGACGCTCGAGATGTTCCTGCTTCTCCGGGAGCCTGCAGTGGTGCTGAAGCATGAGCTGACCCGCATCCCCCTATGGGGCTGGGTCGTGCGCCGTTACGGCGTGATCCCGATCGATCGCGCCGGCGGCGCCGCGGCGCTTCGGCGAATGATGCGCGCGGCCGAATCGGCGATCGCGGAAGGTCGGCCCATCCTGATCTTCCCCGAGGGCACGCGGGTCGCCCCCGGCGAGCAACCGCCGCTCCAGCCGGGTTTCGCCGGTCTCTACCGCGCCCTGAAGCTTCCGGTAGTGCCGGTCGCGGTGAACAGCGGCCGGCTCTGGCCGCGAAACGCCTTCGTCAAGCGGCCCGGCACCGTCACCGTGCGGATCCTGCCCGAGATCGCTCCGGGTTTGCCGAGACGAGAGATCCAGGCGGCCGTCCACAAGGCGATCAACCAGCTCGAGCCCGGCCAATGACGCCCGAACTCGGCCTGATCGAGGGGTTTTTCGGGCGACCGTTCAGCTGGCCCGAGCGTCAGGACCTGATGCGCTTCCTGGCGCCCTTCGGCTTCGGCTTCTATCTCTACGCGCCGAAGGCCGACCCTTTTCTCCGCCGGCGCTGGGCGGAGCCTCATCCGAGCGATGCGCTCAAGGCCCTCGCCGCGTTCGGCGCCGACTGCCTAGAGGCCAACGTGCGTTTCGGAATCGGGCTCAGCCCGTTCGAGCTTCACCTTCATCCGGGAGACGGCTGGAAGGCGCCGCTGGCCGACAAGCTGGCCGAGCTCGACGGTATCGGCCTGGTCGACCTGGCGATTTTGTTCGACGACATGCGCGGCGACGTCGCCGACCTTGCGGAGCGGCAGGCGGCGATCGTCCATTTCGCGGCGGAACGGAGCAAGGCCACGCGGATCCTGTGTTGCCCTTCTTACTACAGCGACGACCCAATCCTCGATGCCGCCTTCGGCCAGAGACCCCCTTTTTATCTTGAGGATCTCGCGAAGCGCCTCGATCCTTCGATCGAGATCATGTGGACCGGTGAGGAGGTCGTGAGCCAGGAATTCTCGCCCGGTCACCTCGCCCGGGTCGCCGGCCAATTGGGACGCAAGCCGTTCCTATGGGACAATTATCCGGTGAATGACGGTGCGCGCATGTCTCAGCATCTGCACCTGCGTGCCTTTGCCGGCCGGCCGGGGTCGATTGCGCCCCGAATCGCGGCGCACGGAATCAATCTCGCCTCGCAGCCATGGCTCAGCCGGATACCGGCCCTCACGCTGGCGGAAAGCTATGCGCGAGGCGAAGAGTATGAATATGGCGCCGCCTTCGACCGGGCGGCTGAAAAGGTGCTTGGGGCCGAGCTGGCCGGATGCGTCCGCCGCGACCTGCTGGCGCTTCAGGACCGTGGCCTTGATCGACTGGGAGAGCGGCGCGAGCGTTTGCGCCAGCGTTATGCCGCCCACGATCACCCCGCCGCCACCGAGATCCTCGCTTGGCTCGACGGCTACTGGACGGTCACGGACGAGCTCGTTCAGACCCAGTGAAAGCCAGAGCTAGAGCCAGGTGACGTCGCTGCCGTGCGGATGGGCCCAGGCCAGTAGCCTTTCTTCACCCGGCCAGGTTCGGAGCCGAAGGCTAGCCGAGGGTTCGCCGGGCAGCCACTCGAAGCGAAGCCAGGCGACCGGGGCTTCCTCCGTCGCACCGGCGCCGGCCGCCGCGATATGCGCCCGGATCCGCGCCTGCGCCGGGCCCGGAAAATACTGGAAGGCGATCGAATGAAGGATAACCCGGGTCACGCCAATGGCGAGGCTTGGGTCGAGTTGCCGTTCGATCCAGTTCGCCGCGTCGGCCTTGGCAATGGGTACGGGATGGCTTCGCGCCAGCTTCAGGGCCGCTGCGGTTCGCTCGAGCCGCTCCGGCTGATCGGGCCAGATATAAGCGAGCAGTCGCTCGCCGTCTCGGGCAGGATCCATTGGATTGATGTCGCAGCCCGCGCGGTGATTTATTCGAACTTCGGCCTCGCGCGGGGGCCTCCCGCGCCAGTCCGGGCTCAGTTGCACGCTCGACCGAGGGTCACCGAAGGCGCGGCCGCCGAGGTCGTAGCCGAAGCGGTCGAGCTGAAGGTTGAGTCCGGCGCTGGCGCCGAGTTCGAACAGCTGGATGGGCAACGGAAAGCGGCCGGCTATCTCCGCCAGCCCGGCCATCAACAATGCGGAGCGGCCGACCTCATTGGTCTGGGGTGCCTGCTCGAGCCAGGGGTCGAGCCAGTCGTGTTGGGTGGCCAGTACTTTCGCGACTTCCGTTTTCAGGGCCGGCTCGTCCGGTGACGAGGCGGGCGGGTAGAGCGTGGCCAGATCGGGTGCACGGCCGGCCCGAACGAGGCCGTGCAGGCCGCCACAGAGCCGAAGCGGCACATTGTCCTTGTCGGCTGCGGGATCGCCACGCCAGCCAAGAATCCGGCGAGCGATCGCCGTATCGCCATCGAGGTCGGCGAGCACCTTGCACAAGCGGGCAGTGAACGGCGAACCCAGCCGCGCGCATATCGCGGCTTGGGAGATGAACGCCTCCCGGACCGCGCCTTCCGCCATCCTTCAGTCGCGCAGCCTTGCGCCGAGCTTCGCCGCGGAGGCCACGATCTTGTCGGAGATTGCCTTCAGCTCCGCCTCGGCAAAGCTCTTCTCCGCCGGCTGAAGCGTCACTTCGACGGCCAGCGATTTTTCGCCGTCAGGCACGCCCTGACCCGTAAAAACGTCGAACAAGGCTGCGCCGGCGATGCTGGCCTTGTCGGCACCGCGCACGGCCCGAAGCAGCGAGTCCGCCGCCAGGGCCTTCGGCACTAGGAAGGCGAAATCACGCTTCACCGCCTGCAACGGGGGCGGTGCATAAGCGCCGCGCATGGAACCGGCGCTCCGCTTCCGAGGAAGCGAATCCAGATAGATTTCGGCGACCGCGACGGGGCCATCGAGGTCGAACGTCTTCAGCAACCGCGGGTGAAGAGCGCCAAACTCCGCAAGGACGTTCTTCGGACCCAGGGTAAGTCGCCCGGAGCGGCCGGGATGATAGCTGCCGGCTGCGTCGCCCATGATCTGGAGATTGTCGGCCGGAGCACCCACCGCGGCGAGAATAGCAAGGGCCTCGGCCTTGGCATCGAACGCGTCGAACCCCCCGGCCTTGCCACTGCGCCAATGTCTCGGGCCGCGTTCCCCGGCCAAAACGAGCGCGAGCGTCGGGTGCTCCTGGTCGCCGAGATAACGCCGGCCCACTTCGAACAGTCTTATGCTCTCCGCGCCGCGCGCCATGTTGCGATTCGCGGCGGCGAGGAGCCCGGGCAACAGCGAGGGGCGCATGACTTTCATTTCCTCGCTGATCGGATTGGTCAGCACCCAGGCCGATCCGCCGAACGCTTCGGCTTCCGGCTCGGAGATGAAGCTCCAGGTCACCGCTTCATTGAGGCCGCGCCCTGCCGCGGCCCGGCGCGCCTTGCGTTCCACCAGTTGCTCTGCCGTCGCCGTGGGCCTGGCAACGCCGGGTGCACGGGGCAGCGGCGTTGACGTAATGGCGTCATAACCGGAAATTCGGAGCACTTCCTCGACCAGGTCGGCTTCGCCGTCCACGTCCGGCCGCCAGCTCGGCGGCCTGATCTGCCATCGTTCGGGTTCCGAATGCTCAGCCTCGAAGCCGAGCGCCAGGAGGATCCGTTCCTGCTCGGTTGCCGGCACGTCGATCCCCCCAAGCGCCTCCACTCGGGCAGGGCGAAATGCGATCGTCCGCGAATGCGAAGGGATCTCGCCGGCAATGACGAGCTCCGAGGCTTCGCCGCCGCAATGTTCGAGTATCATCCGGGTCGCGGCCTCGATTCCACTGACCACGCTTGCAGGATCGACGCCGCGTTCGAAGCGCGCGCGGGCATCCGAAAGAATTCCGTGGCGGCGGCCGGTCGCGCCGGTCATCTCCGGATCGAACCAGGCGCATTCGAGCAAAACGTCGGTGGTCTCGCCGGTCACACCGGAATATTCGCCACCCATCACGCCGCCGAAGCCGAGAACCCGGGCATCGTCGGCGATCACGCAATCGTCGGGCGTCGCTTCATATTCCTTGCCGTTGAGAGCGACGAAGCGTTCGCCGGCTTCGCCTCGACGCGCGCGGATCGTACCTTCGACCCTGGCGACATCGTAGACGTGCAGCGGCCGCGCCCGATCGAGCGAGAAGAAATTGGTGATGTCGACCAGCGCCGAGATGGGCCTGAGCCCGACCGCGAGCAGGCGCCGCTGAAGCCAGTCCGGGCTTGGTCCGTTCCGCACGCCCCGAAAGGCGCGCGCCGCGAAGACGGCACAGCCCGAGCCTTGCTCCACCTGGATCGGAACCGGGCTCGGGAATCCGCCCTCGGCCGCCTTGTCATGCGTCACCCTGTGGGTCGCGAGGCCGAGTCCGGCCGCGGCCAGGTCGCGGGCAATACCGTTCACGCCGAGGCAGTCCGGCCGGTTGGGAGTCACGGCGATATCGATCACCGGATCGTCAAGCCCCGCCCAATGCGCGTAAGGGGCCCCGACCGGTGCATCGGCGGGCAGCTCGATGATCCCGGCATGTTCGTCGCCGAGCTGGAGTTCGCGAATCGAACACATCATGCCGCGGCTCTCGACACCGCGGATGGCGGCCACCTTGAGGGTGAGGTCGCTTCCGGGCACGTAGGCGCCCGGGGCTCCGAACACGCCTTTCAGGCCAGTGCGGGCATTGGCGGCGCCGCACACGACCTGGACCGGTTCGCCGGTGCCGGAATCGACCGTGAGAACCCGCAACTTGTCGGCCTGCGGATGGGGCACTGCAGCGAGCACCTCGGCGATCACGAAGGGCTTCAGCTTCTCGGCCGGGTTCTCGACGCCTTCCACTTCGAGGCCGACGGCCGTCAGCCGCTCGACCACCTCGTCGAGGCTCGCTTCGGTTTCGAGATGCTCCTTCAGCCAGGCGAAGGTGAATTTCATGCGCCCACCCCTCCGCTCAGAGTGGGCACATCCAGTGCGGAGAAGCCATAATGCTTCAGCCAGCGTATATCGCCGTCGAAGAAGGCGCGAAGATCGTCCATGCCATATTTGAGCATTGCCAGCCGATCGATCCCGCAACCGAAGGCGAATCCCTGCCAGACGTCGGGGTCGAGGCCGCAACTGGCGATCACCTTCGGGTGGACCATCCCCGACCCGAGCAGCTCCATCCAGTGGTCGCTGCCGCCCAAAACCCGCCGGCCCTTCTGCAGCGAATAGCCGACGTCGACCTCCGCGGAGGGTTCCGTGAACGGGAAATAACTCGGCCGAAGCCGAAGAACGATGTCGTCGCGCTCGAAAAAGGCCTTGAGGAAGGTCTCGAGCGTCCATTTGAGATGACCGAGCGTGATACCCTTGTCGATCACCAGCCCTTCGACCTGATGGAACATCGGCGTGTGGGTCGCGTCGCTGTCCGACCGGTAAGTGCGGCCAGGGGCGATGACGTAGAGCGGCGGCGTCCGGCTCATCATCGTTCGGATCTGAACCGGCGACGTATGGGTCCGGAGCAGCATCCGGTGGCCCTGGCCGTCGGCCTGCTCGAAGTAGAACGTGTCGTGCATCGCCCGAGCCGGATGGCTCTCCGGAATGTTGAGGGCGGTGAAGTTGTGCCAGTCGTCCTCGATCTCCGGACCGGTAGCGACCGAGAAACCGAGATCCGCGAAGATCTCGGCAAGCTCGTCCATGACTTGGCTGACCGGATGGACGCTGCCCTGGGGCGCCTGCTCGACCGGGAGCGTCATGTCGACGGTCTCGGTGGCCAGGCGACGCTCAAGCTCGGCTTCCTCGAGCGCTGCCTTGCGCTCGGCGATCGCTTCGGTGACTTTTTCGCGCAGAGCGTGGATCCTGGGGCCCTCACTCTGCCTTTGCTCTGGCGTCATGCCGCCGAGCGTCTTCAGCAGTTGGGTAACGGCCCCCTGCTTGCCGAGCACGGACACGCGTTCCGACTCCAGCGCCGACAGATCGGGCGCCGAATGGATACGGGTGAGCATGTCCTGCTTCATCTGGTCGAGGTCGGAAGCCATGCCGGGCCTTAAGCAAGAAGCCGTGCAAAAAGCAAAGGCGGGCTCGGGCTCTTATTCGTCCCGAAGGTTTCGGCTGGCGAGAGCGGAGCGCATCTCCGTTTCACATCTGACCATGGTCTCGACCAGGGCCTGGTCCTGAAAGAGGCCCGACTGCGCCCGGCTCAGGCTCTCCACATAGTCCCGTACCGGATAGGCCGACGTGATCCGCTCCGCTTCGGCCAGGTCGGCTGGCGAAACGGTCTCTCCGGCCTCGTTACGCCGGGCAATATTTTCGAGAATCGTGAAATCGCTGCTCTGATAGAGAGTGATGAGCCGACCGAGCTTCTCCTCGCCGAGACTGCGGGCCGTCTCGCGAAACAGTTGCAGCGTGATCCTGGCGGCGGTGGGAGCGGTGCAGCGGCGATAACTCTCCCGGACCGCCTCGATATCTTCGCTGCGGTCGGGATTGAGCTCGCCGAGGCGAGTTACCTGGGCGGCGTCGAGATCCCATTGCGGGTTCCGGAGGACGTCCGCATCCGGAATCACGGCAAGAAAACGATCGACGAGTGCGTCGCTGGCCGGTGCGACAGGCTGAGGCTCGGCCGCCTGGAAGGCCATGGCCGCGAGTGCGGCGAGGAAGATGGAGCTCATGATTCGGACTTCTCCAAGGGCCCAGGCCTGAAGCCTGGGAAAGGCGAGGTTTCCCAGGACGGTAGCTCAACCATCCGGCCAGGTGAAGCGACAGGACGGAACAGAAAAGGCGCGGAGACCGGGTCCCCGCGCCTTGTATTGTTGTGCCCGGCCGGAAAGGACCGGACCAAACGGCTTCAGGCCTGCTGAGGCAGAGCTCCGCGCGCCTGGGCGACGATCGCTCGGAAGGCGTCGCCTTCGTGCATCGCGATGTCGGCCAGGACCTTGCGGTCGAGATCGACCCCGGCGAGCTTCAGGCCGTGCATGAACTGGCCGTAGGTCAGGCCTTCAGACCGAACCGCCGCGTTGATCCGCTGGATCCACAAGGCGCGGAAGCTGCGCTTCTTCACTTTGCGATCGCGATAGGCGTACTGGCCGGCTTTCTCGACGGCCTGACGGGCAATCCGGATCGTGTTCTTGCGGCGGCCGTAATAGCCCTTCGCCTGCTCGAGGATTCTTTTGTGCTTGGCGCGCGTGGTTGTGCCGCGCTTGATTCGTGCCATTTTCTATATCCTCCTTATTTCAGGCCGTAGGGCGCCCACAGCTTGATCCGCGCCGTGTCGGCGTCGGCAAGCACGTCGGTGCCGCGGTTCTGGCGGATATATTTGGCGTTATGGCTGATCAGGCGGTGGCGCTTGCCGGCAACACCGTGCTTCACCTTGCCGGTGGCGGTGAGCTTGAAGCGCTTCTTGACGCCGCTCTTCGTCTTGAGCTTGGGCATTTCGTCTCCTTTGCGACATTCGTGAACAGCCACGGCAGCCCTATCGGCCGGACCGTTCGTCAGATTTTCCAGAGGCTGGAAAGGTCGCGCCTATATGGGGACAAAGGTCGAAAAGCAAGTGGCCGCCCTTTGGCGCCGGGGTGGCGACGAACGCCCCGGCGACGCCGCCGGTGACAATTGACACCAACTCTTCAGGTCCGTGGCATCGGCCTGAAATGAACGCAACCTAGCAGCGGCCTTCGAAATCGCTCGCTCCAGTCAGCGGGCGCAACGTGACGGAGCCCGTGATGAGTACCAGCCCTTTCTTTCGCGACGATACGATATTCGGTGTCTGTGAGGCGCTCGGGGAGGATTTTGGTCTCGCCCCCAACCTCCTTCGTGCCTCGATCGGGGCCGGCCTGTTGTTCAGCCCGGCCGTGACGATCGCCATCTATGCCTCCGCTGCCCTCCTGGTCCTGATTTCGCGCTGGCTGGTCCCGGACCTGCCGAACCTCACCCAAACCGACGAGGAAGCGGTCGACGACCTCTCTGTTGGCGACGGCGAGGCCGAAGGGCTTGCGCTGGCGGCGTAAAGCCTTTCACTCGCCCAGTGCGGCGTAGGTGAAGAGCCGGAACCGATGCCGCTGGGTCGCTCTCATCGCTTCCGCGATCCGGCCATGGAGATCCTCGTCCCACATCGACCAACGCTGGACGAAGGCACCGGTGCGGGCAGGGTCGCCGGCATCCTGGATCGCCAGCACTTCCCGAAGCAAAGCTTCGACCGAGTCCTGGTAGCGGCCGTAATCGATCGACAGCCGGCCCGATGCCGGATCGAAGCGAAGAACTTGGCGGTCGAGGAACCAGTTAAACTGCATCAGCTGCATGGTCTGATAGGGCTGCTCCCGGCGAGGCCGAACATTTTGCAGCGTCCGGTAGATCCCCGCAGCGCGATGGGAGCGGAGCTGATCGGCGGTGAAGTAGCCCTGACGCTGGAGTTCGGGGCCGGCGAAGAGCGACACCAGGTCCGACTTCATTTCCTCGATCAGATTGGCGTCGGCCCCCAGGGCGACGTCGAGATCACGGTCGTCGCGGGTCCGGTCGACCCCCAGATAATGCCCGATTTCGTGCCACAAGGTGCGGCTGAAGACGCTGTCCGCCGTGAGATGGTTGGAAAATTCCGGCGCGACGACCGCCGACCAGGCCGAGCTTCCGGCCCCGAATATCTCCGGCGACCGCATGATGTTCGCGCGAAGAAGGATGGTCCGGCCGTAGCGGCGGGCCAGATAGGCCTCGTTCGGCAGGATCGTCGCCGTGTTGCCGCCGCGCGACTGGCCGAAATCCGCGATGACGTCATAGACCCCCACCGGGATGTCCTCGCGCACGCGCTTGCGCCGGTCATAAGGCAAGGCGTCCTCGACGGCCTGGATTCCCCGCAGGCCCTGGCGAAGCGCGTCCGTCTCGGCCGGGCGCCGGGCGAGGACGTTGAGCGCGTAGAAGGCGCGGGTGCCGGTCAGTTCGTCGTCATAAGTCTCGTAGGCGCCGATCTGGGCATTGAGATTCCCGAACCGGCCCGTGATCCAGGCAGCGTCCCCCGATTCATAATCGTCGGACAGAAGGTCGCGGGCGCGGTTGCGAAGAAAGCGCGCGAATTCGCCGTCTTCCGTCTCGACGGCATCGGCCGCTTCGTTGAGCAGCCCGTGCGCGCGGATCATCTCGTCGGCGTAAGCTATTGAATAAGGCGCAGCGTAGAGGCGATTCCGGTCAGGGTTTCCGGTCATCTCGACAAGCCGACGGCGAAGGCCGGGATGAAGGGTATCGAGCACGGGGTAGCGCTCGAGCATGCGCAGATCGCGCGCCAGGCTGGCGGCATCGGCGCGGCGGACGACCGAACGCAAATGGGTCAAGGATTCCGCTTCGTCGGGATGAGCGGCCAGATAGGAATCGAATTCCTCCCGGGTGAGGTCCCAGGGGTAGACGTTCTTGCCGGGCGGAGCGTCGTCAACGGCGAGGAAGGGCTCGCGGCGATTGTCCAAAGTGGTTGCGATCGGCCCCTGGAAGAGCCGATACAACGTCACCTCGTCAGTGCCTGGGCGAAGGGCGGCCCGGGCGGCAATCGCCGAGCGGTGCCGCTGATCCTCGTAGACGTCCTGGAATATCCGGCCGACGGCGATCATTCGCTCGACGGCCACCCGCTCTCCCGGTCGCAAATGGCTGATGTCCGGGGCAAGCCGGATCGTTCCGGTCCGCTCCAGGATCTCGGACATCTGCTGCTGAGACCAACTCACCGCCGGCGCCGGAGCCAGGGCCGTTGTCGCCGGCGGGCCATTCGAGACGCAGCCGGCGATCGCCAAGGGGAAAAGGAGCAGGGCCGCCGCCCTCGTTGTGCGGGCGATCCCGGACGAACGCGCAGCCATCAATCGAAGAGGCTCGAGACGGAGCTTTCATCGGCGATCCGCTTGATCGCCTCGGCGAGGAGGGGCGCGATCGTTAAGATCCGGACCTTGGGGCTGCCCTCGGCCGAATCGTAGGCGGCGATGGAATCGGTGATGACGAGCTCGCGAAGGACGCTCTTGTCGACCCGGGCCACCGCGGCACCCGAAAGCACGCCGTGCGTACAATAAGCGACGACGTCCTCGGCGCCGCTCTCCTTCAGGGCGGCTGCCGCGTTGCACAGGGTCCCCGCGGAATCGACGATGTCGTCGATCAGGATGCAGAAGCGGCCGGCGACATCGCCGATGATGTTCATGACCTCGGACTCGCCAGGGCGCTCGCGGCGTTTGTCGACGATCGCAAGCGGCGCGTTGTCGAGCCTCTTGGCCAGTGCCCGGGCGCGAACGACTCCGCCGACGTCCGGCGAGACGACGGTGACGTTCTTGCTCTTGAAGCGGGCCTGGATGTCCGCCGACATGACCGGCGCCGCATAGAGATTGTCAGTGGGGATATCGAAGAAACCCTGAATCTGACCGGCGTGAAGATCGACCGAAAGCACGCGGTTGGCGCCGGCGACGGTGATCAGATTGGCGACCAGCTTGGCCGAGATCGGGGTTCGCGGGCCTGGCTTTCGATCCTGCCGGGCATAACCGAAATAGGGGACGACTGCGGTGATCCGTTTGGCCGACGCACGGCGAAGCGCGTCGATGCAGATCAGCAGTTCCATCAGATTGTCGTTGGCGGGATAGGAGGTCGACTGGACGACGAAGACGTCCTCGCCCCGCACATTTTCATGGATCTCGACGAAGATCTCCTCGTCGGCGAAGCGGCGGACGCTCGCTTCGGTGACGGGCATTTCGAGATATTCGGCGATCGCCTGGACCAGAGGCAGGTTCGAATTGCCCGACATCAATTTCATGCGGGTCGTCTTAGGGTGTGAACTCGCGAGCCGCAACGGCCTGCCGAAACGAAGCAAACGTTGCTCGTCGCGACAGCGGTCAATAGAGCGCAGGCGATGAATGTCGTCACCCGCTTTGCCCCCTCGCCGACCGGCCGGCTCCATGTCGGCAATATCCGAACCGCGCTCCATAACTGGCTGTGGGCACGGCGCTACGACGGGCGATTCATTCTCCGTCTCGACGACACCGATCTCGAGCGGAGCCGCGAAGAACATGTCGCGGCCATTCGCGACGACCTTGCCTGGCTCGGACTCACGGCCGACGAGGAACATCGACAGTCGCAGCGCTTCGATCATTACGAGGCGGCGCTCGAGCGCCTCGCCGCGGCGGGGCGCGCTTATCCGGCCTTTGAGACGGCCCAGGAACTCGAGCTCAAGCGCAAGGTACGGCTCGGCCGCGGCCTGCCGCCGATCTACGACCGCGCTGCGCTCGATCTCACCGATTCCGATCGCGCCCGCCTGGAAGCGGAGGGTCGCCGTCCCCACTGGCGGTTCAAGCTCGACCACGACCGGGCCATCGAATGGGAGGATCTCGTTCGTGGCCGCCAGCATCTTGATCCCGTATTGCTCAGCGATCCGGTCATTCGCCGCGAGGATGGAAGCTGGCTGTATATGCTGCCGAGCGCCGTCGACGACATCGAGATGCAGGTCACCCATGTCGTTCGCGGCGAGGACCATGTGACCAATACCGGGCTTCAACTGCAGATGTTCGAAGCCCTCGGCGCGGCGCCGCCGTCTTTTGCCCACGAAGCCCTTCTCGTCGGATCGGAAGGCAAATTGTCGAAGCGGATCGGCTCGCTTGGGGTCGAAGCGTTGCGTGAGGCGGGGATCGAGCCGCAGGCCCTGGTCGCGAAGCTGGCGCGGATCGGCACCAGCCTTCCCGTGGAGCCGTACATTTCGGCCGCGCCGTTGATCGAGACGTTCGATTTCTCGACCTTCGGCCGGGCGCCGGCGCGGTTCGATCTGGACGAGCTTGCGTCCCTCAACGCCAGGATCATCCACCAGCTCCCGTTCGCGGCGGTGCGCGATCGTCTGCCGGAAGGCATGAGCGAGGCGGATTGGGAGGCGATCCGGCCCAACCTCCAGAAGGTGACCGAGGCGGCCGACTGGTGGGAGATCCTTCACGGCCAGGTCGAGCGGACGGCACTGGCCGAAGATCACGATTTCCTTTCGGCCGCCGTAGACGCCGCGCAGACACTCGACTGGTCGGCCGAGCCCTGGCCACAGCTGATTGCCCGGCTCAGGGAAACGACCGGGCGTTCGGGCAAAGCCCTGTTCCTGCCGCTTCGCCGCGCCCTGACGGGCCGCGACAGCGGGCCGGAGATGGCGGTCCTGCTCCCGCTCATCGGCCGGGACGAGGCGGTTGCCAGACTGAGGTCCGCGGCCGGCTAAGTTCGGGGCGACTGCACCGCTACGTCCTTGCGGACCCATCGGGTGGTCGTCCGAGGCGACCCTGCGAAGGCGGGCACCCAACTCCTGGAAATTTCACCCTTGCATCGGCTGTGATAATATATCATTCAGAGATACTATAACATTAAAGTCGGCGAAGACCGGCAAGCCTGGCGCAGGAGGATGAAGGAGAGAGACGATGCATGATGGAGGTTTTCTCGAGCAGAAGAGAGGGAGCCCAATCGGTTTCACCCTCGTCGTCGTCGGTCATGCCGCGGCGCTTGCCGCTTTGCTCTTTATCAAGGGCCCGGACATAGTTTCGAGCGAGTTCGGCAAGACGGTCATCGACTTCATCGAGCAGCCGAGGCCGCCGGAGCCCCCGCCCCCGCCGCCTCCCCAGCCGAAGCAGGAAGTAAGGGAATTGCCGCAGCGGCCGACCCAGATCGACATGGTCCCGCCTGTCATCGACCGGATCCACACCGGACCGGTGGTCACCGGCGATCCACTGCCGCCGATCCGCGACGTCTTGCCGGAAGGCCCCATCGTCATCCCGCGCCCCGATCCGCAGCCGGTTCCCGATCCGGTGCGAATCGAGGCCCGCTTCGATCCGCGCTACGCCGACGCCCTCCAGCCCCCTTACCCGCCCTCGGAGCAAAGGGCCCAGAACGAGGGTCAGGTGCGCATGCGGGTGACGATTGGGACCGATGGCCGGGTCAAGGCGGTCGAGCGGCTCAACGCCACCAGCGACGCCTTCTGGAGCATGGCGGAACGGCACGCGCGATCGCGCTGGCGCTTTCGGCCGGCGACCGTAGATGGCCGTCCGGTTGAGAGCCAGAAGGTGATGACGCTGCATTTCCGGCTCGAGAACGCCTGAGCGCGGGGAGGGACAAGCGGGACTGGCGGAGGCGGGTGCGGTCCATTATCTTGGGCCGATGCCGCTTCCCCGTCCTGCCTCGCCTCGCGCGCTCTGGAACGACCTTCGCGCCTTCACCGCCCAGCGCTCGCGCCATCAGTGGGTCGCCGCTTTGCTGGCGCTGCTCATCCCGGCCGCGATCCTCGTCAGCTTCTATCTCGACGGCCAGACCAACATCATGCCCCGCCGGACGATTTATTATGTCGAGAGCTGGCCTGCGACCCGAAGCGACGAGGAGATCAAGGCGAAGCAGAAGTCCGATCTCGAAGCCCGGCGCGCCCGCGAAGCCGAACGCCGGGCGGAGTGGCAGCGGCTCGACAGCGAATTGAACCGGCTCGGAATTTGAGCGACTCCCGATGGATGGAGTCGGCGATCGCGCTAGGTGAGCGCGGCCGCGGCCAGACAGCGCCCAATCCCAATGTCGGCTGCATCATCGTCAAGAACGATGTGGTCGTCGGCCGCGGCTGGACCCAGCCTGGCGGTCGGCCCCACGCCGAATATATGGCCCTCGAACAGGCTGGCGAGTCGGCCGCGGGCGCCGACGTGTACGTGACGCTGGAACCCTGCGCTCATCGCGACGGCCGCGGCCCCGCCTGCGCCGACCTGCTCGTGGCGGCAAAGCCGGCGAGGGTCGTCATCGCCGCCGGCGATCCCGACCCGCGCACCGACGGTGGGGGCATGGCGCGGCTCCGGGAAGCGGGGATCGAGGTCAAAACCGGCGTCGCTGCGGCGGCGGCGGAAAGAAGCCTCGCTGGGTTCCTGACCCGGATCCGAATGGGCCGACCCTTCGTGACTCTGAAGCTCGCCATGTCGATCGACGGAAAGATCGCCCTGCCGTCCGGCGAGAGCCGCTGGATCACCGGTGAGGATGCCCGCGCGCATGTCCATCTCGAACGCGCCCGCGCCGACATGATCCTCGTGGGCCGCGGCACCTATGAAGCCGACGCACCGAGGCTGGACGTTCGCCTCCCCGGGCTGGAGGAACGGTCTCCGCGCCGGGCGTTGCTGACCCGCGGCGATCCGGTCGAAGGCTGGACCCGACTGGGAAGCCCCGAGGCGATCCACGAGCTGACCGACGTCAACGACCTGCTCGTCGAAGGCGGCTCCGCGACCGCGACGGCCTTCCTCGCCGCGGATCTCGTCGACCGCATGCTCGTCTACCGGGCGCCGATCCTGATCGGAGAGGGCAAATCGTCGGTCGGCTATGTCGGCCTCGAGGGCATAGCAGACGCCCATAATCGCTGGCAGCTGACCGAAACGCGCCTGCTTGGCATCGACCGGCTCGAAGTCTACGAGCGGCTCCGCTGATGTTCACCGGGATCATCACCGATATCGGCCGGATCGAGGCCGCCGAGCAGAAGGGTGACCTTCGGCTCCGGATCGGCTGCAATTATGATCTGTCCGGTGTCGACCTCGGCGCCTCGATCGCCTGCTCGGGCGTCTGTCTGACCGTCGTCGACAAGGGCGAGA
>DASTDX010000059.1:0-6201 GCA_035710145.1 Allosphingosinicella sp.
CGGCTGCGCGGCCATAGCGCCGCGTCCCGGACAAAGCGACGTGCTGCCGTAGCTCAGTGGTAGAGCGCATCCTTGGTAAGGCTGAGGTCGTGAGTTCAATCCTCACCGGCAGCACCATCGCTTTTCCCTCTGAACTTTCGCGCGCCGGATCCCGGCGTCGGACCCGTCGGGATGAATAGCGCTGCCATCAATAGTCCGCCTCACTGCGGGCTTCCGAGGCTGGCGAACCAATTTAACGGCGGAGTATGGTGGCCGCGTTGGAAGCCGCCGCCGAGCCAGGTTTCAGCCAATCTTTCCCAACTCAAAATTGTCGCCGAAAACTTGCTGCAAGATGAGGTAGAGCCGGCCCTGCATGCGATCTGCAATTCTATAGTAGATCGTCTGGGACTGGCGCCTCTGCTCCGCGACATGGCCGGCCCGCAAACGGGCCAGATGCTGCGATAGCGCCGACTTGCTCAGCCCGACGCGACTGGCAAGTTCGTCGACGGACAGCTCCTTCGATGCCATGAGATTGGCGAGGATCATGAGTCTCTTCTCGTTTGCGAGCAGCCTCAGCAACGCGCAGATTTCGGTAGCATCATTCGGCGTGATGGCTGGCTCTGCTCCTGGCATGGGCGGTCAGCTCGCGATATCGATCTCGCTGATGATTCCGAGCTCATGCTGGCCGATCGCCTCACGAGTTGGAGCGGGGGCTTCATCGAACGGGCTGTTCAGCCGGGTTGCCAGATAATAGCTCATGCATCTGCCTCCAATTCGGCTGGTGCCGGCTGTTCCGGGCGGTCGCAGTACAGGCCGTGAAGGGTCGCCAGCAATCGGGCGGCCTCCTCGCTCGCCAGCGAGTAATAGATGGTCTGGCCGGAGCGACGCGCGGCGACCAGTCCGTCCTTGCGCAGCAAGGCGAGCTGCTGAGACACCGCCGCATCGCGCGCACCAGTCAACCTGGCCAGCTCGCCGACCGACTTCTCGCTTTCGGAAAGATGGCATAGAAACAGAAGCCTGCTTCGCCCCGCGAGAGCCTTGAGAAGCTCGGTCGCGCGGTCCACTGAGTGAATCATTTCGCTTGCCTTCATGTCCGCATAGATATGAAGAATTGCTCGTCCTTTCAAGGTGATCGGAGGCTGGACCTTGAGCTTCTACGATAGGCACATCCTGCCCCGTCTCATTGACTTCGCCTGTGGGCTGAAGCGGATCCGGCGCGAGCGCGCTCGGCTGGTGCCGGAGGCCCAAGGTAAGGTGCTCGAGATCGGGGTCGGCTCGGGTCTCAATTTCCCATTTTACGATCCGGCCCGTGTCGAGCATCTCTGGGCGCTCGAACCGTCACCCGAGATGCGGTCGCTGGCGGCGCCCAAGGCAGCGGCCACGCCCTTCCCAACCGAGTTCATCGGCCTTTCGGGCGAGGAAATTCCGCTCGAGACGGCAAGCGTCGACACGGTGGTCACCACCTACACGCTCTGCACGATCCCCGACGTGGTCCGGGCTCTTCGCGAGATGCGGCGCGTGCTTCGTCCCGGCGGGCGCTTATTGTTCCTCGAGCATGGCGCTGCCCCTGAGGCGGCCGTTCGCAAGTGGCAACACCGACTGACGCCGGCCTGGAAGCGCATCGGCGGCGGTTGCCACCTCGATCGGGACATAGCCGCTCTGATTTCCGAGGCGGGCTTCTGCATCGACCAGATCGCCAACTTCTATCTTCCGGGGCCGCGGTTTCTCACGTTCACCTATCGCGGTGTCGCTCGGGCCTGAGGTCGAATCCCCTCGCCCCACCCGGTTCAGGCATAAGCCGCCGCAGGCGCTTCGAGCGGACGATCGTCCTCCCGAAGCACGACGTAGATGGCCGGGATCACGAGCACCGTCAGAAGGGTCGAGGATGCGAGCCCGAACAGCAATGAAATGGCGAGCCCCTGGAAGATGGGGTCGGTCAGGATCACCGCGGCGCCGATCATGGCCGCCAGCGCGGTCAGCAATATCGGCTTGAAGCGGATCGAGCCCGCTTCGATCAGCACCTCCCGAAGCGAGCGCCCGTCGCCCTGGCTGTGACGAATGAAGTCCACCAGGAGGATCGAGTTGCGGACGATGATCCCCGCCAGAGCGATGAACCCGATCATGGAGGTCGCGGTGAACGGCGCTCCGAACAAAATGTGGCCGGCGACGATCCCCACCAAAGTCAAAGGCACCGGCGTCAGGATGACGAGCGGCAGCTTGAAGCTTCGAAATTGAGCGACGACGAGGAAATAGATGCCCAACAGAGCGATCATGAACGCCGCCCCCATGTCACGGAACGTGACCCAGGTGATCTCCCATTCGCCCTCCCACAACAGGCTGGGCCGGCTCTCGTCTTCCGGCTGGCCGTTGAGGCGTATCTCTGGTTCTTCGAGCCCGCGTGCCGCCCAGTCGTGCGCCGCGATGGCATCGTTTACGGCAAGCATCCCGTAGATCGGCGCTTCGTAGGTCCCGGCGAGCTCCGCGGTGACCATCTCGGCCGCTCGGCCGTTGCGACGGAAAAGGGTGGGGCTACCGGCCTCGGTCCGCGCCTCGACCACCTCGCCGAGCTCGACCAGCCGCCCTTCACCCGCAGCGTGTGAGACAGCAACTGGAGTGGAGGCGAGCGACTCCGTCCACCGCCGGGACGACTGGGGAAGCGACAGCGTAATCGGGAGCGGCGGACGACCGTCGCCGCGAGGGGCGTAGCCGACGGTGCGATTGCCCAGCAGCATGCCGATCGAGTCGAACATTTCGCGCTCCGAAAGGCCGTAATATTCGAGGCGCTCGCGGTCCGGGATCAGCCGCAGGCGAGGACGGGGCTGGCCGAAGCTGTTGTCGATGTCGACGATGAACGGCACCGAGGCAAACAGCCGTTGCACCTCGAGCGCGGTGGCCCGGCGAGTCTCGGCGTCTGGGCCGTAGATCTCGGCGATCAGCGTGGCCAGGACGGGCGGACCGGGGGGAGTCTCGACCACCTTGACCGAACCGCCCGGGGGCAGCCGGAGAGCGCTCAGGCGCTCGCGCAGGATCAGCGCGATCTCGTGGCTCGAACGGTCGCGTTCGCCTTTCGGGAGGAGCGTCACCATGACGTCGCCTTGCTCCGGGCGGTCGCGCAGGAAATAATGGCGAACGAGGCCGTTAAAATTGAACGGCGCAGCCGTCCCGACGTAAACCTCCATCGCGGACGCTTCGGGCAGGGTGCGAACGACCGCCGCCACTTCCTCCGCGACTCGCCCGGTGGCTTCCAGGCTCGTCCCTTCGGGGAGATCGATTACCAGTTGAACCTCCGATTTGTTGTCGAAGGGAAGGAGCTTCACGGTGACCGCTTTGAAGTAGAACATCGACATGGCGAGCAACGTCGCCAGCCCGACGCCGATCAGGAAATTGCGCGCGGTTCCTCGGCTCCGGATCACCCGAGCCGCGACCTTCGCATAGAGCGCTCCGAGCTTGCCGCCCGTCTCGGCATGGCCGTGGCCCGTGGCGAGCGCCTTGCGGGCGAACCTCACCATCAACCAGGGAGCGATGACCACGGCGACGAAGAAGGAGAAGATCATCGCCGCGGACGCGTTGATCGGAATCGGGGCCATATAGGGGCCCATCAATCCGGACACGAAGAGCATCGGCAGCAGAGCCGCGACCACCGTCAGGGTGGCGACGATGGTCGGATTGCCGACCTCGGCCACGGCCTGGACCGCCGCCTCGATACGGCTTCGCCCGTCGTCCATGGCCCAGTGCCGAGCGATGTTCTCGATCACCACGATGGCGTCGTCGACGAGGATACCGATCGAAAAGATGAGGGCGAACAGGCTCACCCGGTTGATGGTGTAGCCCATCAGGTTGGAGGCAAAGAGCGTCAGGAGGATGGTGGTCGGGATGACGATCGCCGTGACGCCCGCTTCGCGCCAGCCGATGGCGAAGCCGATCAGAGCGACGATCGAGACGGTGGCGAGCGCCAGGTGGAAAAGCAGCTCATTGGCCTTTTCATTGGCGCTTTCCCCATAGTCCCGAGTCACGGCGACGCGCAGTCCGGCCGGTATGAGCGAGCCCTCGAGGCTATGGGCCTTCTCGATCACCCGCTCCGACACGGTGACGGCGTTGGCGCCGGCGCGCTTGGCGATCGCGAGGCTGACCGCCGGCGCCTGATGCCAGTTCCCGTCGTCGCGGGCCCAGCGCGACACCCTCGCCTGATCCTCCCGCGGCCGCTGCGACACGTCGGCGACGTCGCGAACATAAACCGGCGAGCCGGTCACCGATCGGACAGTGAGCAGGCCGACATGGTCGGCGCTTTCCAGCGTTCTCCCGGCGGTGACGGTGACCGCTCGACCGCCCTCCCGGACATTGCCCACCGGAAACGCACGGTTGGCCTGCGAGACGGTGTCGACGAGCGCACCGAGCGGGACGCGGTGAAGCGAGAGACGGGCCGGGTCCGGCGCAACCTGGATTTCGTCCGGCCGGCCGCCGACGATGAAGGTCAGACCGACATCATCCACCTTGGCGATCTCGCTCCTGAGCTGAAGCGCGATGTCGTATAAGGCCCTGTCGGTCCAGCGGCTCGCCGTGCCTGGCTCAGGTGTGAGCGTCAGCACCACGATCGGAACATCGCTGATCCCGCGCACGGTCACCAGCGGTTCCGGGATGCCGACCGGGATCCGGTCCATGTTGGCGCGCAGTTTTTCCTGGATCCGGATCGCCGCGTCGTCCGGGTCCGACCCGACCAGGAAGCGTGCCGTGACGAGCATCCCGTCATCTTCGGCCTGAGTGTAAACATGCTCGACTCCATCAACGCTGCGCACGATCGCCTCGAGCGGCTTGGCGGCAAGCTCGACCACGTCGCCCGCGGCAAGACCAGGTGCGGCGACTCGAATGTCGACCATCGGGACGCTGATCTGCGGCTCTTCCTCGCGCGGGATCGAGAACAAGGCGATCAGCCCGAGGGCGATCGCCGCGAACAGGAAGAGCGGCGTCAGGGGTGATTGGACGGTTGCCCGGGTGAGGCGGCCGGAGATTCCCAGGTTCATCGCGCCGGGCCCGGCGCGAGGAGCACGTCCCCGGCCGAGACTCCGGACAGGATCTCGATCCGGTCCGGATCGGCCACTGGCGCGGTCTGGACCGGAATGGTCGCAACGCCACCGCCCCGGCCAACCAGGTCGACATAGTCGATGCCGTAACGGGTGGCGACGAAGCGCTTGGGAACGACGATGGCGGAGCGGCTTCCCGCCTCGACCAGGACACTCACCCGGCGTCCGACCAGCTCGGTGGTGAGCCCTGGGACTTCGGCATCGGCAGTGACCCGTCCGCCGCTCACCGAAGGATAGACCTGCACGATCCGACCGGTTCCCCCGCCGAGGCCTTCTTCGTCGCCGATCTGCACGCGCGCCCCGGGCCGAACCCGTCGCGCGAGCGACTGGGGAAGCTCGAGTCTGAGCACCGGCGGACCGGCGGTGATCGTCGCTACCGATACGCCTGGCGCGACGACCGAACCGGCCGGAACGTCGGCGCGGAGCACCCGCCCGCTTGCCGGTGCCAGAATGGCGCCCTGGCCGGCGACCGAGGCACTCGCCGATTGCTGGGCGCGAGCGGCGGCGACCTGGGCATCAGCAGCCCGGGAGGCCGCCTGCACCGACTCCAGCCGCGCCTTGGCATAAACGCCGTTCCGGTAGAGATATTCGGTGCGCCGAAGCTCGGCACGCGCCCTCGCTGCTTCGGCGGCGGCGGCTGCGGCCTGAGCGCCATAGGCACTGGTTTCGAAGCCGATCCGGCTGTCGACCACCATGCCGATGCGCTGCCCCCTGGCGACCACATCGCCTTCGCGTACTCGCATCTCGGTGAGGATACCCGGAATTCGGGCAAGCGCCTCGGCCTGCTCGCGAGTCGCGACCTCGCCCGCGACCGCCTTGGTCTCGGGAATCACCGACTGGCTGACGACCAGTCGTTGACCGCGAGCCGCGGCGGCCTCTTTCGGCTGGCTCTCTTCACCTCCGCCGCAGCTGGCCAGCGCCAGCAGGCCGACGGCCATCCAGAGACGGCGTGCCATCAAGCTTTCCCTCCCTCACCCCTTTTCAGGGGGTCAGCCGCGCACGACCGGCAGGCCGGCGCGCTTCCACGCTTGGAGCCCTCCCGCCAGATGGGTGTCGATCGCCGCCTTCGCGGCACTGCATTTGTCGAGCGCCAGTCCCGACCGTCCGCCGCTGCGGCACTGAAGAACGACCGTCCGTCCCTCCT